>NZ_SZPX01000007.1 GCF_005217605.1 Sulfurimonas crateris | reverse complement strand
TGGTTATATCTTTGTATTTGATCATCTGAGCATTTATACTTTTTAAATACTCAAATAATGAAACACATTATCTATGTCTATAAAAAATAGCTATTGGTTTAAGCTATTCTTTATAGGATGGTTTTATAAACTATCGTGTGTATAGTTATTTTGTTTTTCCATATCCATATGGATATGTATATGCTCGTCTCTGTTAAAGCCGAACTCCTCTTCGTTTGTAGTGTGTAAATATCCATGCAGCTGCATCAAAAGAAGCATAAAACCCGCGAACATCAATGCATGGTTGGATACTTTAGCATATTTCGTGAACGACTCTTTTTCTCTCCATAGTTTTAAAATAAAAAGCATACCGATAAGTGCAATGATCTGACCTATCTCAACACCTATGTTAAATGAGATTATCTCCAACAGCATACTCCAGCTCTGCTCACCAAGAGGCAGTTGCTGAAGTCTTGAAGAGAGTCCGAACCCGTGTATAAGACCAAACAGAAGTACCATCAGCATCAAATTAGGAGACTTTATTCCCAAATAACTCTCAAATCCTTTGTTGTTGTCAAACGCTTTATATATTACACTTAGTGCAATTACCGCGTCTATAAGGTAGTAATTTGCATTTATTCCCATAAATGTAGCCAATATCAGCGTGATACTGTGACCCAGTGTAAATATGGTTACGAACTTGATAATATCTTTGGTGTTACTTAGAAAAAAGACCACTCCAAAGAGAAACAACAGATGGTCATACCCTGACAACATATGGGTGGCACCCAGCCAAATATAACGAAGGTTTCCACCCTCTATCATAGCCTCTATATCAGCTTCTGACATACCGTGCGCATAAGCGGCACTCTTCAGAAGCAAAAAAGCCAATAATATAAAAAATATCTTCATTTTTTTCCTTGAATATTGTAATAATAAGATCTATTTAGGTAAAAAACTAAAGCTTTGGAGGGCGAAAAAGAGAATCTAGCATAGGATTTACGATATATGAAGTTACCTCTAAAAATGAGCTTTTTGAGATGATAAAGCTAAACGCGTAGCTCTCTTGAAAACCGGTATTAAAGTCCAAAAATGTCGCTATTGTATGAGAATGTCCGTGCTTGTGGATAGAGGCGCCGTGATAATGACTATGTTCATGCTCCATGCATTCATGCATAATTGTATCGGTATGCCCCTGCTCAAATGATGCCATTTTCGCATATACAGTGCCGCTCGTTAAATGCAAAGCGATCAAAATAATCATAATGTAACGCTTCATTCTGCTTTAACGCCTCTCTGTGTATTTAGGTGTGGATTATAGCACAAACCTAATATCTTCATCACTCAATTAATAAACTAAAACACTTTTTGTTTCAAGTTGCTGAGAGTTTCTTTTCTCTCCCAAACAGACTCTCAAAAGGGATTTTAAACTGCTCATGCAGATTTCTTATCATTGTCACTGTTAGCTCTCTTTGCCCGCTTAAAATCTTAGAGACTCTCGTTTCATCTCCGAGTGCGGCAGCTAAATCTTTTTGCTTGAGATTTTCTTGCTCCATTCTAAACTTGATGGCTGAAATAGGATCAGGTGCATCTATCTTGTAATGCTTTGTCTCATAAGCTTCAATAAGCGTTGTGAGCACTTCAAGCTCATCAAACTCTTCACTCTCCGGCACGGCATCCATAAGAACCTCGACTCTTTGAAGCGCGCTCTCATAATCTTGCTCGTTTTTGATAGGTTTTATATTCATCTTATATCTCCGCTGCATTGATTTTGTCATACTCTTTATGTGTACCGACAAATCTTATAAATATGATTGAAGCATAATAATTTATCTTAACAATCAATCTATATTTATTTCCATGTATATTAAACACGACTCTACTATCTCCAATAATACTTGCACTTTTATATTGAGCCTTTATCTCATTTGGAGTTTGCCAAGAAGCTTTTAACGCCTCGTGATACCAACTCTGTAGCGAAGACTTACTATCGCTATACAAAGGATTTTCATAAAATTGCTTCAATGTTTTATTGGAAATAATTCTCATGGGTTTATTGTACTCTGTTCTTGACAATACGTCAAGTTTTATATGTTGATGCTGATTTTTGGTTTCCAGTTTGTGGATTTTTATAACAAGTCGTAGCGCTTGTATGCATTCCCATCAGAAGATGATGGGAATGAGAAAGATACATGGGATTTTAGTATTTAATTATTGCTTACTGTTGCCTTTTCATAATTATTAATAAGTTCCAAGTTATAAACTTTAACCCATTTATGAAGAGATATTGCATCAAGTACCCACCAAATAAACATTGCAATTAATCCAACATAACCAACTACTATTATCATAGTAAAAAAACTTACTATTGTAATAATTAGCATAGTAACCGCATTACTTTTACCCATATAAAAACGATGTGCTCCAAAAAGTCCAAGAAACCACCATAATATATACGCCACCACAGGGTTCTTTTTCTGCTCTTCTAATCTCATCTGATCTACATTTATACTCATTAGGATCCTTTTATATTAAACTTTACTAATTATTATTATTTTTTATATTTTAGTCAAGAACAATGTGATAATTTTGTCATAATAATGTCTCATGTTACAATATGTATCTTAAAATAATTTTGCGTCAATATATATTAAATGCTGCTTTTGTATCAAAATATAAACAAGTAAAAAATATCTTTGCAATTTGCCATATTTTTAACATCATCCTAAAAATTTGTCTATACTGAGAGTATGAAAATACACATAGATATAGACTGCTTTTTTGTAAGTGCCGCACGCATTAAAGAGCCTTCGCTTGAGGGCAAGCCTGTCGCAATTGGCGGACGGAGTGATACTAAAATATTTAACAAAGATGCTAAAAAACAGACGGTAAACTTCGAGAACTCAGGTTCATTTGTGCCTACTTTTTACAAAGCGTATGAAGAAAAAGATGATGACATAGATGCTTTTAAAGATGAAGATGGGCGAGTTCGCGGCATACTTACCACTTCAAGCTATGAAGCTCGGTCCTACGGCATCAAGACTGCCATGAGCATAAGAGAGGCACTGACCCTCTGCCCGCATCTTATCATCAAAGCGCCAAATATGTCGCTCTATCAAAAACTATCGCATGAGCTTCACGACTTTTTGCAGACCAAGATACCGCTTGTGGAGCAGGCGAGCATAGATGAGTTTTACGGTGATCTTGGCGGCTGGATAGACGATAAGGATGTAGAAGATTTTATAAAAAATTTAAAAAACGAGATAAAAGAGGTAATAAAGCTTCCCGTATCCATCGGGGCAGCTCCAACCCGCTACATTGCCAAACTTGCCACTTCACACGCCAAGCCTTTTGGGTGCAGAGTCGTATACGCTGGCGAGCTGGACAGTTTTATAGAAAATATCCCTGTGGGAGAGTTTGCGGGCATTGGCAAAAGTATGAAAGCAAAACTAAAAAGTGCTCAAATACACACCCTAGGGGAGATAAAGAGAAGAAGAGGAACGTTAGAGTCGTGGGGACCTTACGCAAAAGAGCTCTACGCCAGAGTATGCGGCAAAAGCGATGATGAGATAAATACAAAACATATAAGAAAATCCATAGGAATATCCAGAACATTCGACCCTATCTATGACAGAGGGGAACTTAAGAGAAGGGTACACGTTCTAGCCCGCCATCTCAGCTTTGCCATCATGAAACTTCAGGTCATACCCACGGTCTTTCATCTCTCTATCGCCTACGAGATGAATCAAAAGTCGCACAAGAACATAACACTTTGCGAAATATTTACCGAAAAAAAATTTGACTCTCTGTGTCTTGAGCTCTTTAGCGAGGCGGACACATACAAAAGGCTTCAAGTCATACGCATAAGCATCAACTGCTCAAGCTTTACGAGAGAGTCAAGAAGGGAACTCTCGCTTATAAATTTTGCAGAAGAGCAAAAGATGCACAGACTTACCCAACATTCGCAAAATATAAGAGAAAAATACGGCATAGATATGTTGAAATGGGGAAGTGAATTATGATAGAATTAATCAATGATAAAAAACAGACTCTTAGAGCAGTTTCGCTCCTTTTACTCAAGAAACTATCCAGATGATATGGAGACGCAGATTGAGTACTTTTCAATCTTCGGCGGTCTTGGATGGGAGCTGGACACGACCAAAGAGATAGACTCTCTGGTGGAAGAGCTGATCCTGAACAACTTTGTATCTCTTAGAAAAAAGATAGAAGAGCTAACCTTGGCGGACAAGGGATGCCTTCGTCTTCTTCGTGCTTTGGCAGTGGGGGATCGAAAGATATTTTCGGCGTTTAACAGAGCGGGTCTCAACAACGCAAACGGCGGAAGCGCGCTCAACTTTTTAGAGCAAAAAGGGCTGATTCAGATAGAGTTCTCAAGAGAGGAGCCTGCGCGCTCACTCAATCCAAAGGGGAAACTAAAAAGAGAAGTGGCGAGATACAGAATCTCTCACAAAGTTCTCTTTACGCACCCATTTATAAGGTTTTGGTTCTACTTTATCGCCCCGCATGCAAGAGAGATCGAAGCTAACAAATATGACACTTTTTTTAAAGATTTTCACAAAAGAAGACACAGCTATACGAGTCTGGTTTTTGAAGAGCTATCCGAAGTTCTGCTCAACTACAATCTTAGAGACTCTCAGATACTTAGTTCGGGAAGTTATTGGGATGCAAATGTCGAGATAGATATACTCACCATAACAAAAGATGAGAAAATTTACGTGGCAGAGTGCAAATGGTCAAATCATAAAGTAAACAAAAGTGAGTGGCATAAACTCTTGGACAAGTGTCAAAAGCTCGGTATTGAACCTACTCAGGCAGTTATTTTTTCTAAAAGAGGTTTCTCAAAAGAGCTGCTTAGCCATCAGGGCAAAAAACTAGCCCTCTACAGCTCACAGGATTTTGAAGCACTTGTAAAGAGTGCGAAAAAAGAGGAGATAATAGATAACTTTTTCTAAACTTTCAGTGCAGAGTATGCCTCTTGGAGAAGCTGAAACTTCTGTGTGTAGTGCTCTACCATGTGCGGAGCCTCTTGTAGCACTTTGTCTGGATGGTACGCTTTTGCAAGTCTTTTATAGCTCTCTCTTAGAGCACTCTGACTAGCCCCGATAGGACACTGTAAAATTGCATAAAAATGATTTTTCTGCGCATCCTCTTCCTCTTTACAGAGACTCCCAAAACTGTACTTAGCAAAATCGCTGTAGAGCTTGCTCATAAAACGGTTGTTGTAGCTGTACCTGATCCGATAGTGCAGAACGTTGCGCTTGTCGAGAGCTCTCTCCAGCCTCGCTTTTGCTTTATAGTCGGAGACGTCAAGGACTAGAGATATATCCGTTCCTCTCTCTACATAAACTTCAAGCTGTGAACGAAGATAGCTCAGCACCCACGAGTTTGGATAATCAAGCGAGATAAGTACGGTATCACTGTTATAGGCGTAAAGATTGACCGCTATCTCTTGTGGCTCTTCTTGTCTGTTTAGTTCTATTCTGATTGGCTGGTTTCCAAATTTAAGGAGTGATCGAAGAAAAAATTCATGTGAAAAATCATGTTTTGTGGCGTGGTATTGGCTTAACTGGTTGATAAACCTATCTCGCTCTTGAGAGAGTATCTCGTTTCTAAATACCATTACCGCCTTTGGCAAAAAAAGCATACCTCTGGAGTGGTGATTTAAGAACTCTTTCATCCACTGAGTGTTTAATGTATCAAAGTCTGTAGTGACTAAAATAAGATTGTCTCTTAGCACTATCTCCATCAACTTAACCTTTTTTGGACTGTTTTGCTTCATATTTGTAGCAAAAACAGTTCCAAATCAGCAGATGTTTTTATACATCTGTGGACGTCTGTCTCTTATGAGACCCCAGTAGTGTCTCTGCTTCTGATTCTCCTCTATATCGAACTCGGCGTAGAGGATTTCCTCTTTGTCTCTTGAGGCTTCAGCGATCTTTGCACCCGTATAGTCAGTTATAAACGATGAGCCGTAAAAATTGAGGCTGCAAGTCTCGCCCTTCTCTTCACCAATTCTGTTTGCAACTACCACGGGAACCGTGTTTGTAGCCGCATGTCCCATCTGGACTCTCTGCCAATGCTCTTTTGAATCAAGGTGTATCTCGGGCTCGCTTCCGATCGCCGTCGGGTAGAAGATGATCTCCGCGCCCATAAGCGTCAAAGCTCTCGCAGTCTCGCAAAACCACTGATCCCAGCAGATGCCAACACCTATCTTTGCATAAGCAGTATCGTAGACCTTAAAGCCGGTATTACCCGGTTTAAAGTAGAACTTCTCCTCATATCCGGGACCATCTGGAATATGCGTTTTGCGGTAGTTCTCCATTAGAGTGCCATCCGCATCTGCAACAACAAGAGAGTTAAAGTAACCCTCATCGCTCTTCTCGAAATAGCTTATCAGAATAACCGCTTTAAGCTCTTTTGCCAAAGCGGCAAATCTCTCTATAAGCTTGTTGCCTTCTCTTGGAGCCGCCCATGAGAAGTACTTCTCGTCCATATCTTTGCAGAAGTAGTACCCCTCGAAGAGTTCCGGAAGAAGAATTATTTGAGCACCGTTCGCGGCCGCTTCTCTTGCCAATCTCTCGGCTTTATCTATGTTTGAAGCTTTATCTTCACTCATCTGCATCTGAACAGCACTGACCTTAACCATCTTCTACCTCACTAAACGCTTTTAGCTTTTTCCATCTTTTTTCGCTCGAACTTCATCTTATCCTGAAACTGCTTGCTTCTATCTTTTGCAAAAAGCTGCATATCTTCGATCTCATCCATCTCATCAACTATCTCGACACCAAGAAGAGTCTCTATGGCATCTTCAAGAGTAACGACTCCTACGGTCTGCCCGTAACTGTCATAAACTATAAAAAGGTGAGTCTTACGCTTTACGAACTGATCAATTAAATTTGGAACAGGAATATTTTCAGAGACCATATGCACTTCATGTGAAATACTCTCTAAAGTAACACTGTCGTTATCCTCATTGCTCTCTTCAAGAATTCTTTGGCTAAAGACAATACCTACGACATCGTCAAGCGTCTCTCTGTAGATAGGGATACGGGAGTGGATATACATCCTGTCATCTTCTACGGCTTCTTCGATTTTTGTTTCTGCCGGTAGAGAAAAAACAACACTTCTTGGTGTCATAATATCTTTTGCTTTTATATTTTTAAGCTTCAGGAGGTTCTCTATGAGATCACTCTCTTTGCTAAGGATCGCCCCTTCCCTCTCGCCCATTGCAACGACTGCCATGATCTCATCACGTGAAAAATTGCTTTGATGTTTTTTGTTTCTTGAAATGTAGTTGGTCAAAAATGATGAAAACCATGTAAAAGGCGCACTTATCGTCATCATGAACGAGATGATGTACGCTGATGGAACCAGTAGCTTTTTCCAGTGAAGCGCACCTATAGTCTTTGGAATGATCTCTGAAAAGTATAAGATCAGAAGTGTTATAACAAATGCGACCAGCGCTTGCCACTCCTCTCCAAAGAGGATCTGTGCTTGAGCTCCAACACCGGCAGCCCCCATCGTATGTGCAAACGTATTGACCGTTAAAATAGATGATATAGGTTTGTCGATATTTGACTTTAACCCTTTTAGCTTATTTACTAGGTTTTCATTATGGTCTTTTGACAGGCTCTCTATATAGGAGTTTGTACTTGAGAGTAAAACCGCCTCCAAAATCGAGCAGAGAAACGATACTAAAATTGCAAGTGATAGATAGGTAATGAGCAGAGTCATAGAACTGCTCCCATAAGAACGTGGGTTAAACTACGCGAGGCCGGGTCGCTTTGGGTCATTTAAAATTTCCTTTAATTTTTTAATGGGCATTATAGCACATTATAGTTACTACCTGTTTAAAAAAGATTAGCTTATACTTAAGTAGAAGCAAATCAACAATGTACTGCAAGCCAGACAGTCTCTTCTTCGGGCTTTGTCCAAGAGACTCTGTGCTTTTTGTGTGCGGGAATATTTATATAATCTCCCGCTTGCAATCTTACGTCATCCTCATTTAAAAAAGATATTACCGCTTCACCTTTAAGCACTATCACCCACTCGTCTCTTCTTTGGTCATACCACTCAAGCTCGGGAGTTGTATGACCATAAGAGACTATTCTCTCTATTTTTACTCCCTCTTTTGAGAACAACTCTTCAAAAAACTCTTTATCCGTAGGCTTTGGGCTATTTTCAAATATATTTTTAGTCATAAAAGCATGCGCTCACGTATCCTACGACTCTATCCGTATCTCCGCTTGCATCTGCACTTGTACTGTAGTCAAGCAGCTCCGCCTTCAAGCCTAATTTTTTGGCACTTATAAGAACTGCTTCGACGCCTATTTTTCCGCACGCCTCGCATCCGCTATGAAGTTTCTCGGCATCTAGATTCTCGATAGCTTCAAGACAGATATTGTCAAGTCTTGTAGCATTGCTAAGAGAGTGAAAATGACTAAGATCCGTGCTTATAACAACTCCGCACTCTGGTTGTGCCAAAAGATAATCAATGATCTTAGAGAGCTCTGCAGCATCTGCGTATGAGTAGACTATCTCGACTATCTCGGCATCTTCGATATAATGTTTTATGAACGGAAACTGCACTTCGGTACTGTGTTCCTGATGAGCCTCCAAGACGCACGGAAGATTAAATTTATCTTTTAAAGCCTGATTCAGTGAAATTGAACCATCTATATCTCCAAACGGTGTCTCATATGAGCCGAAATCGCAAAGAGACGCCCCTTCAAAACCGACCTTATGTGAAGGTCCGATGACTGCAAATCTTTTTACACCGCTTTGACGTAAAACTCTATATGCTACATTTGCGCTGTAGCCCGAGTATATATATCCTGCATGAGGAACTATCACGACTCTTGAATTTAACTGCGGCAGACTCTTGGCTTCATCATAAACTGCACTGAAGTGTTCAAAATATCTCTCTATCTCAATAGCTCTTCCGGGATAAAAAGCACCGCTTACGCTCATCTTTCTCTTCATAGTAAACTCCTGCTGCTACTCTAACGGAGGAATCTTCTCAAAATCCTCATTTATCGCCTGAACCCTGTATTTGTATATATCAGGATGCTTCTCGTACACCATAGGGCTTAGTCCTGCTTTCATACTTAGATGCTCTAAAAATATCTTAGGGGATTTTAGCTCCCTCCAAACCTGAGGCAGAAATGTTCCCTGATACCCATCAAACTTAAAGATAAGACCGTCTAACTGAGGTTCGACCTTTGTAAGCAGATCATCAAAATCTTCATACTCTATCATCTCAGGCTTGCTTAGAACCGATACTTCAATATTTATATGAGAGAGCTCTTTTTCACTTAGCGGATGAAATCTTGGATCATGGAATGCGGCAGATTTTGCATTTTGAAAAATATCCTCATAACGGGAACGATTGGGGACAAGAGAACCTATACATCCCCTTAGATGATGATCGTACTCAAGTGTTACGAATGTTGCAGCCTCTATCTTTAAAAAAGGATATTTCTCAAACAACTTCTCTTTGTCAAACGTATACGCATTGCTAAACTCTTCAAGTATCGCATGTTTTGCGATTTGCAATAAAACAGGATCTATCATTAAAGCTCCTACTAATAAATCTCATATAATTTAACCAATCGTTCATTTTACAACTTTAAACTTTATGAAATAATAAACATCTCTTTTATATTAACCAACTATCTCTCTTAATGCATCCTCAAATTTTTCATAATGAAACTCAAAACCGTTCTCTTTGAGCTTTGTAGGGTAGACCTCTTTTGAATCAAGAACAACATGAGCGCCCTCTCCAAAGATCAGCTTTATTAAAAAGGCCGGTACGCTAAAAAATGTAGGACGCCTTAACACCTTGCCTAAAATTTTTGTCTGTTCAATGTTTGAGAGAGGATAAGGAGCAGAAAAATTTACAGAACCGATGATAGCAGGAGTTCTTATAATAAACTCTACCGCTCTGAGCAGGTCTTCTATGTGTATCCACGAGACCATCTGCTCTCCATCTCCGAGCTTTCCTCCTACTCCCATCTTAAAGGGAGGCAGTATCTTAGACATCGCTCCGCCCTCTTTTGAAAAAATAACGCCAAACCTCATCTCTACGACTCTGACATCAAATTCTTTGGCTTTTTGTGCTTCTGCTTCCCACTCCAAGCACAGAGCGGAGAGAAAATCATCAGCATAATTCTGCGAGTCATCGTTATGTGGAGTATTTGACTTATATATCCCAACTGCCGAAGCGCTCAAAAAAAGTTTTGGTCTCTCTTTACAAATAGCAATGGCATCAACCAATTTTTTTGTGGTCTCAATGCGGCTGCTGCGAAGCTCTTTTTTATAACTCTCACTCCAAGGAGCCAAGATGGTAGTACCGCTTAGGTTTATAAGTACATCACACTTCTCAAGCTGCTTGGCTATACCCTCTACGGAACTATCTTCACGTACTCTCAAGCCAACTATGTCATTATGTTCAGGGTTGAAGAACTCTTCAAGTTTTGAGCCTACTAAACCGCTTTTACCGCAAATAACTATCTTAAGCCTGTTACCAATCGCCATCAAAAACTCCTTGAGATCACATCTTGCTCTGATTATATGTATAAGTTGATAAAAAAGTCCTTATTCCAAACTCTGATATTATAACTCTAAAAGTACGGTATCTCTTCTTGTTGCTTCAAACTTCTTGCATCCGCTCTCAAAAGCTCCGCTCTCACCAATTAGGATACATCTGTGTTTTGCTCTTGTTACTGCGGTGTAGATAAGCTTTGTATTGTGCATGATGTAGTGTGAAAAACTCATAGGAATTATGACTATATCATACTCCATCCCTTGGACTTTATGGATGGTCAGCGCATAAGAGAGCATCAGATGAGACTTTAACTCCTCATACTCATAAACGACTACTACATCCTCGTTTGGATAAAACACGAACGCCTGTTCATCCTCCTCTTCTATCTTAAAAAGAAGTCCGCTCATCCCGTTAAATATGCGCCTCTGAGCCGAATCTTCGCCGTTTTTATACCCCTCGCCGCTCCAAGATGTCATATTCTCGTTTTTGGTGTGAACTACCTTGTCCATAAGTCTGAACTCCACACCGCCCTTTTTCACGCATTTTTTTGGGTTTGGATTGAAATAGTCCTGCAAAACTGTGTTTAAGTTGTTTACACCCAGAGTTCCACCCTTCATCGGAGTTATGACCTGAAAATAGTTCAGATACTCTTTTATCTGCTTGTTGTTTAGTCTGTACCTTGCCTTCTCAATCGACTCCACAACTTTGTGGGCAATCTCGGCAACAATCTGCAATGAGTTCTCCTCTCTCAAATCCTGCAGCTCTTTTTGGGAGAGCTGATTTTTGCGGGCATAATAGTTCTCTATATTTACATCTATAAACTCAAAATCTTCGTAGCTTTTTCTATACTCAGGCACGCTGCCTATTCGTATATCGTTTGCTATAACTGTTAAAGCTTTATCTTCGCTCTGTCTGTATATCTTTGTAAGTTTCACTATAGGTGCCAGCTCTAACGTCAAAACATCGCTTAGAACATTTCCCGCACCGATGGGAGGAAGCTGCGCGTCATCTCCAACGATGATCAGAGTGGCGTTTTTGTTGATTTTTGAGACAAGTCTTGCAAAAAGGGAGGAGTTTATCATAGAGGCTTCATCTATCAAAACAACCGAGTATGGGAAATCATCTCTATCTTCAAACTTAACCAGTAAACTTTGGATGGTCGCACTCTCATAACCGGTCGTATCTGCAATGCGTTGGGATGCTATGCCGCTTAGAGCACAGGTCATTATCTCTTTTTTGTCATATTTTGTGTTTAGCAGCTCAAGTATGGTTCTGGATGTCGTGCTTTTTCCCGTTCCCGCATAACCGACCAAAAAGAGTATGGACGCACCATCGTTTATCTTCTTTACCGCCTCTTTTTGCTGCTCTCCAAGACGCAGCTCTTTATCTTTTAAAAACTCGTCCAAATCTTTTACAAAGCCGCCGTTGTCCAACTTTGCTCTTCTCTTAAACTCATCGTAGAGAAACTTCTCCGAATCGTAAAGACGGGCTGGAGAGACGCGGTTGTTTTTCATCAAAACGATGCTCCCCTCGCTTACCCTCTCGATCAAAATCGCCTCATAGAGATGGTTCTTGCCGCTAAAGAGCAGAAGAGAGTCGAGTTCGCTAAAAAGTATCTCTTTTGCCACGCAGGAGTTGCCCTGCTGTTCGCAGTAGTTGAGCAGAACATAATCCATCGCCGAGCCTATACGGTTTTCGTCGTTTGGATTCACTCCCATCTTAAGAGCTAGCTCATCTGCACGTTTGAAACCTATGGAGTTTATGGAGGTTAAGATGTAGGGGTTGTTTTTTATTTTTGCACAAGGATCATCAACGTCGCGCATAGCCGTTGCAATTGTGGTCAGAAGTGCGGGAGATACGTCATAAGGGCTTAAAAACTCCCCTATCTCCCGCATGGAGCGAAACTTTTTCCAGCTCTCTTGTATCTTTTTTAGCCGCTTCTCTTTTATGCCGCTAAACTCCAAAAGACGCTCTATGTCGTTGTCTAAGACCTCGACAAGTCCCTCGCTTCCAAAATGCTCTATTAGCTCGGCTGATAGTTTTTTCGTAAATCCTTTTACTATCTTATTGAGAAAGAAAAAGAGCTCATTTTGATTTACTTTTATCTGCTCGAACTTAAAGGTCTTACCATATTTTCTATGCTCTTCCCAGTGCCCCCTTAGAGTGATCGCGCTCCCTTTTAGGTGTGAGACCGCACTCTCATAGTATGAGCCGCTTATCTTCTCACCGCTCTTTAAAACAGCTATAAAAAAAGCCTCCTCTTCAAAAAGGATCTTGTCAATTTGACCTAGCAGGGTTTCGTTCAAAAACTAAGCCTTAACCCTCTTGTTCCTATCTTCTTCTTGAGCCTTGTAAAGCTCTGCGCATCCACGTGAGAGTTCGCGGATTTTTAGTATGTAGTTTTGTCTCTCAGTCTGGCTTATAGCTTTTCTGGCATCCAGGACGTTAAAGGTGTTTGCCGCCATCATGCATAGGTCGTATGCGGGAAGAGGAAGCCCTGCATCTAGCGCTTTTAGGCACTCATCGCTTTTTGCGTTAAACTCGGCAAAGAGCATCTCCGTGTCTGCTACTTCAAAGTTGTACTTGCTAAACTCTATCTCCGCCTCTTTGTGAACATCGCGGTATAGCGTTTTTCCATGCTCATTCTCGCCCCAGACAATGTCAAAGACAGTATCAACACCCTGCAGGTACATCGCAAGTCTCTCCGTTCCGTATGTTATCTCGACTGCGACGGGAGAGCACTCTATGCCGCCTACCTGCTGAAAGTAAGTAAACTGCGTTACTTCCATGCCGTTTAGCCAAACTTCCCAGCCAAGTCCCCATGCGCCCAGTGTCGGTGACTCCCAGTTGTCCTCGACAAAGCGGATATCATGGTTCTTTACATCAAGTCCAAGGTACTCCAACGATTTTAAGTAAAGCTCTTGAATGTTGTCGGGTGACGGTTTAATAAGTGCTTGAAACTGGTAGTAGCTCCCCAAGCGGTTCGGGTTCTCTCCGTATCTTCCGTCTGTCGGGCGGCGAGATGGTGCCACATAAGCAACCGACCATGGAGTTGAGTCAAGTGAGCGTAAAAATGTAGCCGGATGAAATGTTCCCGCACCCGCAGGGATGTCGTAGGGCTGAACAATATTGCACCCCTGCTTCATCCAGAATTCTTGTAGTTTTAGTAACATCTCGCTAAAAGTTATCATGAAAGCCTCTTATAAATAATTGCGCAATTATAACAAAGCAATACTTTAATTTAAAATTCTAAACAATAAGACGAACTCTTTATTTGTTTAGTTTATTTTAAAAATTATCTAATACAATACATTAATCCAACAAAAAGAAGAGTCCATGAAACGTCTATTTTTTATATTGTCAGTTATCATTACATCCATTCAGGCCGAAGAGTATAAAGCTGTTTTTAACTGCAACGCAAACGATATGCAGTATGTTGCCAGCCGTATGGTGCTTGTTGAGAGAACTATGGATATGATCGAGGAAAAAGGAGACACTCCGAAGTTTGCCGTTACAATTCATGGAGGGTGTGCTCCTATCGTTTCTAAAAATTATGATGAGATAATTCTAGATGAGAAAGATCTAAGCTCCATTGAACTCTCTCAAAAGCAGCTTATAAAATTGGCAGACAGAGGCGTTGAGATAGTCGTTTGTGCCATGAGCCTAAACGCAAATACGATCCCAAAAGAGGATGTTATAGAGTCTGTAAAAATATCACCAAACAGTTTTCTAGAGACGATACACTATCAAAACAGCGGTTATGCTCTGATGGTGTTTGAGTGACTTTAATCCATTTTACAGACTATATCACCGACCTCTTTTTTTAGAGAGGCGGCGACAACTCCGCACTTTATCTTGAGTAGAAAGCAGATGCCCTCTCTGTGTGAGGGGCTCATACATTCATAATTTCCCATCCCTTTGCTTATAACCATATCGACGCTGTCAAAAAGCTCTCTTGAGTAGTCGTTTGCTCGGTTATATGTAAACCCGGGAGTGTTCACACCGCTGTCAACCACTTCGCATATCTTCTCAAATCCAGCCTCTTTAGCCTCTTTAATTGTTACGTCGTTTATTATCGGATTGCCTCTGACCATATAGTAAAATTTACTGCCTGGGTAGAGCTCACTTAATGTCTCGATGAGCATATAGTCAAAAATATGCTCTCCGACATTGTCGCCGACGATTAAAACGCTCTTTGCACTGCTTAGCTTCTGTGCAAAAACAGAGAAATCATCATATCCAAACTCGGTATGAAATATCTTCTCAAGCTCCTCTTGCAGGTCAAACTCTACCTCTGCGGCAAGGTCTATGACATTTCCCGCTATTGCAATTTTTGTGGCGGTCAATAGTTTATTATTTGAATTTGAGAGCTCTTTTTTTAAAAGCGGAACGAAAGAGAGCGCTTTTTTTGTGGATAACTCTTTTACCTCGTCATAAAGGTCTGTTTTATTGGCAATTTGAGCCATTTTTTCATAGACATAGGAGGCAATTTCGGGAGGGGTATCATCATAAGAAAAACTCTCGCTCATCTTGGTAACAGTAGATGTTAACTCATCTGCAAGGGAGGAAGAGGCGTGAATAGCATTTGCAACTTTAACGCTCTGGTTAATTATACAGCCTACACAGGCTTCATCAATAGTCATATTTTATAAACCTTTTATTTCTCAAAACTTCGTTTTGTAGCTTTAGGGGGTTGTAGGGACTTTAGTCCCTGCCGTTATAATGGGCTTTGCTCATTATAGACTATCATGTAGTATGCTCTTCGATAGCTTTATTCCACATAAGTTTATATTTTCTTCTCATAAACTCAACTTCTTGCTGTGAAAGTTTTAGCTGCTCTTGAAGCGTGTGTATCGTTTTTCTGTCTTCATCATAAAGCTCTTGCAAAGAGGCAAGCGCCTCTCTTAAGAACTCATTCTCGACTCTTACTGCCGCAAGAGTCTCATCTTTTGCGTCAAGCACCTTTTCGTGAAGATTGATAATGGTACCTATCGTCTTCTCGACAAACTGGGGCTGTACTACCATCTCTTTTGTGTTGTGCGAAGAGAGCTCTTTTAACTGTACGGGAACTACTTCCCCCGCACCTTTTGAGGGATCGATATATCTCACCCCCTCTTCTACTTTTATGGTAAGCTTGCCTCTGTCTGCCAAATCGTCGATCGCCGATATATCAAGACCGGTAAGTTCCATATACTCTTCATCGCTCATCCACTTCATACGTGTGCCCCTGTTACAAATTTACGAAATAATTGTCTCTATCTCCATCGAATCCATCTCTACTTTTTTAGCCTTTGAGATGCGGTCTTCTTTTAGTTTGATAGCAAGCTCTTCATTGTCAAGTGCGAGTATCTGCATAGCCAAATAAGCAGAGTTTATCGCTCCCGCTTTTCCTATAGCTACAGTAGCAACAGGCATTCCGGCAGGCATTTGAACCGTTGATAAAAGAGCATCTATTCCGCTAAGAGCAGATGCGCTCATAGGAACTCCAATGATCGGTTTTACTGTTTTAGAAGATAAAACACCTGCCAAGTGTGCAGCCATTCCCGCAGCCGCTATAAAAACCTGAGCACCTTTTTCCTCTGCTGTAGCAATATAATCTTTCGTTCTCTCAGGAGAGCGATGAGCTGAAGATATTATCATTTCATACTGCACGCCAAACGCCTCAAGCGTGTCTGAACAAGATTTCATTATCTCGTAATCACTTTTACTGCCTATTACAATTGAAACAAATTTCATATACTATCTTCCTTTTTTTTGATGCGCGATTATAGCATAGCTTTTTAAACTATTTTTTATATATAAGCTGGGCTTATCAAACTTTTGGGTAAGTGCCCATATCAGGATGCGCTGGAATTCTCAAAAAAGTGTAAGGCGGAAGTTTTACAGGCAGTGTTATCGGGTTTAGATTTCCGCTGTGAACCTCATCCCAAACTTTCTTATTTTCTGCCAAAAGCTGTTTTAGCTTCATATATACTCTTCCATCACGCTCGTAAGTCGTGCCTATCTCATTGTCTGCTATCTCTATATGAGAGCCAAGCGGAGCGACTATCTCCAACTCATCATTTGGCAGGGTTTTGTATTTGCATAAAAAGTGCGTACCCTCTTCATTTACTACTCCGCTTACCTGATGCGTTCCAAGCTGCATAGTAAAGTCAAGACTCTGTGTATCATGCTTCTCAAAAGGTCTTGAGATAAGATAAGCATCTGTATAACCGCGGTTTTGAAGAGAGTTCAGCTCATACTGATACTTCTCTACGTCATTTACGCCGTTGTAGTAGTCATCTATTGCCATTCTGTAGGCTTTTGCAGTTACAGCCGCGTAATATGCGGTTTTTGTACGCCCTTCAACTTTGAGAGAATCGACCGCACCGCTGTCTAATATCTCTTTAACGTGTGAAGCAAGATTTAGGTCTTTTGAGTTCATGATGTAAGTGCCTACACCCTCATCCTCTTGGAGCTTAAATAGCGTTCCCGTCTCAGGATTTGCCGCATACATCTCGTAAGGAAATCTACAGTCATTCGCGCAGCTTCCGCGGTTTGGAACACGCCCGCTTTGAAGAGTTGAGATAAGACATCTGCCGCTGTATGCAAAACACATCGAACCGTGCACAAACACCTCAAGCTCCAGATCAGGAAGTTCTCTTTTGATCTCGACGAGATCTTTAAGAGAGATCTCCCTTGCCGTAATAATGCGGGTTGCTCCCATATCGTAGTAAACTTTTGCATCAAGAACGTTCATAACATTGGCTTGTGTAGAGAGATGAAGCGGCATATGCGGAACAAGTTCATGGCAAAGTTTAAGCACGCCCGGAGTTGCCACAATAAAAGCATCCGGTCCAAGATCCGCCATAGCTAAAATATGTTTTTTTAAAAGGTTTAACTGAGAGTTAAAAGGAAAACCGTTTAGAGTTGCGTACACTTTTTTGCCGCGCGAGTGGGCATACTCTATCCCCTCGGCAAACTCGTCCATACTAAACTCTTTACCTGAACGTATACGAAGTGAAAAGTGGCTCACTCCGCCATAAACTGCATCTGCACCGAAATCAATAGCGATCTTTAATTTTTCTAACGTTCCCGCAGGGGATAATAGTTCTACTTTTTGCATTAACTTCCAAATTGCGCTAAAAGTGCTTCTATATCTTCGTTGGATGCCAGCTCGTTATGAGTGTCTCCGACAATATGTTGTGCGGAAGAGACTCTTTTTTCATCATCTATTTTGCCCTCAAAAAGAGAGTTCATATAGTTAGAGAGTGCGCGCATAACATTAATAACACGCTCGATCTTTTGACGGTGAATGTCTTGATACTGCATGATATCCATAACGTCCATTATTGCATTACCGCTTGACTGAAGCGTCTCTAGCGCTTCATTTGTGCTACTGAGTGCTGAGTTGTTTTTCTCCAGCTGAACTTTAAAAGCTTCAACATCTGGAAATTTACTGCTTAAAGTTTTAAAGAGTTCAATGTTACTTTCTAACACCTCTATCACTGCCTCGGCTCTCTTCTCCTCTTCAAGCAGATTATTACTGATACCTTCTATTATGTCAAAAATTTCGCTGGCTTTCTCTTCGCTCTCTTTTGTTACATCGTCAAGCTGATGTACCATTTTATTCTCATTTGTTGCAGGAAGAGGCCAATGATGAGCTGTCTCAGGACTATACCCTAGCGGCTTCTCATCGTTTGAAGAGCTTAAATCCTCTCCGTTGTCTTTTTCATCACTATCTTCAAATCCTGCATCTTCATCAACCGAAGCATCACTTATATCATCATCTTCCAATGATTCTAAATCGTCAATATCACCGCTCATCAAGGCATCTAGTTCTTCTTGAGTCATAGAAAGCTCTCCGTCCCATATTCGCTAAATTTAAATTTTATCACTATAATATCATAAAAATATGTAAATATTGGAAAAATAACTATGGTAGTAGACATCCATAACCACACAAAACTTTGTAATCACGCAGAAGGTGAAATCGCCGAGTATATCGAAAAGGCAATAGAGTGCGGCATAAAATATTTCGGCTTTTCTGAGCACGCTCCGATGAATTTTGATGAGAAATATCGCATTTCATTTGCTCAGATGCAAGAGTATGAAAAAAGTGTGCTTGATGCAAAAGAGAAGTATAAAGACAAAATTGAGATACTTCTAGGTTATGAGGTGGATTATCTAAGAGGATATATGGATGAGAGAGTCTTAAATGCAGATGTAGATTATCTGATAGGCTCCATCCACTTTATAGAGGAGTGGGGATTTGACAACCCTGAGTTTATCGGAAACTATAAAGACCAAAATATTGATGAGATCTGGCAAAAATATTTTAATGCAATAGAGGAGATGGCTAAGAGCAGACTTTTTGATATTGTAGGGCATCTTGATCTGATCAAAATTTTCAAATATATGCCGACAAAAAATATTAAAGAGATAGCAAAAAATGCCCTTCTAGCCATCAAAGAAGCCGGCATGTCCGTAGAGATAAATGTTGCTGGATTTAGAAAGCCGATAGGCGAAGCATATCCATCTATGTCACTCTTAAATGAGATTAAAAAACTGAATATCCCAATAACTTTTGCTTCAGATGCACATAAACCGGAACAAGTCGGTCTATATAGCGATGAAGCCATTGAAATGGCAAAAAGCGCTGGCTACAGCGAGTGCGTATTTTATAGAAATAGAAAAAAACACTTTATAAAATTTTAATAGATTTGTTATAAAGCAATTTTAAAGAGTTGGGCTTGTATAATGTGCGAACATAAAATTAGAAGGAAACTATAATGGGTAAATATATAGAATTGACTAGCTCAGATTTTGAAGCAACACTGGGTGAAGGTGTATCTTTAGTGGATTTTTGGGCTCCGTGGTGTGGACCTTGTCGTATGATCGCTCCTGTAATTGAAGAGCTTGCAAATGACTATGACGGTAAAGCTAAGATCTGTAAAGTAAATACTGATGAAGAGCAAGACATCGCTGTTAAATTCGGTATCCGTTCTATTCCTACAATCATCTTTTTTAAAGATGGCAAAATTGAAGGTCAAGTTGTTGGAGCACAATCTAAAGCTGCTCTAGCTGAAAAATTAGACGCTCTTTTAGCGTAATTTAAGAGTACGCAGTGGCAGACAGAGGTAAAAGCCTCTTTTCGCTATCTACGTTACTTGCCTCTTTCTTCGGCGCAGCTATGATAGCTGCCGCCTTTGCTTACTTCAACTATAAATTCTCAGAGTATAAATTTATCGACTTTAAAGAGTGGGTATTTTATGAAAAAAAAGATATCTTTAAACCTACAGCCGATAAATACATAGTAGTTTTTTACAGCTCAAAACTAAACAATACCGCAGAACTTCTCTCAAACATAGACCTAAACCATCCCATCATTGCTATAGACTACTACAATGAAGTTTATGAAAAGAGCAAAAACACGACTTTTTTAAGGTCTGGAACAAAAACATCTTTAAGTTTTATACAGAGATTTAACATCTACGAAGTACCATCTATTTTTTTTATAAAGAAAACAAAAGAGTCTCTTTATAAACAAGATAGTATGATACGAAAACTGGATAATTTGAATGGATTATCAAATCAAATAAAAGATTTATAAAAAGGATTTTGCATGGTACTTGATTGCGCTATTATAGGCGGAGGACCTGCCGGCCTTACGGCTGGATTGTATGCAACACGCGGCGGCCTAGAAAATGTAGTAATGTTTGAAAAGGGGATGCCCGGAGGTCAAATAACACAAAGTTCTGAGATAGAGAACTATCCCGGTGTTACAGGCGAGATTAGCGGGATGGATCTTATGATGCCGTGGCCCCAGCAGTGCCAAAAATTTGGTCTAAAACATGAGATGCTCGAAGTTAAACGCGTAAGCAAAGATGGAGATATCTTTAAAATTCATAAAGAGGACGGCTCTGTAGCAGAGGCTCACAGCGTGATCGTATGTACAGGTTCATCTCCAAGACGTGCAGGCTTTGCAGGAGAGGACGAGCTCTTTGGAAGAGGCGTGAGCACCTGTGCTACGTGTGACGGTTTTTTCTACAAAGGCAAAGAGGTTGCAGTTATAGGCGGTGGCGACACAGCTCTTGAAGAGGCTCTCTACCTTGCTAAGATATGTTCTAAAGTCTATCTTATCCATAGACGCGACACATTTCGCTCTGCTCCAAATACCATTAAAAGAGTTGAGAAAACAGAGAATATAGAACTTGTTTTAAACACAACTCCAGAAGAGGTTTACGGCGATGAGATGGGAGTTGTCGGTATCCGTGTTAAAAACAGCAGCGGAGAGATTCGCGACATAAAAGCACCAGGTGTATTTGTTTTTGTCGGAAACGATGTAAATAATCAGACCCTTATCCAAGAGGATGAAACTTTTCTTTGCGATGTAAATAAACAGGGTGAAATAATTGTAGACATTAGTATGAAAACATCAGTAAAGGGGCTTTTTGCAGCAGGCGATATGCGTATAGCTGCTCCAAAGCAGGTAGTAAGTGCTGCCGGTGATGGTGCTGTTGCCGCACTTCAAGCTATCTCTTATGTAGATGAAAAATTAAACTAATATATAAAGAAGGATATTTAAATGACGAGAGTTGGTGTTTTTGGGGCGAACGGGAGAGTCGGAAAGCTGATTATTGATGATTTGAAGGCGACGGACAACATAAGCCTTAGTTCAGTTTTTGTAAGAAATTCTCTTAACTTCTCTATCGATCCGTCCGTTATGGTGAGCACAGATATCGGCACTTTTTTAAATGGGTGCGATATTGTCATAGATTTCTCACTTCCCGAAGCTTGTGAATCCCTGCTTGAAGCTGCCCTAAAAACTCCAAAACCGCTTGTCATCGGGACAACCGGACTAAGCGTTCATCAACTCAATCTTTTAAAGCAGGCGAGCGAGAGTATGCCTATTCTGTATGCTACAAATATGTCTTTAGGCGTTGCGCTTTTAAATAAGCTCGTATATCAGGCAGCTGCGGCTCTTGAAGGCTTTGACATCGAGATAGTAGAGATGCATCATAAACATAAAAAAGATGCTCCAAGCGGTACTGCTCTTACTCTTGGAGAGTCTGCTGCAAGCGGTCGTGGACTTGATCTGGATGCTGTCCGCATAAGTGGGCGTGACGGTAATATAGGCGAGAGAACAAAAGATGAGATCGCAGTTATGGCGCTTCGCGGCGGTGATATCGTCGGTCGTCATACTGTAGGTTTTTATAATGAGGGCGAATTTATAGAGCTTAACCATACTGCAACTTCAAGAAACACTTTTAGCAAGGGTGCCATAAGAGCTGCATCATGGCTTGTAAATAAAGAGCCTGGTCTTTACTCTATTAGCGATTGTTTAGAGTTATAAAGTCAGATTTTACTTTGCTTTGAGTATAATTCCATTAAATATTCTCGAGGAGAAAATGTGCTAGAAGATGTTAATGAAAAATGTGCAGTAGTAGGAATCTATGGTAATAAGGAAGCTTCTAAATTAGCTTATTTTTCACTACATGCACTTCAGCATCGTGGTCAAGAAGCAGCAGGTATTAGCTCCTCAAACGGAACAAAACTGCAAACTATCAAAAAACGCGGTCTGGTAATGCGTGTTTTTGATGAGAAAAAGCTTGAGACACTAAGAGGTTCAAGCGCGATCGGTCATACACGCTACTCTACTGCTGGAGACGACTCCATTCTGGATGCTCAGCCTGTATTTGCAAGATACGACTTGGGTGAGATGGCGATCGTTCACAACGGAAACTTGACAAACGCCGAAGAGATAAGAAACAGACTTATCGACAAAGGTGCAATTTTCCAAACCTTTATGGATACGGAAAACCTTATCCACCTCATAGCAAAAAGCGAACAGAGAAAACTGCTTGACAGAATCATAGATGCCGTTCAAAAAATAGAGGGTGCATTTTCACTTGTTTTTCTAAGCAGAACAAAGATGTTTGCAATGCGTGACAGACACGGTTTTCGCCCTCTAAGCCTCGGTAAACTCCCAGGCGGCGGTTATATTGTCGCAAGTGAGACCTGCGCGTTTGATCTTGTAGGTGCAGAGTTTATAAGAGATGTTGAACCGGGTGAACTTCTTATTTTCAGCGAAGATAAAGAGCCAAAAAGCATAAAAGTTTTTGAGCCTACTCCTAAACACTGTATTTTTGAGTATGTCTACTTTTCAAGACCTGACTCTAAAGTGTTTGGACAGAGTGTTTATGAGACAAGAAAAAATATGGGCAAAGAGCTTGCACGCATAAAGCCAGTAGAAGCAGATATGGTCATTCCCGTACCTGATGGCGGAGTTCCTGCGGCTATAGGATACGCTCAGGAGAGCGGGATTCCTTATGAGATGGGAATTATGAGAAACCACTATATAGGACGAACATTTATTGAACCTACTCAGGAGATGAGAGACCTTAAAGTTAAGATGAAACTCTCACCTATGATAGATATTATCAAAGGAAAAAGAGTTATCGTCGTTGATGACTCGATCGTACGCGGAACGACATCTAAAAGAATCGTAAGAATGTTAAAAGAGGCAGGAGCAAGCGAAGTTCACATGAGAGTATCTTCTCCTCCTACAACAGATCCTTGCTTTTACGGTGTAGACACTCCAAACAAAGATAAGCTAATAGCCGCAAATATGAGCCAAGATGATATATGCAAGTTTATTGAAGCTGACTCTTTAGCATACCTTGATGAAGCATCACTTCTAAGAAGTGTCAATGCAAAAGATGAGAGCTACTGTACAGCCTGCTTTACAGGAAAATACATAGTTTAATGCAACAAATATTTACCTTTGGCAACTACTTAAAAGATAAGTTTGGTTGCAAAGTCTACAAAGTCGGCATCAATATATCTGGATTTACATGTCCAAATATAGACGGCACCGTAGCAAAAGGCGGATGTACCTTCTGCGAAAATGACTCTTTTAGCGCAAGTACCGGTGAAACGCAAGAACTCAAGGGTTTTCACCTCAATCTGGACTCAAAGACAAACCCAAATCTTGACAAGCAGCTAGCACAACTAGAAATTCAGTTTAAAGCCATAAGCAAGAGACAACGCGAAGAGTATGGCGCACAGAAGTTTTTGGTCTACTTTCAATCGTTTACAAATACATACGCGCCCTTTGAGACACTTAAAGCGCTCTACGACAAAGCTCTTACGTTTGATGACGTTGTAGGGCTTAGTATAGGAACGCGCTCGGACAGCATAACAGAAGAGACTCTGGATTATCTAGCCGAGCTTAACCGAACAAAAGAGATATGGATAGAGTTTGGAATTCAATCCGTTTATGATGAGACTCTTTTAAAGATCAACCGCGGGCATGACAGTGCAAATGTAAAAGAGTGGATTTTAAAAGCAAAAAGCAAAAGGCTGCATGTTTGCGGACATCTTATATTCGGTCTGCCCGATGAGACAAAAGAGATGATGCTGCGTACTGCAAAAGAGGCTTACAGCTGGGGAATCGACTCTGTAAAATACCATCCCCTTTACGTTGTTAAAAAAACATCTCTTGCAAATGACTTTTTAAAAGGAAAGTTCACACCGATAAGTGAAGATGAGTATTTGGACGTACTAATTGAAGCGATTAAGATGAAGCCGCAAAATGTATCTGTTCAAAGAGTAACGGCAGGGATAGATGACAGCTCTCTTTTATCACCTGATTGGTGCAGAGATAAAAACACTCAAATTAAAAATATAAATGCCGCACTAAAACCGCTTGGACTTAAATACTAGTGAGCATATATTTTTGCGAAATGAGCAACGCCTCTAAAGTATGGAGGATAGTCAAAATAGACTCTAAACTCCCTAGACTCACCAGGTTTTAGGTTTGTAGCTACGACAAATTCATGAGTAATCTGCTGGGGCTTGCTTTTGCCGCTGACACTCTCTCCTGAAAAAAAGTCAAAAAAACCGCTTGGCTTATAAAATGACCCCGCCTTTACGTTGCCGCTTAAGTGTCCCTTGTTAACAAGTTTTATCTCAAAGGTGACCTCGCCTATTTCATAATCTCCCTCATTTCTCACTATACCGCTGTACATGATCTGCTCTGTACTGAGATTTCTCTTGTTCTCCATCTTGTAGAGCTTTGCTTTTTTTGTATATTTATCAACTACAAAGACGCTAAAGCCTGCTAATACGGCAGTTATAAGAATCGTTGAGAATATTATCTGAGATCTTAGTTTCGAGTTCTCATCTTTAAATGCTATTGCAATACCTCCGATAAGAATCAGTAAAATAACACCTAAGACAATATAGTGCCACTCATTAAACAGTGTGTTCATCTGCAATTTGCTCCCAACGTAATATTATAGTCACCGCCATATGTAAAAGGCTCTATAATCATCTTAAACTCTCGCTTCTCATCTTTTACGATACCTTGCTCAATGATCGACATTTTATTGAGTGGTTTTAGCATAAGTATATAATCTTTTATCTTGTTACCACTCTTTTTATAAACTGTGGCAGTAATATTACAGCTTGAAAAGTCTCTCTGGGATATATTTTTTACCGATCCGTATAGAACTATAGCCTGAGTGAAATTTAATTTTTTTTGGCTTGTTATAGCGGTCTCATTTGTAAATAGATACTCATGCATCTTAATGTAGCCATACGTTGAGCCGACGATTAGCTGAGTGAATGCAAAAAGTATAAGCAAGATCGCAATAGCACCTCTTTTTCTAAGTAGAATGCCAATAGTTACAAATAGAATAAAAAGTAAAAAGAGGGCACCGAATAAGATATAGTCGTAAAGAATGAGCTCATTTATAAATTTACTTATTGTCCCGCTCATCTATCAGCTGTCTCTTGAATTTTTTTCCGCTATGCCGCTCATGTTAAATCTGCGGGAGAGCTCCTGCTTAACTCTGTCGGGAGAGATATTTTTTGCCGCAAGTGCCACAAGCATATGATAGGTCAGATCAGCCGCCTCATATATCATCTCTGCTTCATCATTGTCTTTGTATGCAAAACTAAACTCTCCAGCCTCTTCTACGACTTTTTTTAAAATCGTATTATCGCCTTTGCTGAGCAGTTTTGCCGTCCATGAAGAGTCCGGATCTGCATTTTTTCTCTCTTGAATAGTATGATAAAGAGTATCGATCACACCGTAAAGCGCTTCGCTGCTCACCTCTACATCACTTTGGATCTTGCCTGATTCCAGCTCTGTAAAGAAACATGAACGACGACCAGTATGACAAGCTACGCCATGCTGCACGACTTTTATCAGAAGTGTGTCATTATCACAATCTATGTTGAAGGATTCTATCTGCTGGGTATGCCCACTGCTCTCGCCTTTTTTCCAAATACGCTGTTTTGATCGGGAGAAGTAGTGTGCTGTTCTTGTTTTTAGGGATAGTTCAAGAGCTTCTTTGTTCATATAAGCCATCATCAACACTTCGTTGCTTTTAACGTCTTGAACGACAACTGGCAGAAGGGAGATCTTTTGCCAGTCTATTTTATCTATTGTCTCTTGCATATTAGTTTGTTATTGACGCTTTTCTTTGGGGATCTTTCATATCAACCCAGATATTTGGAGTTGAACCGCCAGGTGTTAAGAATATTTTTGCATCTTTATTTTCTCTAAGAGCTTCGTTAAACTTGCCTTGAACCTGAACCTGCTCTAACTGCAGCAACTGAGCAGTAAGTGATTTTGAGATCAGGTGGTTTGCCTTTGCTTTTGCTTCAGCTTCGATAGTAACCGCATCCGCTAGACCCTGCGCCTCAATTCTCGCTTTCTCTGCAATACCTCTTGACTCAGCAGCACGTCTTAGTGCCTCTTGCTCTGCACGCTGTACCTCTTGCTCTGCACGTTGTACCTGCTGCTTTGCGATCTGGACATTCTCTATCTGCTCTTTAACTTTTGGAGGCAGGATGATAGCACGAAGCTGAATAGATTGAAGATCAGCAGGAGTGTTCTCAAGTTTCTCTATCTTCTCTCTAATCTGTGTATCGATCTCAGTTGCGATAGAGTTTCTCATCTGAGGAAGCATCTCTGCATCATATTTACCGACAACATTTCTAACGATGTCTCTTGCAACAGGATGGATTATCTTATCTTCCCATGCAAAGCCCCAGTTCGAGATTGTCTGAGCAGCAAACTGAGCATCCAGCCTGTACTGAACTGTAAGCTCGATAGAGACAGGCAATCCGCGCTTATCAAGAACTGTAATTGCAGGTCTTACATTCACGCCAAGAGCATCACTCGAACCTGCCTCTATGCTTGAAGCGTAGTTTACGATACGAACTTTAGTATCTACTTTGTACACTTTTTGAATAACGGGAACAATAAAATGAAGCCCAGGAAGAAGGGCTTGATCGGAATATTTACCGTTAGTACTTAGGATTCCTCTTTCTCCCTCTTCTATGATCGTAAAAGGTTTTGCTAAGACCAACACTAAGACAACGGCAATTAAAAAATAAGCTATTCCCGCTTTTCCTCCGCCGAAGTTAAAATCTATCTTTGGCATCTGAGGAATATTAGGTCCTCCACCGCTTCCGCCGGTAGATTTGTTCTCATATCCGCCGCCTTGGCTCTTTTTTTTGTTAAAGTAGTCATTCATATCTGATGCCATTGTTATATTTTCCTTCATTTATCTATTCCTTTTTATCTGATGTTACACACTAAAGCTACTTATACGTATGTTAAATAGTGCTCGTACTCTTTGTTGCGTCCAAATACTATATCAAAGTATCCGCTTTGCAATTTTTCTGTCATCTCTCCGCGCGCACCGCATCCTATCTCTCTTGCATCGATGATACGTACCGGAGTTATTTCAGCGGCAGTTCCCGTTAAAAATGCCTCATCTGCAATGTAGACATCCTCTCTTGAGATACGTTTACGTTCAACTTTAATGCCCATATTTTGCGCCATCTCGATAACTGTTTTTTGCGTGATCGACTCCAGAGAATTATCATTTGGAGGCGTGATAAGCACACCGTTTTTTACCATAAAAAAGCTTGCACCGCTCGCTTCAGCAACATATCCCTGGTCATCAAGAAGAAGTGCCTCTTCATATCCGCAGTCAATCGCTTCATACTTTGCCATCTGAGAGTTCAGATAGTTTGCCGTTGCTTTTGCTTTACCCATATTTGAAGTGTTTGCAGGTCTTGTCATAGAGACGATTTTGAGTTTTATACCCTTTTTCATCCCCTCTTCCCCAAGATATGCGCCCCACTCCCATGCAGCTACCGCAGTCTCAACAGGAGCATCTTTATGATAAACACCCATAACACCGTAGCCTAAAAATGCAAATGGACGAAGATATACATTATCGCCGCTAAAATCATTTTTTCTTATCAGCTCTATCTGAGCTTCATTCATCTCTTCAACAGAAAAAGGGATGTCCATCAGCGTCATCTTCGCAGAATCTTTTAATCTCTTAGTATGGTCATTTAGACGAAAAATTGCATATCCTCTCTCTGTCTTATACGCTTTTGTTCCTTCAATAACACCGTTTCCATAGTGCAGCGTATGCGACAGCACGTGAACTTTCGCATCATCCCATGCAACAAACTTACCATTCATCCAAATATATTTGGCAGCATTCATTCATTTCTCCAATAATTACTACATAAAAATTTTGATATTCTATCCAAAATGACGTTTATATTGTATTAATGGCTTTGCTCTAAAAAAAGAGTCTCAAAATCATCCGCGTTAAGAGCTCTTGAAAAGTAGTAGCCTTGATACTGATCGCATCCTATTTTACTTAGATACTCAACCTGCTCCTTATGCTCTACTCCCTCCGCTATTACCTTCATATTTAATGTCTGCCCCATCTTAACGATTGTATCAACAAATATAGAACCGCGTTTGCTGTCATAATCATCGATAAACGCTTTGTCTATCTTAAGATTGTCAATCGGAAATCTCTTAAGGTATGATAGAGAGGAGTAGCCCGTTCCAAAATCATCCAGAGATATTTTAACTCCATAATCATGAAGCTCATGAAGTATCTTTGAGTTCTCTTCACTATGTTGCAAAAAGAGGTACTCGGTGATCTCTATATCTATTTTCCCCGGGTCTACTTCGTTATCATCTAAAAGCTTTTTGAATTGATCTATAAAGTTATCCCCTAAGAGCTGTTTTGCAGACACATTGATTGAGATAGAAATATCTATCCCCTTATTTTTCCAAAGAGTATGCTGTCTTATCGCATCTTGAAGCACCCACCATCCAAGCTCGTTTATAAAACCGTTCTCTTCGGCAAGAGAGATAAAGACATCCGGTGCAATAGAGCCCTGAGTTGGGCTAACCCATCTAATAAGCGCCTCAGCTCCAACAATAGTACCGCTTTTTATATCTATCTTTGGCTGATAATGGAGCTGATACTCATCATTTTCAAGTGCTTTTCTCATATTTTTATCTAACGATATTGAGTCTTGAACTCTTTTGTTTAACTCCTCTGTAAAGAAGTGATACCTTCCGCGCCCTCTGTTTTTTGCTTCATACATGGCGATGTCTGAGTTTTTCATAAGAGAGATGAGATCTCTGCCATCTTTTGGATAAAAAGCGATCCCGATACTGCTTCCTACACTTATAGGATGGGTCTGGATTATCCAAGTCTGTTCTAAATAGTTCTGAATACGCTCTACTATTGCCGTTAGCTCCATAATTGAGTGATACTTCTCGACTATCACAACAAACTCATCCCCGCCTACGCGAGCCACAAAATCGTTCGAGCGAAGAGCCTCGCTTATCATTGAGGATATCTTCTTTAAGAGCTCATCACCAACATTGTGCCCAAGAGAGTCGTTTATATCTTTAAAGTTGTCAAGATCTACGAACAAAAATGCAAACTCTTTTCTTTCACGCGAAGAGTTTGCAATCAAACGATGGGCATACTCTTCTAGGGCATTTCTGTTTGCGAGCCCGCTTAGCATATCCGTTCTTGCCATATCATAGAGCTCTTTTTTCTCATTTTCAAGTCTTTGAAAAGTCTGTACCATTGAGTAGCGGATAGTCTCCAACTCTCTTAGCTTAAAAGCTTTGGGTATCTCACTTTGATAATATGCAAATTGACGAAGCCTCTCAAGCGGTTTTGCTATAAATCCGCGCAGAAGAAACCATAAAAAGATAAAGATAAAGATAGGGGCAAGACCGAAATAGAGCAGAAACTTCGACTTTCTTTCACTAAAATATAGCGATATCTCATCTTTATCCAAAACAAAAGTAAGTTTTAGAACTGTCGCTTTTTTGCCCTCATAAAATCTTACATCCTCTTCTATCGCCTCGATCTGCTCAAGTTTGTCGTACGCAGAGAGCCCGCTGCTAAAGATAAGATTTGTTGAGATCGTCTTGCGGCGAAACGGATCGGTCGAGATAAGGATCTCATCTTCGTCGTGTATAAATATGGAGTCTATAAAGTCGCCGTTTGAAGCGATCCTGTCAAGCATTGCGCGAAGAGAAGCGACATCGTTTATGCTTTTGATCTCTTTTGAGAGGTGATAACTTGTCTCAAGCATCTGCGAATTTATAGCTCTTAGTATTGCCTCTGCCGTTTTTTCCTGCTGTGCGAAATGGTAGTAAAAAAAGAGGATGTAAAGTATGCTAAAAAGGGTTGCAACTAGTGAAAATATGAATTTTTGTATGCTCATAGACATCTTAGATCAAATCTTCTATAGGAAAATCTTCTTTTTTAATTCTATTTTTTAGCTCACGAGGCATATTCTCGTTTATCCATATAATATTGTTTAGCGACTCTCTAAACTCATCATATTTTATCTCTAAAATATACGGCTTTACCTTCTCGTAAAACTCTCTTGGGTTCTTATGAAGTTCAACAATAGCTCTATCCACCGCTTTTTTAAGCCCCTCAAACTGTCCTCTGTGATTTTGAAGCACTTTTTTTGTAGTAAACATCGCATCTACCACCAAAAGATCAAACTCATCTTTTGTAGAGGCGATCCTCATAAAACCCTTCTTTTTAATATCAGCATCATAGGGAGAGTATGTCACCACAATAGTCGGCTTCTCTGAGATGATCGACTCCAACGTAGATATCGTTGCTTGGTCTTCATTTATGTAGTTTATTCTCTCTTCGTTTATACCGCTCTTTTTTATAAAATCTTCAAGAAGAGTGTAGTTTATAGAGTCCATCTCCAGATATGCATCAATCTGATCGCTTGTGCTTATAAGCTCGCCAATAGCTCTGTTGCTCATAATAATATCTCCGCCGTGAGATTTGTCAAATAGCATTATAGGAATAAGCGTCGAATCCTCTTTACTGAGGATGTTATACTCATACTGTGTTCCGACGTAAGCATCAGCGTTTCCGGCTTTATACAGATACATATTTTCACTAAGAGAGGAGACGTTTAGAAGTTTGATGTTAAGAGGTTCAAGCCATCCCATCTCTTTTGCGTAAAAGAGAGGTGTATAGCCTATCCATGTAGTAGCAGAGATCTTTAATTTTTTATTGTAGCTAGAAGAGCAGGATATAAATAACAAAGCACCCAAAATTATAAAAGCTACTCTTTTTAGCATATAAACTCCGGTAAATTAATTCTGATTTATTCTATCTGTCGTATCTTTAAGGTTTTATTAAAATATTGTCACAAAAGGTACAAAGCCACAAGGGGCTTTGTATTTAAGGGGAAAAAGAAGAGGGAGAGAAAAAAATTATTGTTGTTTACTCTTCTACCTATTAGAACTTAAGAATAACATCGAGTTGTACACGGTGGTAATCTAGTTCAACATCACCCAGTTTACTCCAGTTCCACCATCCAGCAACATCTACATTTTTAGCAAATGCATATTTTGTTTTAACATAGTAGCCTTTACTATCTGTTCCACCGCCACTAAAGTCTGAATCGTTATGCGCTCCAAAAACTGCATCTTTTTGAACATCTCTATACGTTACAGCCGCTTTCCACTTCTTAGTCATAGCAAGTTCTGCACTTATGTCATATCCAAAATTATCATTACTAGCTAGTGCATTATATGCTAATATTACTGCTGCTTTAGCCGGCATACCCATTACTAAGTCTTTAACTTGTACCTCAGCAAAAGCCTCTACAATTCCATAATCTTCTTTATATACTTCAACACCATTTACTGTTTCTTTTGTGTTATTCATAAAACTTCCATATGGGTCAGTGTTACCTTTAACATTATCATAATGATAATATGCAGCACCCAAGTTTAACTTTGCATCGTCAAGCTTTTGAGTATGCACATACTGAGCTAAGAAAATATTGATATTACCACCATCCCTGTTATCTTTTTCTCTATGCACTCTGTTAACACCAACTCTAATCATACTGCTATCATCTTTATAACCGTAGTTAAGACCTTCTAAGCGAATATCATTATCCCATACAAGTTGTGTCTTAATAGGTCTATAGATATCATGTGCCTGCTTACCGACTCTAACCCATGAGTTGTCAAATGAGTATTTAAGAGCAAGTATATCGATTTTAAGCTCATCTATAAAGTACTCTTGAATATTTTCATCACTTTTAAAGCTTACATTTCCTGATGTCGGGTTATATTTACCACTCGAGACAGCTGTCTCTAGTCTAATATTATCAGTTGCATCAAAGTTTACAGAGTATCTGAATCTATATCTTTCACGATTTACATCAGCTTTTCCCTCTTTTTCTATTACCTCTTGTCTTAATCTAAGATCTCCTTTTGCATGAAACCTATCAAAAAATCCACTTTTAGTTTTTTTCTCTGGTACTTCTGCTGAGTTAAGAACTTTGCCTGCTTCTTCTACATTAATAGCTACACGTCCTTCAGCGGCAGTTGTAAAAACCTGACCTTTTTCATCTACATAGAACTGTGTAGCACTTAGGCCTGTTGCAGCTATCGCTAAAGCAGCTATTGTTGATATAACCGTTTTTTTCATTTTTTGAATCCCTTATTTTGTTGTGAGAGAATTATAAAATGGTTAGGTTACGAAAAGATTACAGTAAAAAGAGCTGTTTTAAATGAAAAAAGCCCCTCTATCACTTAAGATAGAGGGGCTTTTTAGGAGATTTTCTTAGGAGAGAAAATTTAGGAGAATGATTATTAACAAATGACTATTTTATATTGGCTGCCCAATACTCTTTGATCATATCTTTAGTCTCTTTTGGAAGAGGGATATAACCTAACTTCTTAGCGCTCTCGTCACCGTTTTTAAAAGCGTACTCAAAGAACTCTAAGATCTTTTTGTTCATCTCAGGCTTCTCTTTTGGAAGAAGTATAAACGTTGCCGCAACGATCGGGTATGAAGTATCACCTGCTTGCAGAGCTAAAACAGAGTGAAAGTGATCCTCTTTTGTCCATGTTGCGTACTTTGCAGCAGCTTTGAAGTTATCTTCCGTTGCAGCAACCCATTTACCGCTTGCAGTTTTTAAAACAGCCGCGCTTAAGTTGTTCTTCTCTTTATATGCGTTTTCAATGTAACCTATAGAGTAAGGAGTCTGTTTTACCAAACTTGCAACACCCTCGTTACCTTTTCCGCCAATGCCAACAGCCCAGTCAACAGCTTTGCCTATTCCGAAGTTCTCTTTCCAGTTTTTAGAGCTTTTTGTCAGGTAGTATGTAAAGTTATATGTCGTTCCAGATCCATCCGAGCGGTGAACTACTATGATCTTTTGGTTTGGAAGATCAAGACCTTTGTTATCAGCTGCGATTGCCGCATCATTCCATGTAGTGATCTTTCCTGCGAAAATATCCGCAACTACTTCATTACTAAGCTTTAGAGTTGCATCTGCAATTCCCTCTACGTTAAAAGCAACTACTATTGAACCGATAACTGCAGGAAACTGTAAAAGCTTATCTTTTGCAAGTTTTTTTGTATCTAGCGCTTCGTCAGATGCACCGAAATCAACAACTCTTTTAGCGATCTGCTTGATTCCCCCGCCAGAACCGATTGACTGGTAGTTAACAAGATTCTCACTGTCTTTCTTGTAGTTAAATGCCCAATCATAATAGAGTGGAGCAGGAAACGACGCGCCGGCACCGTTTATTTTGTCAGACGCGAACGAAGATGTAATTGACGCCGCAGTGACTATTGCAGCTAGAGCTAATTTCTTTAACATTTGTTTTCCTTTTTGAATGTTTAGCGAAATTATAATTGCTCCATATTACAAGATGATTACAAAAGACTACTCTGCATCGGATGCAAATTTAAACTGTCCCTCCATCGCAATGGTCTCGTCTCTGCCGAATATTATCACTTCCTTGTCCACTTCGATCTCTCTTGCGTCTATCTTCTCCGGGTACTCTACAAAATTGAGGATGTGCTTTATAGTATTTATTCTCGCCTTTTTCTTGCTGTCGCTCTTTACTACCGTCCACGGTGAGATCTCCGTGTGTGTAGCACTTAGCATCATATACTTTGCCAAAGCGTAGGCATCCCAAAGCTCTTGAGCCTTGGCATCCACGTCAGATAACTTATACTGTTTTAGAGGGTCCTGCTCTCTTTTTGCAAATCTCTTTGCCTGCTCCTCTTTTGTAACCGAGAAGTAAAATTTAAATATCTTGATATCCTCCTCCGCCAACATCTTTTCAAACAGAGGCGCATCTTTTAAGAACTTATGATGCTCTCTCTCGGTGCAAAATCCCATAACAGGCTCGACCATCGCTCTGTTATACCAGCTTCTGTCAAAAAAGACCATCTCTCCCGCAGACGGCAGATGCTCTACATATCTTTGAAAATACCACTGTGTTTGCTCTTGATCGCTTGGTTTTGGAAGTGCTACGACTCTCGCCCCCCTTGGGTTTAGATGTTCTATGATCCTCTTTATCGTTCCACCCTTGCCTGCGGCGTCACGCCCCTCAAAGATCATAACTACTTTAAGCCCCTGCTCTTTTACATGATTTTGAAATTTAAGAAGCTCGATCTGCAGCTTTTTCAGCTCCTCTTCATATAGAAGAGTCTCCTCCTTTACCCAGACTCTTACCTTGCCATCTTTACTCTCTTCTCTTCTGTCTCTGTCTCTTTTTCTTCTGTCGCTATCAGCTTCTCTCTTCTCTTTCATAACACTCCTTTAAAGCCCTTTTTTACATCATCTTCATAAGTATATTAATAATCCTCTTGATAAATACTTACGGCTTTGGTAACCGTTTCGTAACCTTTTTGTAATCAAGATTACATACAATTGCAAACTTTTTTACTGGAGAGAGCAGTTGAGTAATATGATAGATAAAATCTTTGCAAATGCAACAAAGTTTATAGCCCTTGGCGTACTGCTTATCGTTGCTTGGATATTTACCGTTCTTTTTGAACACTCGCTAGAATCGATCAAAGCATTTGGATTTAGTTTTCTCACAGAGGATAAATGGGCACCCAACTTAGAGAAGTTCGGGGCTCTTCCTGCTATCTACGGCTCTGTTGTCTCAACTTTTTTAGCAATGCTCTTAGCTGTTCCAGTAGCTATTGGTGTCGCTATCTTTTTAAGCGAGATCGCCCACGCAAAGATCAAAATGCCCGTAGGCGTTTCCATAGAGCTTTTAGCGGCTATTCCATCTGTTGTTTACGGTATGTGGGGACTTTTTTACTTTGTTCCTATCATCCGCGATATTTTCGGCGGTATCGGTATCAGTATGCTGACTGCGGGAATCGTTCTCTCCATTATGATCCTTCCCTTTATGGCGGCGGTTACCCGTGATGCGATGAATACTACTCCCGATATCCTAAAAGAGTCGGCTTACGCGCTAGGTGCGACTAAGTGGGATGTTGTAAAAGATATTATCATCCCTTACGCTAAAGCCGGTATTATCGGTTCGTTTATTTTAGCACTTGGACGTGCGATCGGCGAGACAATGGCAGTTACATTCGTTATGGGCAACGTACATAATATCTCGATCGATTTGACACAACCGGCGACATCTATTCCGGTAACTTTGGCAAATGAGTTTGCAGAGGCGGACAGCGAGCTCTACTACTCATCACTCTTTGAGCTCTCGCTTCTGTTATTGGTTATCAGCTTTACGATCATCTCTATTGCCAAGTTTTACTTTTTACGCAGAAAAAGGATAGGACAATGACGCACACTCAAAAAAGGATCATCACAAACAATATTGTAATGACGCTCTCCACGCTCTCTGCTATTGTCGGAATAGGCTTTTTGCTATGGATACTAAGCATTTTGGTCATTAACGGCATAGATGCGCTGAGCACGACAATCTTTCTTAACGAAGGAGCACCTCCCGGCAATGAGAGCGGAGGATTAAAGCATGCTCTTATAGGTCAGCTTCTTCTTGTTTCCTACGCATCGCTCTTTGGCGTACCTCTTGGGATTTTAGCAGGAACATATCTAAGCGAGTATGGACAAAAATCTAAGTTGGCAGAGACCATACGCGATATCTCAGATATCATGATGTCTGCTCCATCAATAGTTATCGGAGCTTTTGTTTACGCTATCGTTGTTGCTCCTACGGGACAGTTTAGCGGGTGGGCAGGTTCAATTGCACTTATGATAATTATGCTGCCGATAATTTTAAGAACGACAGATGATATGCTCCACCTTGTACCATCAACCCTTCGTGAAGCTGCCTTCGCACTTGGAGCTCCTAAATATAAAGTTATAATTCAGGTTGTCTACCGCGGTGCAAAAGCGGGTATATTAACAGGTGTTCTACTCGGAGTAGCGCGCGTTGCGGGAGAGACAGCACCGCTTCTATTTACTTCGTTTAACGACAACTTTTTAAATACCGATATGAGCCAGCCGATGGCTTCACTGACGGTTACGATGTACAACTATGCAACAAGTCCGTATGAGGATTGGCAGAAACTTGGATGGGCAGCCGCGTTTATTTTAAGTATGTTTATTTTAACGCTCAACATTCTAGGAAGACTATTTTTACTCAAAAAGAGAGGGAAGAATTAATGGCAACAATTATTGATATAGCCACAGAGAAAGCGCTTGAAGTTAAAAACTTCGAGTTTACATATGCGGGTGCACATGAACCAAATATTAAAAAGCTCACTATGCCTATTGCAAAACATAGTATTACGGCACTGATAGGACCTTCAGGATGCGGTAAGACAACGCTACTTAGAAGTTTTAACCGTATGCATGATCTCTATCCCGGCAACAGCTACGGCGGAGAGATACTCTTTAAAGACAGAAATATCTTGGATGCAAAAGAGGATCTTATAAAGCTTAGAATTCAGATAGGGATGATCTTTCAAAAACCTACAGCTTTTCCTATGAGCATATTTGACAACGTTGCTTACGGACTGAGACTTCAGGGGATTAAAAACAAGACAGAGCTTCAAGACAGAGTGGAAAAATCGCTTCAAGACGCTGCGATCTGGCAAGAGGTAAAAGATAGATTAAAACATGATGCAAACGGACTCTCAGGCGGTCAGCAGCAGAGACTATGCATCGCAAGAGCGATCGCCGTCGAGCCTGAAGTGCTTCTGTTTGACGAGCCTACATCTGCGCTTGACCCGATCTCAACAGCCGGAATCGAAGAGCTGGTCGTCTCTCTTAGAGAGAGAGTATCCATAATAATAGTAACGCATAATATGCAGCAAGCCGCACGTGTAAGTGATTATACGGGCTTTATGTATTTAGGTGAGCTTGTAGAACTTGGACGCACGGAAGAGCTGTTTGTAACACCAAAAGAGAGACTTACAGAAGAGTACATTACCGGAAAATTCGGTTGATAATAAAGGATAAATATGTTGAGTAAATATGATGAGAAAATAGGTAATATAAGAGAAAAAATATCTGCTCTTTTAAGAGAGATAACGGCGGCTGACGAACTTGCCCTAGAAGCATTTAAACTATCTGACGCACAAATGTTTAAAGAGGTTCAAAAGAGCCTTGAGAAGATCGGTTTCAAAGGTGATGAGATCGATAATGAGATCATTAAGACCTTTGCGCTTTTCGGCCCTGAAGCAAAAGAGCTTAGATTTTTGGTTGCTTACTTGAAGATGACAAACGAGATCGTACGTACCGGAGAGGGAGTTAAAAAATATGCTCGCAGAATGAGCGAACATACAACTAACGAATGTAATATAGAACCGTTTAAGCCAAGCATCATTCTTCTTCACAAAAGCAGCGTCAATGCCCTTAAATACATTCTGGAGTGCTTTGATAAAAAAGAGGAGTGCAATTATGAGGACAACTACAGAAAAGTACTTGTTGAAGAGAGTATGAACGATGATCTTTTTGCTGTTTTGGAAAAAGAGATATTAAACAGGATAATAGATGAAAAAGAGCTCTCCATCGATTATGTAAAAATTTTAGGAAGCCTTAGAAAACTCGAACGCTCATGCGACAGAAGCGTGAACATAGCAAACCTGATGATGTATGCCGAGCAGGGCGGAGAGATAAAACTTTTTAAATAATATCACTAATGTTATACACCAAAACGAACTCGTCCGTTTTGGTGGCAGGGACTAAAGTCCCTACAACCCCCTAAAGCTACCACTGTCTGTTATACAGTGGAGAAAAAAAGAAAAAATATCGAAACTGCTTAAATTTTAATCAGTTTTGCTTTTTCATTGCCAAATTAATAAGGTATACTGTTACTATTAAATTCAGGAGATAGAAATAATGGGAAAATTTGTAAACAGTATAGATGAGTTTTTTACTTTTTGCGAAGAGAATGATGTTCAATTTGTAGATTTGAGATTTACGGACATTAAAGGTACTTGGCATCACGTAAGTTACCGCAAAAGTGCGGTTACAAGAGAGATACTAGAAAACGGTTTCCCGTTTGACGGCTCATCAATTGATGCATGGCAGCCTATCAACAGATCGGACATGATCTTAAAAGCAGACGTTCCTACTGCATTTTTGGACCCTTTTACTGCAGACCCTACCGTTATATTATTTTGTGACGTTTACGACATCTACAAAGAGCGTATGTATGAGAGATGTCCTCGCTCAATTGCAAAAGCGACACTTAAACATGCAGAGTCTTTAGGCATAGCAGATGCAGCATACTTTGGACCTGAAAACGAGTTCTTTGTTTTTGATAATATTCAGTTCGTAGACAATCCTAATGAAGCAGGCTACAAAATAGATACCGAAGAGGGTGAGTGGAACTCAAACACAAGCTACTCAGATATGTATAACTCGGGTCACAGACCTGGAAACAAGGGTGGTTACTTCCCTGTAGCTCCGACTGATAGCATGGTAGATCTTAGAGCTGAGATGATGATGGTTCTGGAGCAGGTAGGCTTAGAAGTAATTCTTGGTCACCACGAAGTTGCTCAAGGTCAAGGCGAAATCGGGATTGTTTTCTCTGACATCATCGGTGCGGCAGACAACGTTCAGAAGCTAAAATATGTTGTCAAGATGGTAGCTCACCTAAACGGAAAAACTGCTACTTTTATGCCAAAACCGATATTTGGCGACAACGGAAACGGTATGCACGTTCACCAGTCACTATGGAAAGATGGCAAAAATCTTTTCTATGAAAAAGGAAACTATGCAAACCTAAGCGAGATGGCGCTTAACTACATAGGCGGTGTTTTCAAGCATGCTCGCGCTATCGCGGCATTTACAAACCCGACTACAAACTCTTACAAGAGATTGATCCCTGGTTTTGAGGCTCCTTCGATTTTGACATACTCTATGCAAAACCGTTCGGCAAGCTGCCGTATCCCTTATGGTTCCGGTGAAAAATCAACTCGTGTCGAGATGAGATTCCCTGACTCTACGGCTTGTCCTTACCTTGCATTTGCCGCTCTTATGATGGCAGGACTTGACGGTATCAAGAACAAAGATATCCCAATTGGTCCAATGGATGAGGATCTGTTTGAGCTTACTCTAGATGAGATCCGTGAAAAGGGTATTCCTCAGATGCCTCACACTCTTCGCGGTTCACTAGAGTCTCTTATCCGTGATAACGACTTCTTAAAGCCTGTATTTACGCCTGAGTTTATCAATGCGTACAAAGATTACAGATTTAAAAGAGACGTATGGCCGGATGAGGGTCGTCCTACTGCTTACGAGTTTAAAACTACTTACCAGTGCTAAAACTTTAAGTCCCGCTTTTTTACGGGACTTCTTCTCCTTTTCAAACATTCAACTAACCGTAAATTCGCTATAATTCGCATTACAATAATAGTATTTAAGAGTGCATTATTGAAATTTTATGTTCAAAGGTATATTATGAAAAATATTCCCCAGGGAAAATATCGTCCCTATCCAAAGATAGATTTGCCAAATAGAAAATGGCCTTCTAACCGTATAACAAAAGCTCCTAAGTGGTGCAGTGTCGATTTACGTGACGGTAATCAGGCACTTATAAACCCTATGGACATGAACAAAAAGCTCTCCCTTTATGCACTCTTACTTAAAATCGGATTTAAAGAGATCGAGGTAGGTTTTCCTTCGGCATCTAAAGTAGAATTTGATTTTTTACGCCGTCTTGTAGATGACAATCTAATTCCTGACGATGTTACGATCCAAGTCTTGGTTCAAGCAAGGGAGCATCTTATTGCAAAGACGTTCGAAGCGTTAAAAGGTGTCAAAAAAGCTACCGTTCATCTTTACAACTCGACATCGACCGCGCAAAGAAAGATAGTGTTCCAAAAGTCAAAAGAGGAGATCATCGCACTTGCATTGGAGGGTGTAGATCTTGTCAAGAAGTATGAGAAAAATCATGACGGAGAGATATTTTTAGAGTATTCGCCTGAGAGTTTTACCGGAACAGAATTAGAGTTTGCAGCCGAGATATCCAACGCAGTAACTGCAAGATGGGGCATTGGCGAGAAGAGAAAAGTTATCATAAACCTCCCTGCAACGGTTGAGATGGCGACTCCAAACGTTTATGCAGACCAGATCGAGTGGATGAGCGAGCATTTACACAACAGAGAAAATGTAATAATCTCTACGCACACTCATAATGACAGAGGAACAAGCGTGGCTGCAACAGAGTTGGCACTTTTAGCAGGCGCGGACAGAGTAGAAGGTACACTTTTATGTAACGGCGAGAGAACCGGAAACGTAGACATCATCACACTTGCACTCAATATGACAACGCAGGGAGTTGAGTCAAATCTTGACTTCAGCGACGTAAACGAAGTTGTAGATATTGTAGAGAGATGTACGGAGATAGAGACACACGTGCGCCACCCTTATGTAGGCGAGCTTGTATATACGGCATTCTCAGGCTCTCATCAAGATGCTATAAACAAAGGTCTTGCTTACAGAAAATCCCATACCGAAGTCTTCTGGGAAGTTCCTTATCTTCCGATAGACCCTGAAGATGTGGGAAGAAGCTACGAGAGCATTATCCGTATCAACTCTCAGTCGGGCAAAGGTGGAGTTGCGTACATTTTAGAGAAAAATTTCGGCTATCAGCTTCCAAAAGCGATGCATCCTGAAGTGGGCAAACTTGTCCAAGAGGTGAGTGACAAAAAAGGGCAAGAGCTGACTGCAGAGGAGCTCTTTGAGATATTTAACGAGAACTACTTCAGAGTCAAAGAGCATATCTCTTTGGTAGATTTTACGGTCTCTTCCGTAAAAGGCATCTCAAAATGTACGCTTACATACTTCCATGACGGCATAGAGATCGTAGCGGATGGAGAGGGCAACGGTCCTGTAGATGCATGTAAAGATGCTCTTATGAAAGAGTATAAAAACGAGTTTAGCATAAACTCATACTACGAGCACTCTCTTGGAAACAAGAGCTCTGCCAAAGCTATTGCATATATAGAGATAGAGACAGAGGATACCCTCTCCTGCTTTGGAGTAGGGAGCGACAACGACATAGCTACTGCTTCTGTCAAAGCACTTTTCTGCGCTCTTAACAGAGCATTTCATTAAATATCTACGCCAAAGGAGTTCTCTCTTTTGGCCACTACTAACCTCAACTTTTATCTAAAATATCTGTAAAAAAATATATCGCTAACACTTTTGTAATATAATTTAGTATGAAAAAAAGAATCCTGCTTTTAGAAGATGACTCCATCTTGGCTCAGACACTCGTAGAACTGCTAGAGGGTGAAGGTTACTCACTCACGCTTGCAAGAGACGGTGATGAAGCGGCGGATGCATCGTATGATGGCGGGTTTGATCTCTATATATTTGATATAAACGTTCCCGACATCAACGGAGTTGAACTTCTAAGATCACTCCGTGAAGCGGATGATAAGACCCCGACCATATTTATCAGCGCCCTTGTCGATCTTGGCTCCATCTCAAAGGCTTTTGCCGTAGGGGCGCAGGACTACATCAAAAAACCCTTCTTTCCAGAAGAGCTACTAATCAGAGTAAACGCCAAATTTGCAGACACAAATGCGACTATCAAGTACAAAGATCTGGAGTATGATCCAAAGACAAAAACTCTTAAAAAAAATGGTCACACAATAGCGCTTGGAGAAGTTCAAGAGAGACTCTTTAGCCTCTTTATAAGAAATATCTCTCAGGTCATCACGCAGGATATGCTGCTTGAGTGTCTGGAGAAACCCTCCTCATCTGCACTTAGAGTAGCACTCACAAAACTAAAACAGACGACGGGGCTCAATATTAAAAACCTTCGTTCAGTAGGATATATAGTTGAGTAGAGCGGAGAGAGAATCATTTTTAAAGAGCTTTTTGCTATTTTTTAGCTCTCTTGGCATATTGATAGCAACGCTCTTTTACATAAACTACACAAAAGAGATCCAAACACTCGATGAGCAGCTCTTCTCAGAGATGAGACTCTGCAGTTTTGACCTTAAATGCGATAAATTTGAGATAGAGTTCATAGAGCCCAAGGAGCAAAAACTCTATGCGCTCTACAAGGATGAGAGCGGGCTGAAGAGCTACTACCCGATTCCCAACTCGCAAAAATATATAATGGAGCTTGCCTTTAGCTTGCAAGATTACGACATTGCGCTAAAAGAGCTCCAAAGAGAGGCTCTTTACAGCTTTTTACCGATCCTTGGAGTAGTTCTTATCCTCTCCATTCTTTTTTCGATCTATGCGCTCTACCCTCTTAGAAGCGCGCTGCTTCTTACACAGGAGTTCATAAAAGATATACTTCACGATTTCAACACTCCGCTCTCATCTCTAAGACTTAACAGTGCGATGCTCAAAAAAGAGTTTAAAGAGAGCGAAAAGTTGGAGAGGATAGAGAAGAGCGTAGAGAATATCCTTAGCCTCCAAGAGCATCTGCGCTCCTACCTGCAAAACCATCATCAGGAAAAAGAGAAGTTTGATATAAGGGAGATTATTGAAGAAAATATCTATATGCTTGAGAAGAACTACCAAAATATGGAGTTTAAGGTAGAGATGCCAAAAATAGAGCTTTTTACAAGCAGAGATGCCCTCTTTCGCATAGTCGGAAATATTTTATCAAATGCGGCAAAGTACAACAAAGCTGATGGTCTTGTCATGGTAAGCTACAGCGATAAAACACAGACTCTGCATATAACCGATACAGGCAGAGGGATAAAAGATGCAAAACGCATTTTTGAGAGATTTTATAAAGAGCAGGAGAGAGGTCTTGGCATAGGGCTTCATATAGTTAAAAAACTCTCCGATGAGCTTGGCATCAAAATAGAGGTAAAAAGCGAGCTTGGAGTGGGGAGCGACTTTGCGCTAAACCTCTCAAAACTAACACTCCGCTAAGCTATTGCTTATAGAGGACTAACACTAAAATGTAATACTTACATCATCAAAACAGAAGGATTGAGAAATGAAAAAACAGATGTTAAGTGCGGCTTTGCTGCTATCATTAACCATTACATCTCTTTTGGCAGAAGTTGACGTTGACTCACAGATCGAAGCGCTAAAGAGTGCAACCCCTCAAGATAGGGTAAGGCTTATGAACGAGTTCAAAACAACGCTCTCAACACTAAGCCAAGAGGAGAGAGCAGAAGCGATCGAGCAGTTCCGCTCAAGCATGGAAGTTGAAAACAAACAGATTCAAGCAAGAGAGAGAGCAAGAGAGAGAGTCCGTCTCAATCAGATGGATGAGACGATGCAGGGGCAGGAGAACCAGAGAATGAATCAAAATCAGGTAGGTTCGCAATTTTTACAGCAAAATCCAAGTATCACTCCAGATGCGCTCACTACGCCAAACAGATTTATGAAAAAATAAAAATTATTAAACGCGGCACTGACGAGTGCTGCAAAAGGATATAGATGTTTAAAAAAGCGCTTATTTTGATAATGGCGGCCTCGCTTAGCCTCTTGGCATACAGCGATTATGATATGGACGGAGTGGACGATGCTATTGACAAATGCCCCAACACTCCCTTTAATGAGCTAGTAGATATAAAGGGGTGCAGCGTAAAAAAAGCTTGGAACAAAGAGCACCTAAGCATAATCTACGGCATCGGCTTCTCTGAAGCCGACTACACGATAACTAGCAATTCAGACACACTCTCGCAATCTATTCAAATTGATTACTACTACAACGACTTCTCTCTTCAAGCAAGCAGCTCATACTATCTCTCGGATGATGATAGCGGCTTAAATGACTCATTTATTGGTGCATACTATAGACTATCTCTATCAAACGAACTAACTCTAAGAGTAGGCGGCGGGGTTATTCTTCCTACCTACGATACAGAGCTTGATAACAACAACATGGATGTGATGGCAAGTGCAAGTTTTAGCTATATGCTGGGTAAGATAAACCTCTTTGGCGGATACAGCTACACGATGGTAAATGATGATGATATTTTGGGGGTGGTTTCATACCAAGACACCCACTCATACAGTATGGGTGCGGGATTTTACGCTCGCAATAATCTCTACATCAGCGGTTATTATACAACCAGCGATAGCATCTACAAAGATACTACGGATATAGAGACACTCTCTTTGTACACTTTTTACTCTATTGACAAAAACTGGTTTACTACCTTTGGCTACTCATACGGCTTAAGTGATAGCGCCAGCGATAACTCTCTTACGCTTCGTCTTGGGTACTACTTCTAAAAACGAGTTCTCTCTTGGGAATTTGCTTTTGTTCTACTCTCTGTTTTTTAAAAATTTTTAAGGCTAACTCTAAAAACATTATGTTACAATCAACTAAGACAAAATTAAGGAGTTCTTTTATGTTAAAAAAAACAGTAGTAGGTAGTTTGCTGTTTCTACTTTTTACCCAGCTTAATGCATATGATCTCAAATCAAACATGATACAACTTGAAGCAGAACTTGCTGAAGTTCAAAAATCATTTATTGCAAGTGACCAAGATGGTGTCGAAGCTTCAATCAAACGCTTTTCGCAACATGCACAGGAGTTATTGGGAAATAAAGAAAACTTCTCTGCCATGCTTCCAAAAAACAAGAAACATAAAGCAAATGAGGCCGTTATGAGCGCACAAATCATAAGTCATAATGTTCAAATAATTATGGATGCCATTGAAAACAAACACAATCAATCTGGTTTAGTTCGTCGAGAAGAGTCCCAAAGAGCTTACACCTATATAGAGCATGCATGTTTTCGTTGTCACAACATAGTGCGAGATGAGTATTAGATTTAAAAAAGAAGCATCTCCTCGGAGTTTACCTCCGCCTCTACTCGAGGCGGCTTTGATGTATCGCTGAAAAACTCCTCTTTGCCGTTTATGTTTACCTTCATAACTCCATCAGGCATCTCAAATTTTCTCTGTATCTGTGGATAAAGTTTTAACACCTCTTCATAAAACATCGCAAAAGCAGGTCCTGCTATCTTTCCGCCCGTCTCTCTTCTGTGCATCGGAGTATTGTCATCGTTTCCGAACCAGACGACGGTCTCTATAGTAGGAGAATATCCTGCAAACCATCCATCAACATTGTTGTTTGTCGTCCCTGTTTTTCCTGCAAGCTCTATCCCTCTGACATTCGCTCTTCTTCCAGTCCCTTTTTTAATGACGTCTTGAAGGATCGTGGTCATAATGTAAGCCTGCGTCTCTTCGGTGATGAAGCGTGTGCGCTCCGCCTTTTCGTAAACTGTTGTAGAGCCTTTGTCTATGTAGCGGATAAGGTGCGGCTCCACCTGTATGCCCCCGTTTGCAAAAGATGTATAGTATTTTGCAAGCTCTAGAGGCGAGAGCGTGATACTCCCAAGTGCAATAGAGAGATCAGGCGGCAGATTTGCTATACCAAACTTCTTAAACTCCCGAAGTAGCGCGCTGAGGCCTATATCGTTTACAAGGTTTATGGTAGCCAGATTTCTTGAGTGCACAAGAGCTTCTCTAAGTGTCAAAAGCCCCTTGTAGTTCTTCTCGTAGTTCTTAGGTTGCCATTTAAGCTCTTCACCATCTTTTTCATAAGTGTATGTTCTGGCAATATCGATCAGCTCAGTTGCTCCGGAGTAACCCAGATCAATAGCTACCTGATAGATAAAAGGCTTAAACGCGGAACCGGGCTGACGACGTCCTTGCGTTGCTCTGTTGTATGAGCTTGTCTGATAATCGACACTTCCAACAAGAGCTAAGATGTCTCCTGTTTTTGAGTCAAGCGAGATAAGGGCACCGTTTAGGATAGAGGTGTTTACATCGAGTTGAACTTCAAGATCAGGGTTTGCGGCAAATCTTCTCTTGTCGTTTTCTATATAGCCATCTATTCTCTTAACTGACATATCGTAAGCTTTTTTGAGCGAATCTCTCGCCGCCTCTTGAAGCCTTATATCTATTGTCGTATATATTTCGTATCCGCCGCTTTTTATATCGTCAATACCAAACTCCGCAGCTCTTCTTAGAACTTCATCGACTATAAAAGGTGCACTGTTTTGTGTCAGCGTATCATCAAAAACCTGAGGTGTCTCAAGCAGTGCATCGTTATATGTATCTTCATCTATCCATCCAAGTGCATACATTCTTGCAATTACACGGTTCGCCCTGCCCATCGAGATCTCATAGTTCTTTGTCGGAGCGTAGGTGCTTGGAGCCTTTGGCAGACCTACTAAAAGTGCCATCTCTTTTAGAGTTAAGTCGCTGAGTTTTTTATGAAAATAGCCGTCCGCCGCTGTTTTTATTCCATAGTAGCCGTGACCAAAGTATATCTCGTTTAGATACCTCTCTAAAATCTCCTCTTTGCTTAATGCCATCTCTACTTTTAAAGCGTAAATAAGCTCTTTTACCTTTCTTGATATCTTTTTTTCTCTGGTTAAAAGTCTGTTTTTGACAAGCTGCTGGGTAATCGTGCTTGCCCCCTCGACCAGTTTTCCTGCTTTTATATCTTTTATGATCGCTCTAAAGATCGCATCTATATTTATACCGGGATGCTCAAAAAATGTCGTGTCCTCTATGGCCAAAAGTGCCTCTATTACTCGCGGAGGAATCTCGTTAAACTCAGCGTAATATCTATGTTCGCCTTGAAAAATATTGGCTATTTTTTCGCCGTTTTTATCATAAAATCGCGTTGTTAAAGATGGTTTGTACTCTTTTAGCGAAGATATATCATAATCTTCTCCAACCAAAAAGTATCCCAGAACCAGAAACGGAGTTAAAAATCCAAGCAGAAGAAGCGTAAAAAATATATTTTTAACAGTTTTCATACTCTAAAACTCCTAGAAGCAAAATTTGCATCAATTAAAACCTTTGTATATTCACTCTGCGGGTTATGCAAGATATCTTTCATCTTCCCGCTCTCTATAACTTTTCCATTTTTTATAACACATATATCTTCGCATAAAATTTTAGCAGAATTCATATCGTGTGTGACAAAAAGTATCTTAAAGCCAAACTCACTCTGAAGCGACTTTAAAAGATCCAGTATCAAGACCCTGCTTTGCGGATCAAGAGCTGTTGTAGGCTCATCTAACAAAATAAGCCGCGGCTCATGACTAAGAGCCATAGCAATAACAACACGCTGAAGCTGCCCGCCTGATAGTTCCGGAGGAAATCTCTCAAGCAGCCCCTCATCAAGCCCTACCTCTGAAAAGAGCTTTTTAATCCTCTCTTGCGAGACAAAAAACTGTCTCTTTATCTTTGTAAGAGGAGATAGTGCGGTAAAGGGATTTTGCGGCACAAAAGCCAGAGTCTCCCCAGCTGCAAGCTCAAAATCGCTATCATGCTCGATCTCCATCTTCATGCTCTCTGGAAGCATATTTAAAAGGGCTTTGATTGTCAAGCTTTTGCCGCTTCCACTCTGCCCTACCAGTGCTAAAGAGGATGAAATATTAAAGGAGATGTCAACCAGCTCTTTTTGCTGAGTTCTTATACGGAGTCTTGATATATTCATTATTTTATTTTAGCTAAATTTATGCACAACTCTCTTAACGAATCGCAACTCTCGCCGAGCCTTGCTATCAATCTTACAATTGCTCTCTCAACCGTGGGCTGTCTGATAGCACCGAGGGCGAACCCTCTGCTTTTAAGGCTATCACGAATCTCTATAACCCTTTTGTTATCATTTATAGCTATAGGAACAATGAGTCCCTCGACCTTGATTCCAAGCTCTTCATAGACGATATTTTGGCGCTTTTTTATCTCGCTCTTTAGAGACTCTCTATTTTGCAAAATATATCTAAGCGCGTTATGCGCCAAAAGTGTATCGTACAAAGAGAGTGAAGTAGCGTAGATAATAGGCTTGGCACGATTGATAAGATACTCGATTATATGTGAAGATGCAAGTATAAAAGCGCCAAAGCTCCCATACGCTTTTCCGAGCGTTCCCATCTTTATGTAGTTTTGTTTTATCTCGATCTTGTAATGGTCAAAAATCCCCATAAGCCTCTCTCCTATAACGCCGCTGCTGTGAGCCTCATCCACTATCAATACAGCGTCATATCTGTCACATATATCAAAGACCTCTCTATCGACCAGATCTCCATCCATCGAGTAGATCCCCTCGACCGCTACTATCTTGCGTTTTGCGTCGGATGATTTTAAAAGGTTTTCTAGCTCAGACATATCATTGTGAGAAAAGAACTTGACCTCTACGCTCTTTATATTTGATGCAAGCACTCCTGAAGCGTGATACTTCTCATCCATAAAAAGTATGTCGCCGCGTCTGACTAAAGACTCGATCAAAGCTATATTTGCGTTAAACCCGCTCCCTAGCACTACTCCATCCTCAAAGCCGTTCGCCTCGCATAGCGCCGTCTCAAAATCTTTGTGTATCTGATGATAACCGTTTACCAGAAGTGAGGCTTTTGAGCTATGCAGAGGCATGTTTGATAGTGCCATGCAGCTACTCTCATGAAGCTCTTTTTTATGTGCAAGACCTAGGTAGTCGTTTGAAGCAAAATCCAAAAGAGAGTTGTCGTAGAGCTCTCTTTGTCTGTATCTTTTGGCTTTTTTTAGTGCGCGCAGCTCACTATCATAGTACATTATCTAACCACAACTCTATTTCTGCCGCCGTTTTTCGCCTCATAAAGCGCTTTATCTGCCCGCTTAAACGTCAACTCAAGATCTTCGCCCTTTATATACTCCGTCACTCCAAAGCTCATAGTGATAGCAAATATTTTCTTGTGTTCCTCAACTTTTGCTCTAATTTTGTCGGCTATTTTATAAGCGTCTGCTTTGCTCACGTACGGAAGTATAAGAGCAAACTCCTCTCCACCGATCCTGCAGAATATATCTCCCTCTCTCAGGTGAGAAGAGATAAGTTTTGTATACTCTATTAAAACATTGTCTCCGACATCATGCCCACAACCGTCATTTATCTTTTTAAAATAGTCGATGTCGAAGATGACAAGTGAGAGAGGGTAGAAGTAGCGGTTTGCGTTTGCGCTCTCTTTTTTTATCTGTACATTGTAGTAGTATCTGTTCTTTATCTTTGTAAGAGGATCGGTTATATTTGTGTGTTCAAGCTCTTTTTGGTAAATCTTCTCTTTTGTAATATCTGAAAATATAGCACTGTAGTGCCCATCTTTTGGAGAAATAAGAGAGACCCCAACACTAAAGTAGTACTCTTTTGAGTCGTAAACGATCCTTACCTGATTGTTATTTGAGTTTTTAATAAGACACTCAAGCCAGTTTTCTCCGTTATACTCTTTGTGTATATATCCCTCATCTTCGACAAAAAAATCAGATATGGACTCATGCTCTTTTTTAAACTCTTCGAGCGTCTTATATTTGTTGAAATACTTGAAAAATGTTTTGTTTACATCTATTATGCTATTTTTGTCTACTACGACCACAATATTTGAAGATGAGTCAATGATGTTCTTGTAGTACATCCTCTGTTTGTTGTTTTTGCTATAGATATAGCTGCTTAGAGTTACCGCTACAATCATTGAGACAATGATCGCGATAGTGAACCACTTATATATAAAAAAGTTAAAATCATTCTTGGAGATATTTTGTATGCGCTTTGACTCTTCTATAAAGTCAATATAGAACCAGCCGCTTAGAAGCAGTGTCGCTACAACAATTATACTGACTATCGTAAATCTGCTAGATTTTAAAATAGTAATCCTTTTTTTTGACATATTTTAACAATTTTTTTATTTGTTTAATAGAAAACTTTTTAATAAATCCGTATTTAATCCCATTGCGGTGCTCTCATATCCTCTAACACTTCTTATGTAAGGCTTGCAAAAACCCTCAACCATGCATGCTCCTGCCTTGCCGCGCCACTCGCCGCTTTGCAGATAGCTCTCGACATCATCAAGGTCAAATTCACTAAATAGATACTCGGTTGTGGAGATGTCGATGATCTTCATCTTGCGTGATTGATATATCATGCACGTAATAATGCTTGTAACACTCCCGCTCTGCGTAAGGAGTATATTTCGCGCATCATCGACGCACTTTGCTTTTCTAAGTATCTGACCGCATGATGCCACAACCGTGTCTGCAACCAAAAGAGGATACTTATCATACCCAAAAGCTCTCATGTTCACTTCAAATTTTCCCAGTGTCGCCTGATATACAAAGTTTTTTGGCGAGGTCGCCACTATGCTATCCTCGTCAAAATCAACGCTCTCTTGAATAAAGTCTATACCCACATCTGTTAGAAGTTTTGCACGGGTCTGTGAAGCAGAAGCAAGTCTTAGCATTAGATGCTACTTGATATATATGTCCCTAAAAATATAGCCGTTATTCCAAGGATAATATTAAGAGGAACCATAAATTTTCCGATAAACTCTATCTGGTTTTTAGCGCCGAGCATATTGCCATCATTTAACATTTTCTCGCCTCTGTTTCTTCTAAGTATCATCACTATAAGATTGATGAACATAATGCTCCAGATACCCTCTTTGGCGTGTGAGAGCGCCGAGAAATCACTCTGGCTAAGAGAGTAGCCCTTTATCATAAAGATCGCCGTCACCAGAAGAGTTACGACAAAAGGAATAACTATATAAAAGAGTCTCTTAAGCGCGTGAACTATTCTCTCGAGTCTCTTTTGAGGAGACTCTATCTCCAAAAATGAGTAGTGCGCCGCATAACGCATAGCTATCATGCCGCCGACCCAAACGACGGCGCTTATAACGTGTAGAAAAACTATAAGTGTCTTATACTCTAAAAAAATATCCTGCATTATCCTAAAACCTCAGTTATGTAAGCTTTTGCTTTTGCTTTTGCCTCGGATATTTTGGTGATATCCTTCCCGCCCGCCTGAGCAAAGTCAGGACGGCCTCCGCCGCCTCCGCCGAGAATTGGAGCGATATTTTTGATCCACTCGCCCGCCTTTGCATCCGCGCCTTTAACACCTGCAGCTATAAGGACCTTGTCACCCTTTATTTGAAAGAGCATTGCGCAGAGTTTTTCGTTTTGGTTCTTAAGCTCGTCTATCTTCTCTTTAATATCGCCGCTTAAAAGCTCATCTACAACAACAGCAACGCCGTTTATCTCATCGGCTTTTATCTCTACATGTATGCTGTTTTGTGCCTCATGAAGCTCCGATTTGAGCTCAGATATAGTCGATTTGAGTCTTGAGATCCCAGCCATTACGTCAAGATTTTTAACCTCGGCCTGCATCTCTTTTATAAGCACTCTCTGCTGAGCAAAGTGGTTGTACGCCGCATGTCCGCACACCGCTTCTATACGTCTCACACCCGCACTCACACCGCTCTCTTTTGTTATGATGAACGAGCCGATTGCTGCCGTGTTTTCAACGTGAACACCGCCACAGAACTCAATACTTGCATCGCCGAAGCTTACAACTCTTACCTCATCACCGTACTTCTCGCCAAACTGTGCTTTTGCACCCGATTTTTTAGCATCTTCAATACTCATAACCTCGGTCTTGCCGCCGATGCCGCGCATGATCTGCTCATTAACTCTTGTCTCGATCTCAACAAGCTCTTCATGAGTGAGCGCTTTTGGATGAGAGAAGTCAAAACGAAGTCTCTGCGCTTCAACAAGTGAACCCGCCTGAGAGATATGCTCTCCCAAAACATCAAAAAGAACTGCATGCAGAAGGTGTGTCGCGGAGTGATGCTTTGTTATCTCGCCTCTGGAGATATCTACAAGAGCTTCAACCTCATCCCCGACCTTTAACTCTTTTTCTACGCTTATTTGAGAGAGATTAAGACCAAAGAACTTCTTTGTATCTTCTACTTTTGCATAGCCTGCAAGCTCGCCTGTATCTCCGCACTGTCCGCCTGACTCTGCATAAAACGGAGTACTCTCTAAAAGTACCCATCCACATGAACCTGCCGCAAGACTGTCTGCATGATGATACTTATCATCCAAAAGTGCTAAAACTCTGCTTCTGTTTTTTGTACTCTCATAGCCTACAAATGTGTTCTCGCCGAACTTCTCTAAAAGCTCTTTGAAATCTCCGTGAACGGCTTCATCTCCGCTGCCTTTCCAAGCAGCTTTTGCGCGTGTGCGCTGTTGACTCATCAGCTCCTCAAATGTAGCCGTGTCAAGTTTAAGATTTTTCTCTCTTAACATATCCTCGGTCAAATCAAGCGGAAAACCGAAAGTGTCGTAGAGTTTAAATGCAACCTCGCCGCTAAAGACCTCTTTTGTATTTTTAAGCTCTTCGTTAAAAAGCTCTATTCCAGATGCGATAGTTTTGAAAAATCTAGCCTCTTCAAGCTCTATCTGCTCTTTTACGACCTCAGCTTTTTGCGCCAAGTAGTCATACTCTTTGCCCATGATCGAGACAACACTGTCTACAAGTTTATACATAAACGGTTCGCTAAATCCCAACAGGTAGCCGTGTCTAACACCGCGTCTGAGGATACGTCTGAGCACGTAACCGCGTCCCTCATTTGAGAAGTTCACACCCTGAGCAAGAAGAAAGAGTGCAGTTCTTATGTGGTCGGCTATAACTCTGTATGATGCGCCCTCTGCATAGACATACTCTTTTGCTATTAGCTCTTCAATCTTTTTGATTATCGGCATAAAAAGAGAGGATGAGTAGTTGCTTGTCGCTCCCTCGCTGATCGCCGTGACTCTCTCCAGACCCATACCGGTATCTATAGAGGGTTTTGGAAGAGGAGTCATAGTGCCGTCACTGCTTCTCTCATACTGCATAAAGACAAGGTTCCAGATCTCCAAAAATCTATCGCCCTCGCCGCCCATATAATCCTCAGGGCCGTTGAAGTTCTCTTCTCCCTGATCAAAAAATATCTCGCTGCACGGTCCGCACGGTCCGGTATCACCCATCTGCCAGAAGTTGTCTTTATCGCCTAGGCGCATAATTCTATCTTTGCTTACATGGCGCATCCAGAGCTCTTCTGCCTCATCGTCGCTATCATGTACAGTAACCCAGAGTCTCTCTTTTGGAAATTTAAGAACCTCAGTTACAAACTCCCATGCATAATCAATTGCCTCTTCTTTGAAGTAATCTCCAAAACTGAAGTTTCCAAGCATCTCAAAAAATGTATGGTGTCTTGCTGTATAGCCGACATTTTCTAGGTCATTGTGCTTTCCGCCCGCACGGATACATGTTTGACAAGAAACTGCGCGCGGATTTTGCGGAACCGGTATTTCACCCGTAAATATAGACTTAAACGGAACCATCCCTGCGTTGTTAAAAAGCAGCGTTGCATCATCTGGAACAAGTGGCGAACTTGCTACTCTGTCATGATTTTTTGATTCAAAAAATCTTAAAAACTCTTCTCTAATATCCATAAATATATCTCTTGCTATAAAATTGCGCGATTATATCTAAAAATCATTGAAGGACTCCTCTAACAAATCTAGCAGATGACCACACTTTTTATCTCGCTCATCTCTTCTATGGCAAATCTCGGACCCTCACGTCCGACACCGCTTAGTTTTACTCCACCGTATGGCTGAATGTCAAAACGCAAAGTCGGCATATCATTTATTACCACTCCGCCCGCATCAAGTTCATAGATGGCACGTTTTGTCAGACTAAGGTTATTTGTAAAGATCGAGAACTGAAGTCCGTAGGGAGAGTTATTGATTCGTGGGAGCGCATCATCAAAACTCTCAACTCTGACCAAAGAGACAATCGGTGCAAAAACCTCTTCGCATACAATCGCCATATCATCACGTACATCCGCCATCACACAAGGGTAAAAGAGCCTTCCATCTACTCGTGGAGGCAGCATTGCGGTTGCTCCCTCTTTTATGGCACTCTCAACCCATCCCATAGCTCTTTTGCATGCCTCATCATCTATAAGCGGACCCATAAAGGTATCATCGTCGTAGGGTGAGCCTACAACAAGCTTCTTTGTATGTTCTGTCATCTTTTGTGCAAACTCATCATAAATCTTTGCATTGACATAGATTCGCTGCAGCGATATACAAACCTGTCCTGAGTTCACAAAAGCGCCGATTGCGCATTTTGAAGCTGCAAGGTCTAGATCAGCACTCTCGTCAATATAGGTCGCCGCATTGCCGCCAAGCTCTAAAGAGACCTTTTTTATGCCTGCACTTTTTGCAATTATATTGCCAACCGGAACGCTTCCCGTAAAGCTTATAACACGCGGAATATCGCTTGAAACAAGTGCGCCTCCTACATCTGCATCTCCGTAAACTACGCTCAGTGCATCTTTTATAGCGTAAGGACTCTCGATAAAGAGTTTTGCAAACTTGTATGCAGTCAGAGGAGCTTCCGGTGTAGGTTTTAAAACGACGGCGTTTCCTGCTACAAGAGCAGGAGCGAGTTTATGTGCCACTAAATTGAGCGGAAAATTAAAAGGGGTAATTGCTACTACGACTCCCGCACTCTCACGCAAGAAAAATGCAGTTGTCTTTTTTCCGCTTGGCATTGCATCCGTGTTGATGGTCTCTCCATGCATTGTACGCATGGTCTCCGCGCAAAGAGTTACCGTCTCGATGCAGCGTTCTACCTCTATTCTGGAAAATGCAATCGGTTTTCCCACCTCATCAGTTATAGTTCTTGCTATATCTTCTTTTTTATCTCTTAGTCTTTGTGCAACATCCAAAAGCCAGCTGCATCTTTGAGAAATCGTGCTTTTTCTAGCCTCTTTGGCTGCCTCTTTGGCAATAAGAAGCGCTTTTTGTGCATCCTCGGCACTGCAGATAGGAGCCTTTGAGACAACTTCGCCGCTGTATGGACTTACTCTTTGCGTCAGCTCTTGCCTTGATGTTTCTTGTGAACCAAAATAGATATTTGCCACCATAGTAACCCTCCAAGACTCTTTGATTTTCATTTTTATTTTTGTGTTATTATAGTATAAAAATAATTTCAAGGGTGTTTACAAATAAGATGAAAATTTTTATCTCTTTATTTATACTATATTCAACTCTTTTTAGCGCTGAATTAAACTGGCTGAACGATTACGCTAAAGCACTTTCTGAGGCAAAAAAGCAAGAGAAAGGTGTTTATCTTTTCATCGGTGCTGATGAGTGCAGATGGTGTGAAAGATTTAAAAAACTCACCCTCTCAAACCAGAGAGCAATCGACAGACTTGAAGAGGAGTATGTGCTTTTATACCTCTCAAGAGACAGACACCATATACCCAAACAGTTTGTGACCAAGGGTGTTCCAAGACACTATTTTTTGACAAACAGAGGCGAGATCATACATGCCGACAGAGGAAGCAGAGAGGTTGACGGGTTTTTGGATCTTATCGAAGAGGTTAACCTTAAAAAAGAGGATTAGAGCGTTATGTTCTCTATAAACTCCACTTTTTGCTCTGCAACGATAAGAGCATCAAAAACAAAGTCTATGTCTAGAGAGCTCTTTTTCATATAGACATGCGCTGTTTTAATCACTTTGGAGAGCTTGCTTTTTGTTATGTTTAAAACGGCACTCTCATAATCAAGCCCGCTCTTAACCTCTACAAAATGCAAAACATCATCTTTTAAAGCGATAATATCTATCTCGCCGAAACGGGAGTAAAAATTGCGCTCTACAATAGCAAAGCCGTTATCCACAAGGAATTGGCAGGCTATATCTTCCGCTGCGTTCCCTTTGGCTCTGCTCATCTATATATTTACTACTTCCACTTTTACGGATTTAAAAGCCGCCGTTAAAATAAGCTCGTCGCTCTCATCTCCAAATAGCGCGTTTATCTTGGAGTCTGCATAGTGAAATGTCACAAAAAGGGCTTTTGGCTCCACTTTGTCCGTAAATTTTACTTTTAGCGGTTTTGTCTCTCCATGCTTAGTTCTCAAAATAACGCGCTCGCCTCTAAAATCATCCGCATCAGAGCTATTTACAAGCAGAATATCCTCATCGTATCTGTCAACCAGACTAGGTGTCTGCTTTGTCTGAGCCGCATTATTATACATTGCGATCGTTCTTCCTGTCGTGAGATGGTAACTTCTCTCTTTTTTCTCAACGATCTCTTGCACCATATTGCGCAGTTTGTACTGATGATAGTGAAACTCTCCCAATCCATCATCGGTTCTAAAATCAAGCTGATGCAAAATCGGCGTATCTTCTGTGTGAACAGGCCACTGAAGTCCTCTTTTTCTGTGGCGCTCCAGCCTTATATAGCTGGCTCCGCTAAAGCGACGGTATGCCACTTCACGAACCTCATCCCAAATCTCGTTCGAGTTTTTATAGGCATTCTTACCGCCCATCTTATTGTCAAGAAGCTGCAGAACCTCCCAATCATCAGGCAAGTCGGACTCTACTAGAGGCTGAGATAGATGAAGACGGCGCATTGCATTTACATAAACGCCTGTTTTTTCATACGCAGATTTAACACCTATAACAATGTCTGCTTTTGAGGTTATGTCTGTCATAAAAAGCTCTTGAACCATTACAAGTTCTAAGTTCTGTATGGCTCTGTCAACCTTGTTTATATTTGGATGGATATGTGTGAGATCCTCGCCCACATTTAAGACAGCTTTTACGCGTCCTTCGAGCATCTCATCTACAAGCTGAGGGGTCATCAAGCCCACCTCTTTTGGCTCTTGATAATCGGGGTCATAGTAAGGAAGCATCCCCATATCACAAGCACCCTGAACATTGTTCTGTCCGCGAAGCGGCATAAGCCCCGCTCCAGATTTTCCAATATTGCCTGTCATAAGAGCAAGGTGCGTTATAGCCATTACCGCGTAAGAACCGTCTGTATGCTCAGTGATCCCAAGCCCCCAAAATATCATAGATTTCTTAAGCGCATACTCTCTTGCTATCTTTGGGATCATTTTAGCAAGATCCTCATAACCCTCTATTTGTTCAAAATATTTAGGGTCGGCATATGGGTCGTTTAAGATCATCTCTTTAAACTCTTTAAATCCTTTTGTGCGCTCCGCTATAAAGCTCTCATCATAAAGCTCTTCGCTTATAATGACATGTGCGAGCATATTTAAGACAAGCAGGTTTGCCTCGTAAGGCATGATCGCCTTATATTTTGCAAAACGGTGGAGTTTGATCTCTCTAACATCAAAAACAGCCAGGTTGTCATGTTTTTGCGCCATATCGACGATACGGTTTGCGATTATCGGGTGTGCCTCTGTCGTATTCGAGCCTATGACTATCATAAACTCGCAGTTGTAGATGTCGTTGTATGGGTTTGTAGCAGCTCCTTCGCCTATGGTCGTTCTCATACCTTTAAGAGATGGCGAATGACAGACTCTAGCACAATTATCGACATGTGGAGAGTTAAGAGTGTGGCGGGTAAACTTCTGGAAAAAATAGACGCTCTCGCATGAGGTTCTTGCCCCTCCGATAGAAGCTATACTCTTTCTGCCATATTTAGCCTGAATCTCTTTTAACTTCATAGCAGCAGCAGTCGTAGCACTCTCTAGATCACTCTCATACCAAACATCATCAAGATCAACTAGAGATGATGCAATAGCCTCTTTTATAGATGGGTTTTTATCTAAAAAGCTCTTTTTGATTCTCGGGATTCTAAGTCTCTCTTTTGAGTCGACAAAATCAAACCCGTACTTCCCTTTTATACAGAGTTTTCCCTGTGAGACGACTCCATCTTTGTGTGCGAAGATCTTCTGGATCTTGTTATCTTTTACATGTGCGGCTATATCGCACCCAACCCCGCAGTATGTGCAGACGCTATCTATTGTTTGAGTATTTTCCATGATGTTTTTTTAACTTTTTGGTGGTTTTTAATGGGTAATATTAGCGAAAAAGATGTTTAATAATCTTTTGTTTTAAAAACAAGGGAAGATATTTAAACAGAAGTATCAAATAGTAAAATCTTCTCGGAAAAGCGTAAAATCTTCTCTCTTTATCTATAGCCCTCTTTATGATCTTAGCTCCATCTTCGGTGCTTAATAAAAAGGGCATATAAAACTTGTTCTTGTCGGTGAGCTCGCTTTTTACAAAACCAGGAAGTATGTTTAAAACCTTTATGCCGTGCGGCTCGTACTTGTATCTTAGTCCTTCGGCGTAAGCATTAAGGGCTCTTTTGGATGAGCTGTATACTTTTGAGCTAGGCATTGAAAATATGGATGCCAAAGAGGAGATAAAGACTATTTTGCCGCTCTTTTTTTCTAAAAACTTTGGAAGAAGTATCTCAAGTATGGCGTGGTTTGAGATGATGTTGACATCGTAGAGTCTTTTAAACTCCTCGAAGGGGGTGATCTCTAACGAGTGTCCGAGCGATATTCCCGCATTTAAGATAACCATATCTACATCTGGCAGCTCTCTCATCTTACGTTGCAGAGTATCAAAATCAGTCACGTCACATACTATGATCTCTACTTTTTTTGCAAGTGGCGCTAGTTTTGTTTGGAGTTTTTGAAGTCTATCTTCTCTTCTGGCAAGAAGATAGAGCTTGTTATCTTGAGTAGCATATAGTTTTGCGAGAGCTTCGCCTATTCCGCTGCTAGCCCCAGTTACTAGGATTTTCACCTTTTTTATACAATCCTGATCATAACAGGTCTAAAGTTTACGAACTCAAGCTTTTCAAGCGAATCTATAAGATTTTGTATATCTCTCTCAAAGGCACAATGCGTAGATATTAGAAGATTTGCGCTCTCTTTTGAAGATGGACGCTGAAGCATTGTCTCAACAGATATATCGTTATCTTCAAACATCTTTGTAACTTTTGCCAAAACTCCCTTTTTATCGGAGACATTTATACGCAGGTAGTACTTTGACTCAATATCAAGAGCGGGGTTTAAAATAAGCCCGCGCTCCATCGGCTTGTCAAAACCAAGCATCGGCTTGCTCTTTCCGCTTCTTGCAATATCTATAATATTTGCGACAACGGCACTCGCAGTCGCATCTCCGCCCGCACCCGGTCCGTAGTAGAGAGTCTCTCCTACTTTATCGCCGACAACGCTGATACCGTTCATAACGCCGTCTATCTTTGCTATCATCTCATCTTTGCTTATCATACTTGCATGAACGCGAAGCTCTACCATATTTGCATCTTTTTTGGCAATTCCCAGAAGCTTGATTGCATATCCAAACTCATTTGCAAACTCTACATCCTCTTTTGATACGTTCTCGATTCCCTCGATTAGAATATCTTCAGGTTTTGCATCTATGCCATAAGCAATACTTGCCAAGATCAAAAGCTTGTGAGCAGCGTCATATCCACCCACGTCAAATGTAGGATCAGCTTCCGCATAACCTAGCTCTTGCGCTCTTTTTAGGACATCATCGTAGTTAACGCCGTTTTGGACCATCTCGGTAAGCATATAGTTGCTCGTTCCGTTCATAATTCCCTTAATAGACTCAATATGATTTGCCGAGAGCCCGTCACGAAGGGCATTGATGATAGGAATGCCGCCTGCGACACTTGCTTCATACTCAAAAGCGATATCTTGCGCGATATCTTGGAGTTCATAGCGGTGGTACGCCAAAAGCGCTTTGTTTGCAGTTACTACGGCTTTACCGTTTTTGAGCGCCTTTTTGACTATCTCAAAAGGCTCCTCGACACCGCCCATAAGTTCAACGACGATATCTATCTCTTCGTCATTTAATATGTCATCAACATTGTCTGTGAGTTTAATATCTAAACCTCTATCCTTGTTTAGATCTTTTACTACACCGCTCTTTACGACTATATCAACTCCGGCACGAGCAGAAATCACATCAGCATTGTCTTTTAAAATCTGTGCTACACTCGTTCCAACAGTTCCAACGCCTATAATTCCTACCTTAATCATATCAATTCCTTTAATTTATTGCATAAATTTAAGGGAACCTTTTATCCCCATCCTGTCACGATAGAGGAAGTAATTCCTCTATCTACGCTAACGCTTGGTTTCCTTCGGCAGGAAGCCCATCACACCAGTGTGATTATTTTTTCTCTTCAAATTGTCTTAAAAACTCTTTTATATTACGTGCTGCCTGACGTATTCTGTTGTCGTTTTCTATAAGAGCTATACGAACATAACCCTCTCCAAACTCTCCAAAACCGATACCGGGAGCAACTGCGACACCAGCTTCTACAAGCAGTCTTTTTGAGAACTCTAAACTTCCCAGATGTGCCACACACTCAGGAAGCTTTGCCCAGACGAACATACTTGCCTGATTTTTTTTGATATGCCAGCCTGCTCTCTCAAACGCCTCTAAAAGAATATCTTGACGATGCTCATATTTTGCCGTGATGTCTCTGACACACTGCTGATCGCCGTTGAGCGCTATTGTAGCCGCGACCTGAATAGGAGTGAACATACCGTAATCAAGCCAAGATTTTATCTTTTGAAGCGCGCCGATAAGCTTTTTGTTTCCTACAAAGAACCCTACACGCCATCCTGCCATATTGTAGCTCTTTGATAGCGTAAAACTCTCAACCGCCACATCTTTTGCTCCTGGGACGCTCATAATAGAAGGAGTTACATAATCACCGAATGTTATATCTCCGTATGCAATATCGCTGATTACGTAAAATCTAAGCTCTTTCGCAAGAGCTACCAGCCTTACATAAAACTCTTGCGTAACCGTTGCGGTCGTAGGGTTATGAGGAAAATTAACCAAAACATACTTTGGTCTAGGAGAGCTCTCTTTAAAGACCTTTGCAAGATCTTCAAAAAACTTCTCTTCATCTACCTTGTAGTCTTCATCGAACTCTATCCCGAATTTAATGACGCTTCCGCCGGCAAGTATAAATGCGTACTCATGTATAGGATATGTAGGATCTGGTACGATCGTCACATCGCCTAGATTTGTTATAGCGTATGCAAGATGGGCATAGCCCTCTTTTGAACCCATTGTTGCAACACATTCTGTCATAGGGTCTAGATCACAGTCGTATCTTCTTTTGTACCAATCAGCGATCGCACCTAAAAGCTTAGGAATACCCTTTGACGTTGAATAACCGTGTGTCTTTGTTTTTTGCGCAGACTCAATAAGCTTTTGTCTAATATGTTCAGGAGTATCCCCGTCAGGATTTCCCATAGAGAAATCTATTACATCGGCGCCGGCTCTGCGCTCAGCCATTTTAAGCTCATTTACCTCGGCAAAAACGTACTTCGGTAATCTTTTCATTCTATCAAATTGTATTTCGTCAAACATGAGTATTCCTGCTTAAATTATTAACGACATTCTATCGAAAATTATTTATAATTTGTTTATTTCTTGATTGTTGGTTTTAAAACCAAATCATCTTTGATATTTTTAAGAGAGTATATATCAGAGATCTTGATGTAGTGCGTATTTTCTCTCATATTTAGGGTAATACGGCTTCTCTTTTCATCTATCTTTATAACGCGCAACAGCTTGAGAGATTTATCATAATAAGCTATATATGGATACCAGTCGTTTCTATAAGAGCTCGTTATCTCTATCTTGCCTATTTTTGATACGTCAAGCCAGTATGAGTAGAGCGATCTTTTCAATCTAAACTCTTCTGAATCTTCAAGAGTGGCAACATTTAACTTGGCATTTTTCATATCGATAACATATATCCAGTCCGTTTGAGACTCTCTTACAACATCTATGATCTCACAGTTGCTCTTTTTTAGCTCTTGGCTCAGTATCAGCGGATCGGTGGCATACTCGGATAACATACTGATCGTCCAAGTGAATTTGGAATCATTGTAGAGAGACTCTTTTGTCACATATCTGTAATAACCTATATTTCTCAGAGAATCACTCATAATCTTTACAAAAAAGAGAGGTACTCCCTCTGTTTTAAAGCTTATATTTGTCTCACGCGGAGTTTGGAAAAATAGATTTAAAATACCGTTTTCTTTGAGGGTTTGGATAACTTTTACGGAGTCTACTCGCTCCTTTGAGATATAGTAATCCTCTCTGGGAGAGAATATAATATTTATAAACTCCTTATCTTTTGCAAAGGTTGCAGGAGATATAAGACTCTTCACCTTCTCAATAACAAGATCGTTTTGATTTTTACTCTTTATTTCGGCAGAAAAAAGAGATGAGAAAAGCAGAGCAGAAAGCAGAAGTAGTTTTACCATCCGTTGCCTCTGTTTAATCTTTTAAACTCATCAAACCCTATCTCTTTTAACTCCGAATCAATATATGAAAATCTTACAGTCTTTGGGTCTTTAAACTCGGTTACCTCACCGTTTATCTCTATATTGATATGTCCGTGCCCAAATGAGAGAAGCCAGTTCTTTGTTGCATTAAGTTCAAGCTCATTAGCAAATGTAGTCTGTCTCTTTTTATAGTCTGATAGATCAATGTAGCCCAGCCAAACTTTTGTTTTTGGCATTATCTTAAAAGATAGCGGCTTTACCTCAGGCTCTATCACTATCTCCTCTTCTACTCCCGTTGACTCCATCAAACCATCTTGGGATGAGTTGGTATCTAACGCAGAGTCGTTATTGCCATCCGAAATCACACTCAGAGCTGGAGTCAGCTCCTCTTTTATATCAATGGTCTCGCTTTGAGGTGCTCTTGAAGCGAAATATAGCAGCGTAAAGAGTAGTGCTAGCCCTATAAGCAGATAGGTGAGCGTAGATTCTCTTTTTTTCTTTGATGCTGCAAAAATCTTGACCTTCTTGGCACTCTCTTCGAGAGTTTTTTGACTCTTAAAATGTTCTCTTGCCCTGCTCTTTAGATCACTTAGATCAAGACCGTACTCTCTCTCAAGTATTGAGATAAAACCAACAAGCTGAACACTGCCCATTCCTTCGAAATTCTCATTGAATATAGCTTCAATATGTGTTCTTGCTATATGTGTTTTTTCATGGATTTTTTGTACACCGATTTTTTTTAATCTATCAAAATCTTCACTCATTATCTCATCCTATCCATTAAAATTGCTCCTGCCGCACCGACATTTAGTGAGTCGAACTTATGTGCCATCTTTATGCTTACGATCTCATCGAGCTTCGAGCTGACTCTAGCTGTTAGTCCCTCTCCTTCGCTTCCTAAAAAGAGTGCGCGTTTGCCTTTTACTTTTACGTCTTTTATATCCGTGCCGCCCATATCTGCACCGTACGAGGTAAACCCGGACATCTTAAGATCGTTTATAACATCGTGAATATTGGTCTCTATGGCAAAAGGCATATCAAAGAGCGCCCCAGTACTTGTTCTTGCAACTGCTTCAAGAGGAAGTGATTTCACACCGCATGCAATAACTGCCTCTACCCCAAGAGCGTAAGCTGTTCTAATGATCGCACCGATATTGCCGACATCCGTCAGACCCGATAGAACAAGAACGAACTCATAGTTTAAAAATGATTTGTAGCTGTGAAGAGCATAATCCTCAACTTCTGCAAGGATCCCCTGATGGGATGCATTTTTGCACATTTTTCCAGCCGCATCGGATGGGATCCTCTTTATCTCAAAGCCCATCTTCATAAGACGCGAATACTCTTTTTTATCTATCTCTTTTGCAAGGTAAAGCGTTTTTATCTTGAGCGGATGATTCTCGATAATATAATTGATTGGTTGTTTAGCATAAATTAACATTTGAACATTCTACCCAAAAAAATTAAAAACAGCATATCAAAGATATGTTGTTACAGTTTTAAAAGTCTCTCATAACAAGCTTTTGTATTTTCGCCCGTTATTTTAGATATAAGTTTTGCTTGAACTTTTTTTGGCAGATCAAGCTCTAAAATATCATTTTGACTTATTGCGCTGCTGTTTTGCCCCTCAGAAGCCCTAATAACTACAACCCACTCGCCTCTTATATTTGCGTCGATTGAGTGCTTTATCTCATCTGCTACTCCAAAATAGTAGCTTTGATACTTTTTCGTAAGCTCTTTTGCCAAAAATATCTCTCTTGTCGGCTCCTCACAAGAGATCTCATCAAGAAGTTTTTTAAGTCTGTGCGGAGATTCATACAAAATTGTGGTAAATCCGCTGCCAAGAGCTCCCAGTAGAGATGCCTCTCTATCTTTGCCCTTGTGCGGCAGAAATCCCCAAAAAAGCATCTTTGTTTCAACAAAGCCGCTCGCTACAAAAGCTGTTAAGAGTGCGTTTGCCCCAGGCAGAACATCATAAGTAAGAGCGTTTTTTTGACAAAATCTTACAAGCTCTTGCCCGGGATCGCTGATTCCGGGCATTCCTGCATCGCTTACATAGACAACGTTTTGTTCGAAAAATGATGGTTCAAGATTTGAGATGAACTCTTTTTCATTGTGTGAATGAAGGGAGATAAAATTTTGTTCGGGTTTAAAAGCAGTCTGGTAGCGCTCTTTGAGTATGTGGATAAGTTTCTTTGTTATGCGGGTATCTTCGCATAGAAGTGTATCGGCTCCGCTTAGAGCTTCGATGGCTCTAAGCGATATATCGCCTATATTCCCAATTGGAGTCGGGACAAGTGTAAGCAAGAAAAATCTTGATTATTTTTTTGCGTAACGCTGGTTGAATTTCTCAATTCTTCCCGCAGTATCAACCATTCTCTCAGAACCTGTAAAGAACGGGTGACACTCGTTACAAATATCTACTCTTAGCTCCTCTTTTGTGCTCTCTGTCTCAAAACTGTTTCCACAAGCGCAGCTTACAGAACATTTTACTAATTTCGGGTGAATATCTTTTTTCATTTTTTTGCCTTTTGATACTCGTTTACGTGCGAATATCTATATATTTTTTAAATCCGTATGGGGGCGGATTTTTAGAAAACGGATTATAGCAAAAAATATCTTAAAGTACTATTTTGCTTGCAATTGCAAGAACGGCACTCTCGGAGCGCAGAACCATCGGAGTGTCTAGTCTGAATCTTTTTAGAGATGAGAGAAGCTCTTTCTCTTTTGCAGAAAAGCCACCTTCACACCCTATTAAAACCGTTTTTATATCGCTGTAGTCGCTAAGGGTCTCATCACAAAAATCAAAGACGTTGGTAGCCGGAAATTTTTCCACAAACTCATCTATATTTTTATATGTGTCAAACTCAATATAGCTGCTTCTTCCGCACTGCTGCATGGAAGCTTCCATAATTCTTTGAAACCTTTTGAAATCGAGCTTGATATTTCTCTGGCTTCTCTCACATGAGATAAAAGAGATTCTCTCAATACCTATTTCACAAAGCGAGGGCAGAACCTTCTCTATGGAGTTCGTATCTATAATGCACCACCCTATATGAAGCGGTTTTTTGCTTTTTACCTCGATCTCCTCTGAAGAGAGAAGCCTAAGTTCAGCACTTCTCGGCTCGACTGACTCGACCTTGTATCTGTGCAGGATTTTTATCTTTTCTCGGGATCTGAAACTTATCTCATCTCCCTCTTTGTGACGGCGTACTTTGATGAGATACTTGTGCAGATCTCCTCTTATATGAAGCTCAGGCTCTCCTGCCTCATCATCAAGTATGTATATCAAATCCACATCCAAGTAGAGATACTAAGAGTTACAAATATCTCTATAAGCAAAATATTAAGCGCATAAGATTTAAAATTTTTAAACGAATCGATCTCTTTTTGAGAAGTACCTCTAAGTGCTTTAGCACGTTTGCGCTCCAAGTAGATAAGAGTGAGTGCAAAAATTATCATAGCGATATTCTCTATAGTAAAGTCCAGATGCTTCGCTGCCATCATGACGACACCCGTAAAAATAACCATCCCTATTGCCGTTGCAGCGATCGGTGTAAAAAGCAGCATCGCTCTTCTGTATTTTGCTAGATTTTGTATGCTTAGCAGCATAAAAATATTTATAAAAATAATGCCCAAAACTAACATAACGCCCCAGTTGTGTGTTACAATACTCATATCATACATTTCATTCATGAGTGGAATATTACAATAAAAAGAGAAAAAGAAGAAACATGGCTATTACGATAGAAGAGGCACTAGAATTTATTTATAAAAATGCTAATCCAAGGTCGCTAAAGATAGTGCCGCTTGAGGAGGCTTTGGGTTATGTTTTAGCTGGGGATATCGCCGCTTCTCACAACCTCCCACCCTATGACAACTCAGCAATGGACGGATATGCAGTTAAAGTCGAAGATGCTCTAAGAGATGTCAAAGTTGAGCACACGATCTTTGCGGGTGATGACTCAAAAGAGGAACTAAGTGGCGGGTTTGCCATTAAGATAATGACAGGGGCAAAAATACCTCATGGATGTGAAGCGATAGTGCCCATTGAAGATGTGACTATTACAAATAGCGGAGTAAAACTTCCAAAGGATATAAAACCTTCCAGACACATTCGTCTTTGCGGAGAAGATATTAAATGCGGAACAACTATTTTAAATAGAGGAGAGAGGCTCCATGCGCATCACATCACGCTTCTTGCATCGCAGGGGATCAGCCACGTTAAAGTTTACAAAAAACCCAGAGTTGCTATTTTTGCCTCCGGAAATGAGCTCAAGATGCACTTTGAGAGTGTTGAGGCTCACCAGCTCTATAACACAAACTCTCCAACATTTCTTGCAAGAGCGCTTGAACTCGGATGTGAAGTCGATTTTATAGGTACTGCGTGCGATTCGCTTGAAGATATACACGAACATATTAAAAGCGCGCTTGAGAGTGACCTAGTAATAACATCAGGCGGAGTGAGTGTCGGCGATGCTGACTTTACAAAAGAGGCGTTTGGCAAGTTTGGTTACGAGATATTTTTTGACAAAGTAGAGATCAAACCCGGAAAACCGACAACATTTGGTCGCATAAAAGATACTTTGGTTCTTAATCTTCCCGGAAATCCGCTTGCCGCAGCTCTAAACTTTGAACTCTTTGCCCAAAGCATAATCTTGGCTCTTAGCGGTGACGCGGCGAAATACATTGCACCCATAGAGACAACGGCGGCTGCTGAGTGCATCATAAGAGGGGGTAGAAGAACGCTTATCCCAGGATATTTTGACGGTGCAGAGTTTACTCCCTACGATAAGTTCTCACCAGGGATGATAACGCCTCTCTCACTCTCTAATGCGTACATTATAGCAGATGAGAAGTGTGAGGTTATTAAAAAAGAGAGCAGAGTAAAAGTGATCTCCACGAGATTTAGCTTCAACTCAAAAGAGCAAAAAAGCCTCTCTTGCAGCTAAACGCTCTTAGGATTTAAAAAGCTCTCACTATTCTTTATCTTATCAAAGAGTCTTGCATCCTGCCAGCTCTTTTGGATCTCATGGCTGAACTCTATCTCGTTTAAATCTATCTCTCCCATATTTTGGGAGTATGCATCCTCTCTAAATGCCTGTGCATAGCCTGTTGCGGTCTCATGGACGATCACGCTGTGAAGTTTTACTTCCCTCTCTCCGTTGATAGTCGTTGTGAGAGATAAAAGCTTGTCAATAAACACAAATATAACACGGCTAAACTGCTCTGCAGATGGAGAAACCGGCAAAAGGACCCATCTATCTGAATGCAGTTGCATATCGGCTATATATTTCTCCTCATCACCGCTCCAGATGGCAATAGAGTGGTCAAAACAGTCAATGATATCTTTCATATTCTGCTTCATAAGCCCAAAGTCATACACCATCTGACCGTTATCAAGAAAATTTGACTCAAATAGAAGTTCGACCTGGTAAGAGTGCCCATGCAGAGAGCTTCTGCACTTTACGCTTGAACAGCCGCGAACAATATGAGCGTTTTCAAATTTAAAAAGTTTTCTTATAATCATCTATTAAACACCTCTGTTTTGATCCCATATCCGTATATGAAGTCTGTCACTGAAATTGTACCCTTTTGATTTGCAAAACTCTATAAGCGGCTCTGTGTTCGCCTCTACTTCCTCTTTTGTTCCGCCAAGAGGCATACAGTAGATATCGCAATTTGGAGCATGCGCAGCTATCTCTGATATCTCCTCCTCAAGCCCAAGATCTATGGAGTTGGCATCTATAGAGAATTTAAAAAAAGCCTCTTTTGCGTTTGTGGCAATTGAGTTTATAATATCGCCTCTGACTCTTTTGCTAAATGCTTCATTCGAGTTTGAGAGCTTTACTGATAGCGCAAAAACTGCTTTTTTGTAGATTGGATAGCGCTCAAAATCAATACCTAAAGAGCCGTTGGTCTCAAATGTGACTCTATGACCATCCTCAATCAAAGCCTCTATAAACTCTATAAATATGGTTTCGTTTGCGTAAATAAGCGGCTCTCCGCCTGTGAGTACAATGTCAACTTTTTTTGGCAGATCATATAGATTCAACACATTTAAAAGCTCTTTTGGGTTTTCAATAGGTATCCAGTTTTGTAAAAAATGTTCTCTGTTAACTGCATATACTGTGTCACATCCCAGAACTTTAGTGCCGTTTGGCGTGCTCTCAATGCACCCAAACCCCTCGCACTTCATATTACATCCGCCAAAACGAAAAAAGAGTGATGGAGTACCAACGTAACGCCCCTCACCCTGAATACTATAGAAATGTTCTACTAAATATATCATCAACCACCCGTTTCATAAAAAGCGCGTGATGAAATTTCACCATCCTCTCCGCCCCAGCGATTCTTTTCAGGCTTGTTTTTAACAACTTCTCTTAGTACTTCGGCAGCTCCGGCTACATCTCCTGCTTTTATGGCTTTACCTATGCTTAGTGCCTCATCGAAGTAAAGACACGGAATAAGCTGTCCCTCTGCCGTCAATCTTATGCGGTTACACTGCTTGCAGAAATCATCCTCATACGGTTCGATTATTCCAAATCTGTATCCGTCGCTCATACGGTAGTAGTGAGATGGAGATGCACCGTCAAACCCCTCATCTTCAAACTCATAATACTCTCTTAATATTGCAAGAAGCTCATCCGATTTCAGACCGCTTATCTCCTTGGATGCAAAGCGGTTCTCCATGTATTCTATAAACCTTATGGACATTCCGCGCTCTTTGCAGTACTCTAGGACATCTACTATCTCATCTGCGTTCATATTTTTCATAGGGACCATATTTACTTTTACTTTAAGCCCTACCGCTCTTGCTTCCTCGACACCCTCTAAAACATTTGCTAAAACATCCTTGCCCGCTATCTTTTGGGCGACTTCGGGTTTTAGAGTGTCTATGCTTACATTTAAACGCTTTAGCCCTGCATCTTTTAACTTTTGAGCGGTCGATTTTAGCAGATACGCATTTGTCGTCATGGCAAGGTCAATATCAGGCGCATAGTCGTAGATCATCTTTATAAAGACATCAAGATCTTCACGTAAAAGAGGCTCTCCGCCTGTTATGCGGATCTTTTTTATACCCTCATCTATTGCTACCTTTACGAACAAAAATAGCTCTTCAAATGTAAGCAGATTCTCTTTTGGCACCCATGAGAACGGTTTTTCAGGCATACAGTATTGACATCTAAAGTTGCAGCGCTCTGTCACAGAGATACGAAGATAATCCACTACTCTATGGTAGCTGTCTATTAGCATAATAATTCCTAAAGTGTTTTATATGTTTGTATTATATCTTTTGGAGGTAAAAAGTAGGTTAAATATTTTTTAGGTTGTAAAAGAGAGAGGTTTCAAGCCACATAGAGAGTGGATTGAGAGCTAGAAACTATTTGCTAGCAAATTTGTAATCTAACATTAACCAGATTTTATCTGTGTCAGTATTACCTGTACCAGCAGTATTTTTTGAATCTGCCATATATGAAGCAAATTTAACCATACCAGTTAAATTATTTACGCCGGGAATTGCTCTTGTATAAATAGCATCAATTTCTTGGCCAAACTCTTCAACTTGCCCTGCTACAGCAGCTTCTGCATTAAAGTCATGGTAAATCACTTTAGCAGTACCAAAATCTTTTGATGTATATCCAACCATAATGCTCATGTCTTCCAAACCTTGGTTACCACCATTATTCAAAAATATATCTGCCCAACCATTTTGTCCATGTAGTGTAGCTAAAGGAGTTTGAAATGTTGTATCACCGCCAGCCGCAGCATTTCCTTGGCCACTTAATACTTCATATCTAGCACCCACTAAGAAGCCGCTCACATTTGCACCAAGTTCTAAGTTATAGTAACTAGCATCAGCTTTTTCTCCTGTACCGCTATAACCTGAATTTTCTAAAGATGGATCTGTCTGTGTTGCGTACTCTGCACGATAGTTTAGTTTAACACCGTCAGAAACAGCGACATTACCAGTAAGTGCCAAACCGTAAGTATCATGACTTCCACCAGCAGTACCCTCTCCAATTAAATATGCATACGCGGTAGCCTTTAGTTCTGGCATAACCTTATATGAAGCATTTAAAAGAACCGTTCTAGTATCATAGCTATCTGCAGTAGGATTAGCAGTTCCATTTTCAGCAGCAGTAGACTCAGCTTTTATTGTATTTACTTGTGTTACGTAAGACGCAAATACATTCAGGTTTTCAATACTGTTACAAGTTAATGTATAAGCATCAAATGTCTGGAACATCTGTCTCCAGCCTACCGCTCCTACAAATCTCTGGTTATCAAGATTGATCATCTGACGACCTATTCTAAGAGTCGGTTTACCAAGCTTAATATCTACATACGCCTGTGTAAGACGAGTCTGCTCAGGATCTACAACTGTAGCATGGTTAATCTGCCCATTTGTCGTACTATTATAGTTTTCATTTAATGCACGTACATCAGTCATTTCTGCATACGCACTTAGCCAATCAGTACCGAGCAAGTCTGCACTCACTCCAATCGTCAAGCGATTTGTGAATGCATTGGCATTATCCTTCCCATCTTGATCCACCATCTCATAACGAGCTCTGATTTCACCTTTAGCTTTGATGTTGCTTAAGATGTCTAGCCCTTCAGCTTGCGCAGAAACTGAACCTATCCCCATCATCATGACCGCAGCCATTGACATTTTTACCATTTTTCTCATTTTTTCTCTCCTGTTTTGTCTCTTTAATCACCCATATATAAGAAGTGATACATAAGTGATAAAATAATCACTTATGTATCACTTCATATTATGAAATGTATTAGGACGTCACATATTCTACATCCCTAAATTTTAAATTTGGTTTAAATCATCCCTTTTTTCTCCTATTTATTTACATTTTGTTATTAATTCTTACTTTTAAGCGGTAATTTATATATGAGGGACGTTTAAAAGAGTTTTATATCTGTTATAATTTCGCTATGAGATTTAGAAAACTTAAAAAAAATATAAACACAACAGATAAAAAAGAGCAGCAGAAGCTGACTTACGCTCCATACAGCTACAGAGTAAAAGCTTTTATAACAGATCTCTTTATGATATATGTTCCCATACTCTATATAATCACATATATAGTACTCGGCGGCAAAGATGATTTTCAATCATCACAGTTTGGACCATTAATAGGAGTTACTCTTTATGGTCTTATATATGCAGTTTTGCTAAGCAAGTTTGGGCATACACCAGGAAAAAAAGCTTATGAGATGAGAGTAGTAGATGATAGAAGCGGTAAAAATATATCATTCTTTAGAGCAGCTGCAAGATTTATCGCTTTTCTTTTTACGGCTACAACACTATTAGGACTTTTTTTACCATTTTACAGAAGAGACAAAAAAGCACTTCATGATATTATTTGTAAAACAATCGTAGTAGTTGAAAAGAAGTAAAAAATTTAGATTTAAATGAGAAGGTAAACTCTTCCTAATTAAAGGAAGAGTTTTTTCAAAGAGAGTTAGTGTAACTCTCTCCAAACTGATCTTTTCCATAAGAATGCAAAGATCGCAAATATAAGAATATACCACATCACGTTCGTACCGACAGATGCTCTTTCATCTCTCTTTGTATCACCCGCATCAGCCATATGCTCTATTACTTTCTCTGCTGCATCAGCAGTAACACCTACTCTAGGCATTGCAGTTCCTGCAAGGTGCGCTTGAGGATTTTCAATAAATGTGCTCAAGAAGTGCTCGCCACGAGAACGGATATACATTGAAAGATCCGGAGGAAGTTTGCCCATATATTTTGTAAGAGACTCTTGGTACTCTAACACCTGAATATCGTAAGCTAAAGACTCTTTCTCAAATTTAAACTCAGGCTTCTCTCCAAGCTGTGTCCAGTTCTCATACTTCATAGCGTGACATCTTCCACATGCATTTTCAAATGCCATTGCAGGAGTAAGCTCATCTTTGCTAACAGCTATAGATTGCAGGTATGCAACCATATCAGCAACTTCTTGATCTATATCTCCGCCAGCTCCGTAAAACGCTACCATCGGATGCATCTGACCTTTAGCAGCGTCGAACTTATGCTCAACTTTAAGTGCGTGTGCGGGGTTCTTAATAAGATCTGCCAAAAATTTAGCGTCATACACAACACCTGCATCACTTAAATCAGGTGGATTTACACCGTATACTCCAGCAGCGGTAACTGCGTCCATTCCTGCCGGTATACCCTCTTTAGTGATAGAGTGACAACCTGTACAACCACCCGCACCCATTGCAAGCTCTTTACCGTTTGCGGCATTTCCTGTTTTAGTAATTGCCGGAAGATCTGCATATGCAAAATCTTCGCTCTCAACATGCTTATGCATTTGAGAGTGAGCAAATGGCTCAACTAACCAGTATGTTAGGAGAGTAAAAGCAACAACAACAACCAATATTAAAGGTTCTTTATTTTTCATCCTATTCTCCTTATACTTTTTTTTCATTCATTGTAATAAATGGAAGCGCTACCCATAGTATTATAAATCCAAGCGCAGCCACTAAACCGATGGTACTAAATATACCTTCTGGAGGGAGTTTACCCATTGCAGTAAGAACTATCATATCGATTAACAACAACCAGAACCAGATACTAAAAGCTCCACGACGATTTGCAGGAGCAACATTTGGACTTCTGTCTAACCATGGAAGAAGAACAAAGATAACCTGTGCAAAACCGAATGCTATTAGACCGATGTTTACAGAGAACGGACGCAAGATCTCATAAGACCACAAGAAGTACCACTCAGGGTAGATGTGTGCAGGAGTTTTAAGCATATCTGCAGGGTCAAAGTTTACAGGGTCAAGTGCAAAACTGTAGTTGTAAAATACAAGATAGAAGAAGAATATTAAAAACACACCTACAACCATCATATCTTTACTCAAGAAATCGTTACCAAAACGCATAACTTTTGAACCAGCTTTGTCGCCGTCTAAATATTTTTTACTCTCAGCTTCAAAGTCGATCTCTTCTCCATCTTGATTATTAACGTGAGGAATACGAAGAGCAGCAAAGTGAAGCCCTATAAGTCCCATAATCGCCAACGGTAAAAGAAGTACGTGAAGCATAAAGAAACGAGTTAAGAATGCTTGAGCAGGAACATAATCCCCACGAATCCACTCAACAAGACCGTCTAAGTGTAGGTCACCAAGGCTGAAAATATTTGTAATAACCATACCTGCCCAGTAGCTCATTTGACCCCATGGAAGCATATAACCAGAAAACGCTTCAGCAGAAAAAGTAACGAAAAGAAGCATACCTGAGATCCAGATCATCTCACGTCCCTTTTTATAAGAGCCGTAGTAGATACCCGTGAACATATGGATATATATAACCAAGAAAACAACCGATGCAGCCACACCGTGAACATGTCTCCATAACCAACCAAAGTCAACCTCTCTCATGATAGTGTAGTTTACACTGTCAAACGCAAAATCAACGTGTGGTTGATAGTACATTAAAAGGAAGATCCCTGAAACTAATAGTAATGCAAAGGTAATTGCTAAGATCATACCCATTGCCCATAAAAAGTTAATATTTTTCGGGATCCAGTACTCGGATGCCATAACTTTTTCAACTTTTTCAATTGCTAAACGCTGGTTTAGCCAATCTTTAACACTTGTTGCTTTTGTAAAATGTGCCATAATTCATCCCCCCCTTAAAGCGTTATTCCGCTATCTTTCATAGCTTTGTATTCAGGGCCTACTTCGCCAAGAATCATATTGTTACCTTCAATTTTAAATGGAGGAATATCAAATGCACGCGGTGGCGGAACTTTTGTAACTTCACCTGCCCAGTTAAACATACCACCGTGACAAGCGCATAAGAAAGATTTCTCTGCGGGATTGTAACTTGGAATACAGCCTAAGTGCGTGCATAAACCGATAGCGATCATAAACTCAGAGCCTCCGACCGTAACACTTCTTGCTTTTTGACTCTCTGTCTGACTAGCGATCATTTCAGCTGTTTTTTTCAAAACAAAGATCGGCTTTCCTCTCCACTTTTCTGTTATTAACTCACCCTCTGGATATATTGTCATATCAAGAGTAGTAAAGCCTGCAGCTTTAACGCTTGGAAGCGGATCCCAAGACTTCTTCATTGCAACCAATGAACCAACCGCACCAACGCCTGCTACGGCGCCAAATGCTTTGCCCATAAAACCTCTACGGCTACTGTTATGCATCTTTAAGCTCTCTTTCTTGTAAAATTTGAACCCTGATTATATACTAAGTTTGTTTTAATCCATTATAAAGTTAAGTTTTCTTTTATAAAACATGCTATTTTTTTGCCATTTTGTTCCATTTTGGAATAGTCACTGTTATTTATTGAGCTTATAATGTCAATAAGTTGTTCTTTTTCATAATTTTTAACAGTAGGAACACCGAGAGTCTCAAAAAGTTCTAAAAAGTCGGTTGTATAGTCTTCTCTTTGCAGGTATATGGGCTTTGCACCGGAAGCAAGACTCTCTAAAACTGCCTGCGGAGATGCAGTGATTAAAATCTTTGACTTTTTTATTACCTCATCATACTCTTCAAACTCATGATAGTTTCTGAAGGTTTCCTTTAAAAAATCCTCATAATCCAAAAAGTAGTAAAAACCAAGCAGAAGGTCAGGCTCTAAATCTTTAATTAAATCAAGGTTTTTCTCCAGATCCTTCTCATAATCATCATCCCCGAAAAAGTATGAGAGCTCAATTGTCTTCTCTTCGTTCTCAAAATATTTATCATCCACGGCTACTGCGTTACAGATGCCCTCTCCGCTAAGATATGGGGAGATCAAAAACTCTCCATCAGCCTTTACGTCATCTTTTTTATCACTTATTCGGATAAAGGTGGAGAAGTATTTTCTCATATCTTCTAGCATTATAGGGTTTGCCTCTTCGGAGTCAAAGATAAGCTTATCGCCATGATTGGCAATTTGTGGAATATTTCTAACCACGTCTATTCCAACCGCTTTATCCACGCCAAAGTGTCTAGCCTCGTTTGCGATACGAAAATCAGAGCATAGAAGCGTAATATCTATATCTCCTAAAGAGCGGATGATGGTGCATGCTCTTCTAAATCTGTCAAGACCTATGCGGTGTCCCGTGTGTACGTAGTAGTAGATTTTCATTTCTCTGCCTTAAAATTGATCTTTTTTTGCTCGATCTTTATAAAGATATGCAAGATCTCTATAGCTGCGGGAGTAATCCCGCTTATGTTCATCGCTGCTTGAAGTGTAGGCGGATTAAAGGTTTCTAACTTCTCGACTATCTCTTTGCTCAGACCGCTGATTTTTCTAAAATCAAAACTCGGCGGAATCTCAACTTTGAGGTACTTTTTCATCTTCTGTATCTCTTCGCTCTGCTTTTGGACATAGCGTGAGTATTTGCCCTCTACTAAGATCTCTTCGAGTGTATACGGTTCATATTTTGCAAGCTCTGGTACAAGTTTCAACATCTTCTCTACATCAAAACTCTTGCGTGCGACAAGCTGTTGAGCGGTAATAGTGTCTTTTATCTTCTCTTCGCCCATAGACTCCAAGAACTCTATAAACTCTTTGTTTGGCGTAAAAATAGTCTCGTTTAAAAGCCTTAAGCCCTCTTGTATCTGCTCATTTTTTGATTTAACTTTTGCATAAACCTCATCGTCGATCAGTCCAAAAGCGTGCCCGTAACGGCTCAGTCTTGTATCAGCCGACTCTTCACGCAGAAGCAGTCTGTACTCGGCGCGTGAAGTAAACATTCTATAAGGCTCTTTCGTGCCTTTTGTAACCAAATCATCTATTAGAACACCGATGTAAGCCTCATCACGGCGCAGAACAAGAGGCTCTTTGCCTTGAAGGCTCAAAGTTGCGTTTATCCCAGCCATAAGCCCTTGAGCGGCTGCCTCTTCATAGCCCGTTGTTCCGTTTATCTGTCCTGCAAGATAGAGCCCTTTTATCTTTTTTGTCTCAAGCGAGTGTTTAAGCTCTCTTGGGTCTACAAAATCATACTCTATGGCATAACCGTAGCGCACTATCCTAGCATTTTCCATCCCTTTTACAGAGCGGATCATCTGCTGTTGAACGTCAGGCGGAAGCGACGTGCTCATGCCGTTTATATAGCACTCCGTATTTTCCATAGTTTGAGGCTCTATAAAAAGATGGTGTCTATCTTTGTCGCGAAAACGGTTGATCTTATCTTCTATGCTCGGGCAGTATCTAGGACCCGTCCCCTCGATCTGACCCGTAAAAAGAGGTGCGCGGTAAAAGTTGCTCTCTATGATATTGTGAGTGGTCTCATTTGTGTAAGCGATGAAGCACGGAATCTGCTTCTTTGTCTTTCTAAACTCGTCACGGTTGGTTCTGAAACTAAAAGGACTTGGGATCTCATCGCCGTCTTGCTTCTCCATAACAGAGAAGTCGATTGAAGAAGCATCCACTCTGGCACACGTTCCCGTCTTCAGCCTTCCCATCTCAAGACCGCAAGCTCTTAGAGACTCGCTAAGCCCTACACTGCTCTGCTCTCCGAAGCGTCCGCCCTCCTGCTTTATCTCGCCGACATGAATAACGCCACGCAAAAAAGTCCCGCTTGTAATAATGACTTTTTCTGCTCTGTACTCATTTAAAAGATTTGTTTTAACGCCTACAGCTTTGCCATCTTCCACTATAAGAGACTCTACCATCTCTTGAACCAGTTCAAGATTAGGTGTAGTCAGTATCTTGTTTCTTGCAATTACACGGTATCTATCCATATCTATCTGCGCGCGGCTTCCGCGAACGGCAGGGCCCTTTGTCTGGTTGAGTATGCGAAACTGTATCCCGGCTTCATCTGTGATAAGACCCATCTCTCCGCCGAGCGCATCTATCTCGCGTACCAAATGCCCTTTTGCCAAACCGCCTATTGCAGGATTACAGCTAGTAGCTCCAACATTTTCGGCAAGCATCGAGACAAGCAGAGTCTTCGCTCCCATCCTTGCGCATGAGAGAGATGCTTCAACTCCCGCATGTCCACCGCCGACCACTATTACATCATATTTCATATATATTCCATATTATTTTCTTTAGCCGAATTTTATCATTTTTGAGTATCATTTGCGTAATATTCTAAATAATGGTTTAAACTGATGATAAAAAAAGCACATGACGCATATAACTCTCAAGATTTCAAAACTGCCCTTGAGCTCTATACGCAACTCTCAGATGAAGGCGATGCAGATGCTATGACCTCTTTGGGTTATATGTACCAAAACGCTCAGGGTTGCCAGAGAGATGATGCAAAAGCACTGGAACTTTACGAAAAAGCGGCTGAGCTTAAACAGCCTTACGCTCTTTTCAATCTTGCCCTTTTATATATGAACGGTCTTGGCGGCGCCCCTCATAACCAGTTTAAAGCGCATGAGCTATATATGGAAGCGGCGATCAGAGAGGTTCCCCAGGCGATGTATGAGGTTGCACTTATGCTTGAGCGCGGACTTGGATGCCTGCAAAACTTCTCAGAAGCGGCTTTTTGGTACGAAGAGGGAGCAAAGCGGGGACATACAGAGTCTTTTAACAATCTGGGTGTTTTATATAAAGAGGGACACGGTGTCGAGATGAACGAGACGAGAAGTTTTATCTGTTTTAAAAAAGCTGCCGACGGCGGTCTGGCGGAGGGGCTATATAACCTCGGAATGCTTTACGACCAAGGTTTTGGATGCGAACAAAATCACGACACAGCACTTGACTACTGCAGAAAAGCGGCATACAAAGGGCATGAAAAAGCAAAAGAGATCATAAAAGGTCTTCAAGAAGAGGGTAAAATAGTTTTCTAGTTTACAACGCCAAACGGAACAAAGTCCCGTTTGACTACGCTAGCCGCTAAGGCACTAAAGCTTGCCATTATATGGCAGAAAGGGAGATAAATTGTTCACAGGATTAATACGCGAGATAGCAGATGTCAAGAGTTTACGCGGAAGTACGCTTAGCATCCGCTCAAAACATAAAGCCAAGATTGGCGACTCTATCGCCGTAAACGGTGCCTGCCTTACTGTCATAAAAGTTGAACATGACGGCTTTAGTGTCGAGCTATCTCCCGAGAGCCAGAAGCTTTTGGCTATGGAGAACTACAAAAATGAAGTCCATATAGAGCCTGCCATGATGATGGGAGACAGATTTGAAGGACATATCGTTCAGGGTCATGTCGATGCGATAGGCGAGATAAAAGAGATAAAAAACAGCGGCAACTCTTTTGATGTCTTTATAAAAGTAGAGAAAAAATTCATCCCCTATATCATTCCAAAAGGCTCGATTACTATCGACGGTGTAAGCTTGACAGTCAACGAAGTCTTTTCAGATAGTTTCAGGCTTACAATAATACCTCACACTATGAAAGAGACGCTCTTTAAAAACTATAAAAAAGGTTCGCGCGTAAACATAGAGACCGATATGTTCGCAAGATATGTAGAGCATATTATCACTCACAAAAAAAATACTCTTACATGGGACGATATCGACTCAATATCAGCTAGATACTGATGAAATATGCCGCGCTAAAGGATTATTTCGGGCATAACAGCTTTCGGGAGTTTCAAGAAGAGGGAGTAGACGCCGTCTTAAATGCTCAAGATCTGCTTATGATCCTCCCCACTGGTGGGGGAAAGTCTCTTGTTTATCAACTTCCAACCATGCTAAAAGAGGGTGTAACTGTCGTTATCTCACCTCTTATAGCTCTTATGCAGGACCAAGTAGCATCCCTTAGAGCGCAAAATATAAGTGCCGAGATGATAAGCTCCGCACAGAGCCGTGATGAAGTAGATGAGATCGTCCAAAGAGCCTACAGCGGGGAGCTAAAATTTTTATACCTCTCCCCAGAGAGACTCAACAACCAAACAACTATCGGTATGTTGCGTGGCTTAAATATAAACTTCTTTGTCATAGACGAAGCGCACTGTATCTCACAGTGGGGGCATGAGTTTCGCGATGATTACAGAGCACTCGGAAATCTAAAAGCAAACTTCCCAAATACAGCGATCTGCGCCTTTACCGCAACCTCTACAGAGCATGTCACCCGTGATATATTAAGAGAGCTTCGGCTTGAAAACCCGCTTCTTTTAAAAGGTAAAGTGTTTCGCAAAAACATCTTTATCTCTGCACAGAGAAGAGTCTCAAACGGGCATGAACAGCTCAAAGCTTTTTTGCATCGTCATAAAAATGAGAGCGGGATCATCTATGTAAGTTCACGAAAGAAAACTGAAGAACTAAGCATCTTTCTCAACAAAAACGGCTACAAATCTCTGCCCTACCATGCAGGATTGCCGCAGCATGTAAGAGAGCAGAACTTTAAAATATTTGTCAACGACAAGGTCAATATTATGGTCGCAACCATTGCTTTTGGGATGGGGATAGATAAGAGCGACATCCGTTTTGTAGCTCACATGTCACTTCCGAAATCGCTTGAAAACTACTATCAGGAGATAGGACGTGCAGGACGTGACGGCGAAGATGCAGAGGTTTTGCTGCTCTTTAATGCAGCAGACATTGCTCAGCATAAAAGATTTTTAGATGATATTCAAAACGGCGAATACAAAGAGCACCTAAACCAAAAGATAGATACCATTTACAAATACGCCACTGGCGAGATCTGCTTTCACAAACAGCTTGCCGAGTATTTTGAAGATACGCTTGATGCATGTACATCCAGATGCGACAACTGCCTAAGCAGTGATGAAAAGAGGCAAAATATCACAAAAGAGGCGCAGATGCTTCTAAGTGCCGTCTATAAAACAGAGCAAAATTTTGGAAAGAACTACATCATAGACATATTAAGAGGCTCAAAAGAGCAGAAACTTTTGGCAAACGCTGCAGATAAACTCTCGGTTTACGGCATCGGGACGCATATGAGCAAAAAAGAGTGGTTTGTTATTTTAGAGAGACTCTTGGAACTAAAGATCGTAGTTTTAGGTGAATTTAGTACTTTAAAGCTTACAAATGAAGCGGCAGATATTTTACGGGGCAAAAAAGAGCTCTTTATAAAATCTTCGCGTCTGGAGATAAACATAAAAGAGAAGAAGATCAAGAGCGAAGAGACGCTTGATTTTGATGAGGAACTTTTTGAGAGACTGCGCGCAAGAAGAGCCGAACTTGCGGCAAAGCTCAAAGTGCCTGCCTATATAATCTTCTCGGACAAAGTGCTTAAAAATCTTGCTGCAGCAAAACCGCATGACAAAGAGAGCATGCTCGAGGTAAACGGCATAGCACAGAAAAAATTCGAGCAGTTTGGAGAGGCGTTTTTAGAGGTTTTGAAGTTTTAATTCTCATACTTTGGAAAAAAATCACAAATATTGACGTTCAGTACATAAGCGATTTTTACTAAATGCTCAATATTGAAGTGTTGTTTGTTATGGTATATCTCTGCTAGTGAAACGATAGAAAGTGATTTGTGACCGATAGATTAAGCCAGTTGAAGTTGGCTGAACCCTTTTTCCATGCGAATTCTTTTAACATTTTTACCAATTTCGATATATGTTTTATCAACAATATCATCCGAGAAATCAACTATATCCTGCATTAATCCAACTTGTTATAAGAAGTTGTAAAGTTTATTAGGATACAATTTTTGATGCAACTTGTTATTACAAGTTTGATATGTATATATAATATGATTCATAAATTTTAATTTTAGGATGGTTATTAATGTCATGCATTAAACCTGATTTAAAAGTAGCAGGAAACATTTTAATCATTGAAGATTCTTCGCTGTTCCATAACGCATTAAAAAAAGGATTAACTACAAGCGGACATACAGCAGAGGGAGCTTTTAGCCTAGAAGAAGCGCTGCTGAAGCTTGAAAAAAATTCGTATGACTTAATAGTTTTGGATTTGCATCTCCCCGATGGCGAAGGTGAAGATCTTCTTGAAAATTTGAATGCCAAACAAAAACTTAAAATCGTTGTTTATACTTCAGACCCCGATAAAGAGCGTCGTAACGAGTGGTTTCGATATGGAGTATTAGGATATCTCTCAAAGAAGGACCCATTTGGGTATGTTATCGATGAAATTGACCGCACCATTCAGGGAATATTTGAAAATGTCCATTTTAACATCCTCTTGATTGATGATTCTTCAGTCGTACGTCGTCAAGTCACATCTTTACTGCAACCAAGAAATTATCAAGTTTTTACCGCAATAGATGCAAAACAAGCCTATGAAGAGATTTCCAAACGTTCTCATGATTTGATTTTATTAGATCTTGAGCTCCCTGATGCAAATGGTGAAGAGATTTTAAAATACCTTAAAAAAAATAAAGATACGGCGGATATCGCAGTCATTGTAATGACTGGCAGCTACGATGCTGATGTAGTCCGACGTTTAATCAAACAAGGAGCAAGTGAGTTTTTTCTAAAACCTTTTATAGCCGAAGAACTCTTAATGAAAATCGATTTTTGGATTGATTCGAAACGAAAAACAAGACAAATTGAGTGCGAACGTCAACTACTTCAAGAGTATAAAGATACGGTTGATCGCGGTTCCATAGTTTCAAAAACCGACAAGCGAGGAGTCATCACTTTTGTTAATGACAAATTTTGTGAAATTTCAGGCTATTCGCTTGCAGAACTCATCGGCAAGCCTCACAATATGGTACGACATCCAGATATGCCAAAATCAGCGTTCAAAGAGATGTGGAACACTATTTTGAATGGTCAGATATGGGAAGGTGTGGTTAAAAATCGTAAAAAAGACGGTTCTGCTTACTGGGTGCAGACAATTATTAATCCTATTATCGATATAGATGGACAGATTGTGGAATTCATCGGGATTCGCCATGATATTACCGCTCTTGAAGTATTAAAAGAGCGGATGAATAAAGATTTGAAAATATCGACGGATAATTTTGAAACCATGCAAAAGCGTGTCCATCAGTATGAAGATGCAATGAATCATACGATGGCAGTGATGAGAACAACTAATGAAAATATTATTACTTATGTTAATAAAACATTTTGTGACATTAGCGGGTACTCGCCAAAAGATGTTATTGGATTGGAGTGTTCTGAATTGCGTGCTAAAAAACATCTCCTCGAGGGTGATTGTGAAGCAATCAAGAAAAAATTGGCAAACAAAGAAATAGTGAAATTTTCCTTTGTCAATGTAGGTAAAGAAGGAAATATATTTCATACTGATACAACGATTTATCCCATAGTTGATAATAATGGAAAAGTAATAGAGCATCTGCACTTAATGTGTAATATCTCGGATTTGATTAGTCTACATGAAGAGATTGAAAATACACAGCGCGAAATTATCTACAAAATGGGAGAGATTGGGGAAAGTCGAAGCAAGGAAACGGGTAACCATGTTCGGCGCGTGGCTGAGTATTCAAAGCTTTTAGCATTATTGGCAGGATTGAATGAAAAAGAAGCTGAAATCGTCGCTGTTGCTTCTCCAATGCATGATATCGGTAAAGTAGCTATTCCTGATGCAGTATTGCTAAAGCCTGGCAAATTAAACGAAGATGAATGGATGGTAATGCGCTCTCATAGTGCTGTTGGTTCTGACATATTAAATTGCTCACAAAGGCCGCTTTTAAAAGCCGCTGCCATTATTGCAAAAGAACACCATGAAAAATTTGACGGAACTGGATATCCAATGGGATTATCAGGTGAAGATATCCACATTTATGGGAGAATTGTTGCAATTGCAGATGTATTTGATGCCTTGGGAAGTAATCGTGTGTATAAAAAAGCGTGGGAGCTTGAAAAAATTCTCTACCTGTTCCATGAAGAAAAAGGTCGACACTTTGACCCTAGATTGGTTGATTTGTTTTTAGGCAATCTGAACAAATTTTTAAAGATTCGCGATTTATACATTGATTAAACTTAAAAAGGAAAAAATAGATGTTTTTTGGTAATAATAAGGTTCAATTTTTAAAAATTGAAGCAGAGTTAAGAGATGAAATTAAAAGTTTAAATGATGACAACTACCGTTTAAACGATGAAAATCAGCAGTTGAAACAAGAGGTTTCCAAATTAAAGAATAATGCTGTGATGTTTGATTTAATTCATCATCTAACTGAAAATTTAACGGGGGCTTGTCAAGTTGATTTGTCCTTGCTACAAAAAGACCTTGCCGAAAATGTGAATCATTTGGAAGAGATTGAAAAACTTAATAAAAATAATCTTCAAAGCACCGTTGAAGTTAATAATGAAATTGGTAAGATTCTTCAAATTCAACAAACATTAGTCACTAACATCACTGAAAACTACGGTTCAGTCTCTCAACTCAATGACGGAGTAGGAGCTATCGAACAAATAATCGATCTTATCGGGGATATTTCCGATCAGACTAATCTGCTTGCTCTGAATGCGGCGATTGAAGCGGCACGTGCGGGAGAACACGGTCGCGGATTTGCCGTTGTTGCCGATGAAGTAAGAAAACTGGCTGAGAGGACGCAAAAAGCAACGGCTGAAGTAGCGATAAGCGTTCAGAGCCTAAAGCAAAATGCGGTAGAAATTCATGAGCGTTCAAGCACAATGGAATCCATCTCGTCTGTTTCAACTGAAAAATTAGAACAATTCCGAATGGCCTTGATAGATTTAGGTCATCGTACACAAGTGATAGGAGATGACTCTACCAATGTTCTGTATTCTGTATTTATGGTGCTTGTTAAACTAGATCATTTACTCTTTAAAGCTAATGGATACAAAAGTGTATTTAGTCTAAAAGTTGAAAATGAATTTGTGAACCATCATAACTGCCGTCTCGGAAAATGGGCAGAGGATGGAAAAGGGGCTGAAATATTCGGCAATACTCCGAGCTTTAAAAAACTTGAATCCCCGCATAAAGCGGTACACGACAATATTCTTTTGGCTGTTAATTGTGTAACGGCGGGTACATGTGGGCAAGAGTCTAAAAATGTCATGACCTATTTCAAAGATGCTGAACATGCAAGCCGTGAAGTTATTGATATATTGAACGCAATGTTAAATGAAGAGCAAGCAAAAAGAACAAGCAAGTAAAAAGATTTATATTGAAGTTATTGGTTGTAGATGATAGTTCAACTATGCGACGTATTATTAAAAACACACTCTCACGATTAGGATATGAAAATGTTTTTGAAGGGGAAGACGGACTTCAAGGATGGAATATAATGGATCAACACCCTGATATCGAGATGCTGATTACCGATTGGAATATGCCTGAGATGAACGGATTGGAACTGGTTAAAAAAGTGCGTGCAGATTCACGTTTCATTAATCTTCCAATTATCATGGTCACAACCGAGGGGGGAAAAGCCGAAGTAATCACAGCACTAAAGGCTGGCGTGAATAATTACATCGTAAAACCATTTACACCGCAAGTTCTTAAAGAAAAACTTTCTGCTGTTGTTGGAATTGCATAAATTAGTATTGGTATATAAATCTTAAAATTTAGTTTAGAGGAGAAAAAAATGGAACAAACATTAAGCGATACCGATTTTTTGGTATCGCAAACAGATTCAAAGGGAAAAATACTTTTTGCCAATGAGGATTTTTGTAAGATTGCAGGATATACTCTTGAAGAGTTGATTGGACAACCTCATAGCATTGTTCGCCATCCTGATATGCCAAAAGCGGCATTTAAAGATTTATGGGACACGATTAAAACAGGAAAGGTCTGGAAAGGATATGTTAAAAACAAAACTAGAAATGGCGGTTTTTACTGGGTTTTTGCGACTGTTTATCCCAATATTGCCTGTGGTGACAGCGAAGGGGGATACATGTCATGTCGACGCAAGCCCTCACCTGCTGAAATTCAAAAAGCTGAAGCACTTTATAAAACAATGCGATAAAAGAGGAAATAAAATATGAAAAACAGTACAAAAGTAATAATTTTGTCGTTATTGGGTGTTCTTGGATTGGGACTGACAGTTATCATTAATTCTGTTTGGATGAGCGCAGGGTTGATTGTAGTTTTAATGGGTGCAGCTATTGCGGTGAGCATCACATCCTCTAGTAACGAAGTGGTTACACAGCAGTTAAATGATTTTGAAGATTTGTTGCTATTTAAACGTAATCAATTAGAGAATACTTCTGTTGAACCAAACAGTATTGAAGAAAAATTAAATCATCTTGCTACAACCTATGAATCAATTTTAGAACAAGACACTAAAGTAGCCGGTGAAATGGTATTGCTTGCCGATAAAGTACGTCGAGGTCATTATATGTGCCGTGTTGCAAGTGATACTAAAACTCCACATGTACATCTCCTTCGAAAAACAATGAATGCTATGCTTGATGCGACAGAGAAAAATCTTGATCAGGCAATCAACGTTTTGGAAGCATTGAGTGAAGGAAAATTCTCAACCAGTGCAAAAGTAGACGTTGAAGGTAAAATGGCTCAGATGCTTGAGAAAATTAATAACTTGGGCGTTGCATTGCAATCAATGGAAAATCAAAATAACGAAGCAAAAGAAGTATTGAACAATAATACTCAACAGCTTAAAAACACGGTTGAAAATCTTCGCAGCAACCAGTTTGTGGAGTTGAGCGGAATGATTAATTCCACTGTGGAGCGTATTCAGAGTGTTGCTAATAAAGAACATCTACTATCATGTAATCTTCAATCTTTGGCAGGTAACGCGCAAGAAACTAAACAAATTTTGGTCACTATCGGTGATATCGCTGATCAAACCAACCTCTTGGCGCTCAATGCGGCAATCGAAGCAGCACGAGCCGGTGAACACGGACGTGGATTTGCCGTGGTTGCCGATGAAGTTAGAAAACTTGCTGAACGTACTCAAAAGAGTTTGGCTGAAACTGCCGCTACAATCAATATTCTCATTCAGGCTATCAACGATAATAGTGAAGAGCTTAATAAAAATATGGACGAGATGATGAATTTAACAGAGTATGTTGGAGCCGTAGATGGTAAGATGGAAGAGCTACTGCATACTATGGATAGATTAACATAAAAGAGAAGAAAATCAAGGAGGAACTTTTTGAGAGATTGCGCACAGAAAAAATTTGAGCAGTTTGGAGAGGCGTTTTTAGAAGTTTTAAACGCTTAATCTCTGGGCGATTTTACATGAGGATTGCACTTTATCTTATGCGCCATATCCACATTTTTAAATCCCTCTATCTCTTGCAAAGATGCCACCGTTGCATCTCTAAAGCCCTCTCCGCTGTTTAAATAAAGTAAAAATCCATTCTCATGGAGTGCTATTCTTACAGGAAGTGCCATCGAGTATGTTGTTAAAAGACCGTCCTCTTTTATAATATTTTTGATGTCGCTAAAGTACTCTTTTGTCCACAAAGCAGAATTTACGGATGGAGAAAAAGCATCTTGATAGACAATATCAAACATCTGCGGCGCAAAACTTTTTATATACTCTCTTGCATCACCTAAAAAAAGCTCTACATGTAGAGTGTCATCACTATAAAATCCATTTTCAACCAACGCAAAGAGAATTTCTTTAAACTCGTCAAACTCTTTTGGATAAACAAAACTCCCCAGCGATTTTACCAAAGAGGCATCAAGCTCCGGCGAGAAAATATTTAACTTTGAACTGAGTGCATTTTTTTTATGATAATAGATAGTCGCCAAAGTGTTAAACCCCAGCCCAAAACAGATATCTAAAATAGTTATCTCACTCTGATGCGCTTTTATTTTAAAGGCAGGCTCTACATGTTTGACGAGTGATTCAAAAAGTGCGCCGTCTTTTGTGGAGTGGTAGTGTTCATCGTACTCTTTGGAGTAAGCGGTATAGCTTCCATCGGCACTTTCTACCATTGTATGAAGTTCATTATCAAAACTAATCATAATTACCTTTTATAAATATTATTATATTGATTTATTTTTGTACAAGCTTATTTTTGTTATTATAGCTAAACTAAAAATGAAAAAAGGAATGTATCATGAAATATATTTTAATTCTATTTATGCTATTTTCAACCTTACTGACAGCTGCGGAAAAACAAGTTGCAAAAGAGGAAAACAAAGTACAAAAAGCACTTCAAGAAGCGATAGAACAAGAGAAAAAATTTGCTAAAGAACAGAAGTTTTACCAAAGTCATGAGTATGACTTAAAGAGTCATGAGGTTGACTCATCTTCGCTTGGAAATATAACCGTTCCAGAACCTATAGATTTTGATATGGATAAAGCATATCAGTAAAACTTTACAGCCCATTACCCCACATATGCATCTTCTTTGCCATAACTAGGTCATAGCCATCGACCACATCTATCGTGTTTGCGGCACGGAACTCAAAATCTTCGAGTGTCTGCATCAACTCTTTTGTATCGAGAATACCCTTTTTCTCCAAAATGATAATGTGTGCCGCATTTGCAAGCGTGCGGTATGAGAGCGACAGAAGAGCATCTTTATCTTCATGAAGTGCGTATATATCCTTTAGAACTACCACATCATGCTCTCTTGGCATTGCGCGAGGGAGGGCTTTTGTATCTGCGATATATGAGATATTTGCTTTTATATCTGCTTCTGCTGTGCTACTCCCATACAGAGCAAGATTAAACCTTCCCCCTACATCTTCCATCATCTGCGCCAATAAAAAGGATATCTCATCTACGTTCGTAGTTACTTCAAGATATCTGTTCCCCGGCAGAGGATTGAAGAGTTCTCTAATACGCAAGTTCGTTAAGCTCCCTGAAAATAAACGCCTCTACTATATCATCTATGCTTCTTTGCGTATGTGCCACAAGTACCATCATATTTTGCTCCATAAACGGCCATACATACTCGTTGTCATCCATCACTACCACAGCTTCACTGCGATCTTCAAACGCGCTCCAGTCACTGTTATGCTTCATCTGAGCAACCTTTCCCTCTTGAACAAGAAGCTGCGCCCAGACTTTTACGTCGTTTACTTTGGTTATGCATGCCTCTTGGAGATCTTCGCTATCCATCGGGATCAAGATATACATCTACTACTCCACTTTTGCCAGATCTAGCGAGAGCGCATCGTTATCCATAATGCCGATTCCGCGCTGCAGCACTTTTGAAGCTATCTCTTTTGCATCGCCAAGAGAGTGCATCTTGTATGTTCCGCACTGATAGACATTAAGTTCGGGAATATCTTTTTGCTCTTTAACTTGTAAAATATCCTCCATAGAAGCTCTCCATGCATCGGCAACAACGCTCTCATCAGGCGTGCCGATAACACTCATGTAAAAACCTGTGCGGCAGCCCATCGGAGAGATGTCAATGATCTCTATATCTTTTGAGTTTAGATGATCTCTCATAAATCCTGCAAAAAGGTGTTCGAGCGTGTGGATCCCCTCAGATGATAGTATCTCATGATTTGGACGTACAAAACGCAGATCAAAAACCGTTATATCATCGCCCTTTGGCGTTTTCATCCCTTTTGCACGGCGTACGGCAGGTGCGGGCATAATTGTGTGGTCAACCGTAAAACTGTCTAATAGTGGCATATAAAATTCCTGTCTCTTTAAAATTGTCTGTATTTTATCATTATTTTATTTTACAAAAGGTAACAGCTATACGCCAATATTATAATTATTTATAGCTTATTATTAACAATTGTTATAAATCAATTTTAATCGAAACTTAAGATGTTAATATCTGTTGAAATTTAAAAGGGTGGGGAAAGTAATGAATAAAATAAGCATAAAGGCTAGATTGCTCTTTTTAACTGCAATACCATTAGTGGCGATCTGTATACTCTCAGCGATTATATTGATCAGGGTATTTGAACAAAAGAGCTCTCTTGAGACGACACAAGAGAGGATCTTAGAGGTTGAATCTTTAGCAAAAGCTATACACTACATGCAGATAGAGAGGGGTCTGAGCGTAGGGCATGCGGCAAGCGGAGGTAAAAGCAAAAGATGCGATTCCTCCTATACGAGAGAGGGTTAACAGCGCGATTGAAGAGATTAAAGAGGTGTTTAAAAAAACGGGTGGAGACAGTTCGGTTTTAAACAATATAAGCGATCTGAACCAAAAAAGAAGCTCTATAGATGAGCTTGCTCTAAGCGGTCCTGAGGTAGGAGCCTACTTTTCAAAAAGCATTGTCGCGATAATTGATACTGCTACCACGATACCATCACATATGGATGTTATGGATGACAGAAACACAATTCAGGCATACACTCACTTAGCTTCAACAAAAGAGCAGCTTGGGCAAATAAGGGCAAACCTAAACGGTGCATTTACAAGAGATGAGTTTGCAGGAAACACCTACTTTACCTTTGGTGGCAATATAGGCGCATACAGGGTCAACCTGCGAAAGTTTACCACACTTGCACCGGATGAGATAAGAACGTTTCACGAAAGAACCTTCCAAGGCGAGGTTGTAGATAATACCATGGCACTGATGGATCTTGCTATGCATAAAGGGCTGGATGGAAACTTTGGGGTGGATCCAAAAATGTGGTTTAAAAGTTCTACCGCTTCTATTGAACTGCTTAGAGATGTCGAGCTTGAACTTTTCAAATACGTACTTGCTTCAAACAATAAAAAGATAGGTGACACAAAAAATGAGATTATTATAGAGGTATCTTCGGTTGCGATCCTTATAATTTTTATTTTGGTGTTTACTCTTTACTTTATAAAAAACTCTATCTCAAGACCGATAGAGAGCTTTAAAGAGACACTGCTTAAGATCAGCAAAAACAATGACTTGACAATAAAAGCAGATGAAAAAGCGCCGTTTGAGATCTCTCAAATGGCAAAAGGTTTTAACAACCTCATATCTACACTAAAAGACCTAATAGACGTCTCCAAACAGTCATCAAGCGAAAACGCTTCCATCTCACATGAGCTATCAACTACCGCAATGGGTGTTGGAGAGAATGTTGAGAAGTCTGTTTTAGTAATAGATGAAGCGACTAAAAAAGCAAACAGCATAAAAGATGAGATAGCTCAGGCTATAAGCGATGCACAAGAGAGTAAAAAAGAGATCATCAAAGCGAATGACAATCTTGATCTGGCACGTACAGAGATAGTAAGTCTTACAAATAAAGTTCAAAGTTCAGCTCAGCTTGAAGTAGAGCTCTCACAAAGAATGCAGACACTCTCTCATGATGCAAATGAGGTAAAGAGTATCTTAGAGATAATCTCAGACATTGCAGACCAGACAAACCTGCTTGCACTCAATGCCGCTATAGAAGCTGCCCGTGCAGGTGAACATGGAAGAGGATTTGCGGTTGTGGCAGATGAAGTAAGAAAACTTGCAGAGAGAACTCAAAGAAGCTTGACTGAGATAAATGCGACAATAAATGTCATTGTTCAATCTATTGTCGATGTCAGCACTCAGATGAACTCCAACTCTGAAGATATTCAAAAGCTATCTGAAAATGCAACCGATGTTGAAGTTAAGATCAATGAGAGTGTAGGAATTGTAAAAGATGCGGTAAGAGCAAGTGATAAAACAGTAAACGACTTTGAGAAGACGGGAAGAGATGTTGAGTTTATAGTATCTCAAGTCTCAGAGATAAATGAGATATCATCTAAAAATGCAAGAAATGTCGAAGAGATAGCAGCTGCGGCTGAGCATCTAAACTCTATGACAGATGAGCTTCATGCTAAGTTGGAGACGTTTAGAACGTAATTTAACGACTCCCGTCAAAACTCCTATTTTACGGAGCTTTGACAACTTTATTTAGATTGACAAATTTGGCAAATTTACCTAAAATGTTAAAAAAATAAAAGATGCGCAAATGAGCAAAAAAAGAAGCCTATGTCAATTATGAAACTAAACCTAAAAGCAAAACTGCTTCTTCTATCCATCATCACTATATCTTTTATACTGGTTCTCTCTTTTATGCTTCTCTTCAAGGCATCAAGCGATAAAACAAATCTTGAGACAACAAAATACCGCATACTCGAAGCACAGGCAATCTCAAGAGTTATACACTTTATGCAGATAGAGAGAGGTCTTATGACCGGTCTTATTGCAAGTGAGAATCTCAACAGCAACGACGATAAACTTATATCTGCTATGAATGACCTAGACAGTGCCATCGATGATGCAAAATTTACATACTCATATACAAAAAACAGCAGCAACTATATTATGGATGTTATAAGCGATGTTAAGACAAACAGAAAATCTATCTATCTGCTAAATCTCTCAACAACCGATGCTAAAAACTACTACACAAAAAACATAGCAACACTTCTTAATTTTACAAGAACTATTCCATCTATGATGAATGACAAAGAGAATAGAAATATCATACAGGCATATACTCATCTATCGGCTGCAAAAGAGGCTCTTGGGCAGATGAGAGCTACTCTAAGCGAGGTTTTGATCTATCATAAGTTCTTAAAAAATACACTCACCTCTTTTGCCGGTAATCTTGAAGTATACAACCTAAACAGCATGAGCTTTCAAGCTATAGCTCCAGATGAGATACTGATATTTTACTATGACACCTTCAAGGGAGATGACGTAGATGAAGCTTTTAGGATAATAGAAGAAGCACTAAAGAGTAAAAGCGAGCATCTCTTTGACACGAGTTCCGACTACTGGTTTGAGAAATCAACAAAAACGATAAACCTTTTAAAAGCCGCAGAAGACAAGCTATTTAACGAAGTGAACAAGATAATCAACAACAAACTTGACTTTGCCTTTTATGAGATACTTGCCCTTAGTATCTTTCTAATCTTCAGTATTTTCACGCTGACTATTTTAATGATTATGGCCATTAGAACAGTTCTGTTTAAAACAGATGAGCTTGAACAGGTTCACAGCGACTCGCTGCTGCTTTTAGAACAGTACAAATCTGCAGTTGATAGAAGTTTTATCGTCTCAAAGACAGATGCAAAAGGGGTAATAACCTACGTCAATGATGAATTTTGCAAGATCAGCGGTTACTCTGAGAGCGAGCTTTTAGGAAAGCCTCACAATATCGTAAGACATCCTGAGACTCCAAAAGAGGCTTTTAAGTCCATGTGGTACACCATAAAAAATCTTAAACAGCCATGGTCGGGAGAGCTTCAAAATCTAAATAAAAACGGTACATCCTACTGGGTAAAAGCCGTTATAAATCCTATTATGGACAGGAACGGAAATATTGTAGAGTATATAGGGGTTAGAACAAATATATCTGAGATAAAAAGCGCTTCTACAATGGACTTCTTAACTGGTTACGGAAACAGAACAAAGCTAAACAGCGACATACACTCTTTTAAAAATCTCTCTATCGCTATCTTTAATCTGGACAACTTTAGACAGATAAATGACTTTTACGGTCATGAGTTCGGAAACGAGGTCATAAAAGCGCTCTCGGATAAAATATACAACTTCATCTTTAGCGACGCCGCTCTCAGGTTTTACCGGCTTCAAGGAGATGAGTTCGTAATACTTGGGTCTTCCTGCTCAAAAGAGCTGTTTGAAGAGATAGTCAAAGGCGTCTTAAAAGAGATAAAAGAGGGTATCAAGATAGAGAATGAACAGATACTGACTTCGTGCAGCTGCGGAATATCTTTTGAAGAGGATAAGAACAAACTCCTCTCTACTGCAAATATGGCACTAAAGATCGCCAAAAAAAGCAACAGTAACTACCTTGTCTATAAAGAGAGTATCTCTCTGAACAAAGAGTACGAGAACAACATAAAGTGGAGCAAAAAACTCTCAGACGCCCTAAGGGATAAAAACATCATAACCTACTATCAGCCTATCGTAAACAACTCGACTCTTGCCTACGAGAAGTATGAGTGTTTAGTTAGAATGAGGGATGATGATAAAGTTATAGCTCCGTTCTTCTTTCTTGAGATTGCAAAGCAGACAAGACAGTACTTTGATATTACAAAAACTGTTATAGAACAATCATTTGAAATGTTCAAGGACAAAGATGTCGAGTTTTCTATCAATCTTTCTATTAACGACATACTAGAGCCACAAATCTCCGAATATATTATTATGATGCTAAAGAGATATGGCATTGGTTCAAAAATCGTTTTTGAGATAGTGGAGTCTGAATATATTGAAAAATTTGAAGATGTAATGGCTTTTATAACAAAGGTCAAGAAGTATGACTGTAAAATAGCCATCGACGATTTTGGAACAGGATACAGCAACTTTGAGTATCTTATAAAACTAAAAGCAGACTACCTAAAAATTGACGGCTCTCTTATAAAAAATATAGACAAAGACAACAATGCTTATCTTGTGGTATCTACAATTGTAGATTTCTCCAAAAAACTGGGCATGAAAACAGTTGCCGAATTTGTAGAGAGCGAAGAGATCTTTAAAGTAGTAAAAGAACTCGGTGTTGACTACTCTCAAGGCTACCACTTTCAGCAGCCGCAAAAAGATCTCTAAAGAGTGCCTACTTGAAACCGCAAACTCCTAGAAAAATAGTTCTCATAGGAGCCTCAACAGGAGGTCCTGGGCAGATAGAGAAGATAGTAAGCTCGCTGCCCCTACTAAGTGACACAGCCGTTGTTATAGCTCAGCATATGTCTATGGATTTTATACCGAGCTTTACAAAACGCTTAAAAGAGCTTAGCGTAAACAATATTAGTATGGTGGGCGACAACACATCTGTTGAATCAGGACACATCTATCTTTGTCACGGAATCACATCTGTTAGAAAAGATGGATACGGCTTAAAGTTCAGTGTTGAATCATCACAGCAGCATAAATATAACCCTGATATAAATTCTGTATTTAGCTCCTTTGTCCCTTTTTCACAAGAGATAGAGATGCTAGGAGTTATACTCACGGGCATAGGTAATGACGGTGTAGAAGGGTGCAGACAGCTCTCTCTTAAATGTGTTAGAACAATAACTCAGGATGAAAAGAGCGCTATAGTTGACGGTATGCCAAGCAGAGCAAGAAAAGAGATACAAAATATAGAGATAGACGATATAGCAGGAATTAAAGAGAAGATAAGGAATTTTTGCAACTGATGTTTGGTTTTTTAAAAAAGAAAGAGCAGATTTTAGAGAGTACCTCGCAAAGTGTCATACAAGATTTCAGAGATGTAGTGCCTGTTGCAGAGTTTTTTAAAAATGAAACAGGCGTAACCTTTGACAAACAGGTCTCTATATTACAAAATAAGGTCACAACATTTTGTAAACAAAGAGATATTGACTCATTTTCAGATCTCTTAAAAAAAGTCCAAGGCAACAAAGAGCTAAAACAGGAACTTGTTGACTATCTTACAACAAACGAGACATTCTTTTACAGAGAGTTCAAACAGATAGAGGAGCTTGTGAAATTAGTAAAAGAGACTTATACAGAAGTTGCAATTTTATGCGCTCCATCAGCAACAGGCGAAGAGCCATACGGCATTGCCATAGCCCTCCTTGAGTCAGGTGTAGCTCCAAGCAAATTTCATATAACAGGCATTGATATTAACTTTGATGCCACTTCAAAAGCAAAAAAAGCGCTCTACAAAGAGAGAAACGTAAGAAATCTTTCCCAAAATATTATCGAGAGATACTTTACAAAAAGTGATTCACTCTACGCCTTAAAAGAGTCGGTTAAATCGCAAGTGTCATTCAGAGTTATAAATCTGTTTGACCCATCTTTTAAAAATATCGGAAAGTTTGATTTTATATTTTCAAGAAATATGCTTATCTATTTCGATAAAGAGACAAAACTAAAGGCAAAAGAGATTTTAGAAGATTTAAGAAAAAATCCAAATCAAAAGATTTTTTTCGGACATGCGGATCTGTTTTAAAAATTATTCATAAAGTCTGATAAATAGAGGAAAAGTTTTAGATTTGGTGTAGGTTGTGTTTAACTTCGACAAAGGCGTACTAACGTACGTCGAAGTCGAAGTTTGACGCAAGATGCGCCGAAGCTAGAAGTTTTTTTAGACGCGAGCTTCTTCGCGGCGTTGTAGGTACGCCCACTGCGCATCTACACGCTCTTGCCACTCTTTAATAAGATACTTGTACTCATCTTTAAAGAGGTGCTTAAAACGTCCCTGAGCAGCTAAATACTCCTCAACAGGAACAACGTTCTTAGGTCTGTAAGTAATATTTAACTCATGCCCGTCAATTATCTCATAAAGTGGGAATACTAAAGAGTCTGTTGCCAGATCTGTTAGGTGCATCGTATCTTTAGGGTCAAACTTCCACTCTGTTGTACAAGGGGAAACTGCATTAATAAAAACAGGTCCATCAACTGAAAAACCGTGCTGGATCTTCTTTACCATATCCTTCCACTTGTTTGGAGCAACTTGAGCAGCATATGGAATACCGTGTGCAGCCATAATACCCATCAAATCTTTTTTGTTTTTCTTCTCACCGTAACTTACACGACCTGCAGGTGATGTAGTAGCACTTGAACCTATTGGAGTAGATGATGATCTCTGTCCACCCGTATTTGCATAAACCTCGTTATCAAGAACAACGTGCATTATATTGTGACCGCGCTCCATACATCCAGATATCCACTGGAATCCGATGTCATAAGAAGCACCGTCTCCTGCAAAAGATACAAACTTAGGATTACGCTCAGGCTGCTTAAGGCGATTTTTTCTCTTAAGTACTTTGTACATACTCTCTGCACCCGCAACTGCAGTCGAGCTGTTCTCAAATCCGATATGTATCCAAGAAGCATCCCATGACGTATATGGGTAAACTGCCGTACAAACTTCAAGACAGCCTGTCGAAGCAGACAGAACCAAGTCATCATTTGTTGCATTTAAAACTTCACGAACTATAATAGAGTGCGCACATCCGGGACATAAAAGGTTAGCACCCTCAAAGCGGTCAGCCGATGTTGAAAACTCTTTTAAGTTTTTTATTTTTTTCATTTCACTCACGGTTTTCTCCTTATAAGTATGCTAATTTCGGTCCACGAACACCGATAAACTGCTGTAGAGGCGTAGTAACTTTACCGGCATCAATGTTTGCTTGAAGCTCTTTAAAGAGAGCAACTAAATGAGCTTTTGTTAAGTCACGACCGCCTAGTCCATACACATATCCGCTAAGCATAGCTTTTGTATCAGTATTGAAAAGTGAACCTGCGATCTCGTTAAAGAGCATTCCCACAGTTCCGTTTGGTGATGAGCGGTCAAGTGCAGCGATCGCCTTAACACCTTTTAATGCCTCAGCAATTTCAAGGAACGGGAACGGACGAATAACTCTTATTCCGACTACACCTGCTTTAATACCCTCTGCTCTCATCTCAGTTGCAACTTCACGAGCAGTCTCGACTGAAGTACCCAGACAGACAACACATACATCTGCATCATCCATATCGTACTTCTCTACTATGTTGTACTTACGACCGCTTAATTTCTCAAAATCATCAAAAGCAGCTTGGATTTTTGGCATAACTTTTGTCATAAGATCATTATGTTGGCGAGCTTTATGCTCAAAATGCCAATCTTCTTCCGTTTGAACACCGTGAGTTACAGGATGTTCAAAGTCAAGCATATCGTTCATAGGTTTAAAATCACCGACAAATCCGTAAGCTTTATCATCCGTCAAAGTGTGAACACCCTGTGCCGTATGAGAAGTCATAAATCCATCTTGATGAACCATACAAGGAAGTCTTACATCGTGATCTTCACTCACTCTAAATGCTACAAAGTTCAAGTCATAAGCATCTTGAGGGCAGTAAGCGTCAAGCTGAATCCATCCGCTGTCACGACCTAGGTACATATCAGAGTGGTCACCGTTAACGTTAAGCGGAGCAGCAAGCGCACGGTTAACAACGTTTAAAACGATAGGCAGACGCATACCGGAAGCTTGATAAAGCGTCTCGACCATAAGCGCAAAACCCTGAGAAGAAGTAGCCGTTGCAACACGACCACCTGCAGCAGCAGCACCGATACATGCACTCATTGCAGCGTGTTCTGACTCTACCATAACAAACTCACCCTCAACGTAACCGTCAGAGGTAAACTTTGCATATCCTTCAACTATAGGAGTTGACGGAGTAATCGGGTACGCGGCAACAACATCAACCTGAGATTGTCTTAGGGCTTGCGCAGCGGCAAAGTTTCCATCCCATACTTCGATATCTCTTAATTCCATTTTATCAAATGCCATTACGCTTCCTCCTCATCTTTTTTAGGCCAATTAGCGATCTCTGTCTCTTCATCGGCTTGTTCAGGGAACATTAGAAGTGATTTAGGGTTTGTAGGGCAAACCTCAACACATATTCCGCATCCCTTACAGTGATCCATATCTACGCCGATTAATTTTTTATCTCTTGAAATTATTGAAACATCCGGACAATATATCCAGCAAAATTGACAATCGATACAGTAATCTTTGTTAAATACAGGCTTAATCAATCTCCAGTCAGCCACACTTGCAGTGTATGAGCTGTTTTGAGAATATTCACGATCCTCTTGTCTCGTACCTGCAATATCATCTATCTTTCCGTCAAAAGTACGAAGCATAGCTCCGATCTCGAACTCATCCCATCCTTTTTTTGCCATCATAAATCCCTTACTTTACTTCATCGTATGCACGCTGAATTGCAAGCATATTAGCGTCGATGATCTTCTGTGGTAATTTTCCAAGAACTCTTTTCATACTCTCTTTGAAAAACTCTATTTCATACATTCCTGAAATTTTCATAAATGCGCCAAGCATCGGCGTATTTGGAATAGGACGACCTATAGTCTCATTTGCGATCGTAATACAATCAACAGTATAGACCTCTTTGCCCTCTAGTTTTGGTTGAGCTTTTTTTAGCTCTTCAGTACTCATGTGAGTTGTGATAATATATTTTGTACTATCTTTATGATTTATAGTAACGTCTGTTGTCATTACTAATGCAGGGTCAATAACAAAAACATAATCAGGTCTCATATATTTTTCGTGATTCATAATCACTTCCTCGTCAACACGGTTATAAGCCGTCATTGCCGCCCCACGTTTTGCAGAACCATAAAACGCAAATGCCTGAACATGTTTACCTGTTGTAGAAATAACATCAGCTAAACCTTTAGCACCGGTTACAGCACCCTGTCCAGCACGACTATGCCATCTAATCTCTAGCATAAACTCTCCTTCTCTTTTATATAAGAACCTTCAATTCTATTTTACCCCTTATTCTAGACAAGTTGCTCTTAAAAATAGCTTGATGTTTTATTCTTTTTTAAGAATAAAGCTAAGTGTGTTATTTTTTCCTATTTTGCAAGTAAACAGCCGCTTCCAGCGCATCATTCAATATAACATTTGTGAACATTTTTAATGTTTCATGCCCATCGTAACCACTTAAAACTCCTATGGAATTTATGTTGGCATTTTTGGCTGCGATAAGGTCAAGTTTTGTATCGCCTATCATCCAAATCTCTCTGTTTTTTGTATCCATTTTCTCCAGCGCTTTCATAATAGGTTCGGCGTGAGGTTTAGGATTTTCTACATCCTCTCTTCCGATAAGAACTTCAAAGTGGTGCATAATGTTAAAATGCTCCATAAGTATCTTGGAGTAGTGTCCCGTTTTTGTAGTAACGATTCCGAGAGTAGCAAATTGACTTGAGAGCTCTACTGCCTCTTTTGCATTTTTTAGAAGCTGTGTCTTTTGGGTCGATATATCCCTGTAATGCTCTTTGTATGTCATTATAATATCGGAAATAAGACTTTTTTGGACTCCCATGTTTTCATACATGATGTCAAGCGGATAGCCTATTAGCGACTTTATCTCTTCATCTTCCCTTCTTGAAAGCTCGTGAAGATCAAAAGAGCGGTGAAACGACTCCAAGATAGCCTCAGTGGAATCAATTAAAGTGCCGTCGAGATCAAACAAAATTATCAAACTATTTCTCCCATTTTATGTAGTTGTGCCAGATGCCGCTTGGGCTTGGTTCTATATTTTTTATATCTTTACTTACCGTTGCAATTGAGTTTGGAATATATAAAAAAAGGTACGGATTCTCATCGGTTATTATCTTAAACATCTCTTGCCACGAGCGAGACAACCGCTCTTTATCAACCATGCTTTGAGACTCCTCTATCATTTTGTCCATCTTGGGATTATGATAGCCGACAAGATTGAAACCACCCTGCTTATCATTGTCGCTGTGCCAAAACATATATGGGTCAGGCGTAGGTGAGAGAGCCCATCCAAGCAGCACACTGTCAAATTTATGAGGAAAAACAACCATATTTAAAAAGGCCTGCCACTCCATAACCCTTAACGTAACAACAACACCGGCTTTTTTTAACTGATGCTGAAGTATCTGTGCGGCGTAAGGTCTTATTTCGCTCGAATTTGAAGTCGCTATCTCAAAAGTAAAGGGGTTTTTCTCATCATATCCAGCCTCGCGTAAAAGCTCTTTTGCTCTTTTAATATCATGCTTTGGCGCTTTGACATCCTCATTAAAAGCTTTTGTGCCGGGCAAGAACGGTCCGGTGCAAACCTTTGCATGGCCGAAGAAAAGAATATCTACAAGTTCATCTCTGTCAATAGCTAACGACAGAGCTTCCCTTACTCTTGGGTCTTTAAACTTCTCTAAACGAAGATTAAATCCGAGATAGGTATATGACTTAGAGATGTTCTCATAAATATTGAACTCTTCAAAAAAGCTGCTCTGCAACTGCTTCTCATACTGCATAGGCTCAATACTTCCTACATCAAGAGCGGACGATTTTAACATCATAAAGCGCGTCATAGGATCGGCAATAACATGAAAAGATATCTGATCTATCTTTGCTCTGCCCTCAAAGTACTCATCAAAGGCTTTGAGTATGATATTTTTTGAGTGCTCCAGTTGATGCAGAGTGTAGGCTCCCGTACCGATTGGGTTTGTGTTAAAAGGAGAGCTCATAAGATTTTCTTCATCTTTTAAAATATGCTCGGGCAGTATTCCCATCATCCAAGTCTCTAGCGCTTTAAAGTAAGGCTCTTTATAGCTTACCTTCAGAGTGAACTCATCTACTGCTTCAACACTCTCAACAAACCTGAAGTTTGAGCTGTATGGAGAGCTTATCTTTGGCGAAATTAGCACTTTATAAGTAAATATCACATCTTTTGCGCTGAACTTCTTGCCGTCATGCCACTTTACATTTTTGCGAAGTTTAAAGATCAGTGTCTTCTCATCTTCAAAATAGAACTCCCGAGCCAAATCACCTATGATCGTGGATAGATCTTTGTCATATTTTACAAGTCCGTTAAATAAAAAACCGGTGATCTCGGATGAACTTGAATCGGTCGCCAAAACTGGATTGAGTCTCGATGGATTTGCGGAAGTCGCCAGATGAAGTGTTGATGCGAATATGTTTAATGATAAAAAAAGTATTAGTAAGTAGCGCAAAACAACTCTTTTTTTGAGTGATTATACCAAAGTAAAGTAGAAGAAGTTGTTAATGAAAAATTGGAATGAGTTTTTAACAGTGCAAAAAGCACTGAAAAAAAGTTTTCGCGGCGATTAACGCTTAGAAAACTGGCGAGAACGACGAGCTTTACGCTTACCTGGCTTCTTACGCTCAACAACACGTGAATCACGAGTCATCATGCCCTCAGGTTTGAGGATCGCTTTTAACTCAGGGTTAAATTTTACAAGTGCGCGAGAGATACCGTGACGAAGTGCGTCAGCTTGACCACCGAAACCACCACCTAAAGTAGTAGCTACGATATCAACCGATGTATCTTGCTTAGTTAAGTTAAGCGGCTGCTTTACACGAAGTTTTTTCGCTTCTAGTCCACCTAACCATGCGTCTAATGAAAGACCGTTTACAGTCATATTTCCACTACCTGGAGTTAACCATACTTTTGCTATTGACGCCTTACGACGGCCTGTTGCATATACTTTTGCCATATAGTTATCCTTACTTAGCTAATTGTGCAGTGTGAGGATGCTCAGCACCTGCATATATTTTTAATTTTTTAAGCATTTTAGCGCCTAGCTTAGTTTTAGGAAGCATACCGCGAGTAGCCAGTTTGTACAGCTTCTCAGGATTTTTTTCTAAAAGCTCGGTCATCTTTACGCTTTTTGTGCTACCAAAGTACCCAGAATAAGAGAAGTACTCTTTGTTAGCGATTTTTCCAAGACCGTTGAATTTTGCTTTAGAAGCGTTAACTACTACAACATAATCTCCACAGTCGATATTTGGAGTAAAACATGGCTTGTTTTTACCACGAAGTATAGTTGCAACTTCAGTGATTATACGACCAAAAGTTTTACCTTCAGCATCAATCAAAACCCATTTTTGATCGATTTGTTCAGGAGTTGCAATTTTCGTAAATTTCATTCTTGAACCTTTCAAGTAATTTTCTTAACATCAACATAATAAAATGCCTGTTTAATTGGCGAAAGTATATCTTCTTAAGCTTATAAACAACTTAATTTATGTTTTTTTTAAGGTTTGTCTGCTCTGATTTTTTTGTTAAATTTTTAGAGCTGTTGTGAAAGTTTTATAAACATTCAATATTTAAAATGCTACAATTGAAGAAGTATGGAATTATACCGTATTTAAACAGACTAAACTAAAGAGTATTAATGAATAAAATTCGAGTGTTTAACAAGGGGTTGTTTACTGTTTTTTCACTTCTTTTTACTCTCTCTTTGGGTGCAGTGGAAAATCAGAGGGTGATAGAGGAGTTAAACTCCCCTATGCCTGAGATACCGCTAAAGAGAGCGATGGGTGATAGAGCCTACAACGATGCTATAAACTCGGGGGAGTATAGCTATGTTGGTAATTCAAAGTGCCGCCTTTGTCATAGGAACTTTTTTCTTGGAAGAAAAAACGATCCGCATGACCACGCAATGGAGAATCTTGTTGCATCCGGCGATGACAAGAACTCTCACTGCCTTATGTGCCACTCTACGGGTCACGGCACACCTACCGGTTTTGTAGATATGGAAAAAACTCCGCGACTTGCAAACGTTCAGTGCGAAGGGTGCCACGGTCCAGGCAATGTTCATATTGCGCTTGCAAAAGATAAAAGCAGAAATGAGGTCAAGAAGTTTACCGGCGGAGGTTTCCTGGCAGGAGAAGACAATCCGGAGATACTTAGAAAAATGTGTACAAGCTGTCATACCGAGCGTTGGAACAGATCTTACCACGACTTTGACAAAGCATATAACAGCTACAGAAAAGCTGATCCAAATACGGGACACTGATGATCTCTCTTGCAAAAAAATATACAGTTCCGTTAATACTGTTCTCATTGGTAGTGGGCATAGCTTATCTATCTTACTACAACTACAAAACGCAAAAAGATCTTCTGCTTAGACAACTCCACAACAACTCTCTTAATGTCGCAAGTTCTGTCTCCTCGGCAATAGAGCGCTTTCATGATATAAAATCAACCATAAACCTTCAAAAACTGGTAAATGATGTCTCTTTCAGGCTTGAAATATTTGAGTTTAGATATCTTGAGCAAAATGGCAAGATCAGAAACTCTATGTTTAAAGAGGAGATAGGAGAGGTTTTAACCTCTAAAAGTTTTAATGAGACAATAAAGAAAGAACGCAAACTAAACACTTTCCTTTTCGAGGTTCGCGACTTTGTAGAGGTTATGTCGATCTACTATCCGATATATCTTAACGAGAAGCTTATAGGGATTATTGATCTGGCAGTTGATATATCCGAATATAATCTTAAAAACGGTTCGCAAGACAGCTTCTCTATTCTTCGCAGACAATCTGACGTACTGAATCTGCTAAAATCAATGGAGGGTTCTATAACCAACAGCCTTACTATACTAGATAAAATAAACATAAATGATTTTTTGCGAGCGTATATAGAGTCGGCAAAAAACATAGTACAAATCTCAATCTTAGACAATAACCAATATATTATAGCAAGCAGTGACACTAAACTTATGGGAGAAAAACTTAGCAATAGCAATCTTCCTGACTCTACAATGCTCAGAATTGACGGAAAAACAAGATATAGAACAATTGTAAATTCTATTATGCATGATAAAAATTCAGATGTAAAACTAATGATTCTCATAGATGTATCTACTTACCTAGATCACGAGAACAGACTCTTCACAACCGCTACGGTAACGGCTCTTATCGCTCTTTTATTTGCACTATTTACCTCAAGGCTTATCTACTTCTCGGCGATCGAGCAGTCCAGAAGTGAAAAAGAGCGCCTGGAGCATCTGGTCAAAATGAGAACAAGAGAGATAGAACTCTTAAGTCAAACCGACTCTCTTACGGGTCTTTGGAATAGACGTCACTTAGAGGAGGCTCTGGAGAGTGAGTTTAAAAGGGCAAAACGTTACAACAAAGAGCTCTCAATAATGATAATAGATCTTGACCTTTTTAAAAATATAAACGACACCTACGGTCATATGGCAGGCGATGAAGTCCTCAGAGAGATAAGCGCAAAAATTAAAAAGTGCCAAAGGGAGACAGACTTTATCGGGCGTTACGGTGGCGAAGAGATCGTTATAATTCTGCCTGAGACAGATCTGCATACCTCTTCAAAGGTCGCAGAGGCGATAAGAGAAGAGATTGAAAAAGAGCCTGTTGAGTTTGAAGGAGAAGTGATAAATGTAACTGCCAGTATAGGTATCAGCAGTCTGCAAAGTGAACATGAGAACTACGCAACACTCTTCTCAGAGGCCGATGAAGCGCTCTATAACGCCAAAAAGCTTGGAAGAAACAGAGTCGAAGTCTTTTAGATCTTGCTGATCTTAACGCTATCTTTTAGGAGATAGCATATATACCCCTGGGCATCCTCTGCGGTTATCTCTTTAATTGCTCTCACATAGGAGCCGACTTGAGAGATATGTTCCTCATGGTGTGAAAAAGAGCTCTTATAATCGATGATATTCCAGCTTGCAAAAAGAGACCCTTTTTTTGAGTTCTCCCTTACCAACAGATCTATATATTTGAGATTTTTTTTGTATCTTATCGCCTTTTCTCTGTAACACTCCCCATCTATCAAAGAGAGAAACTCACTGCTATCAAGAAGCATCTCTACTCTGCGCTGCATATCTTCTATCTCTTCATCCTCCAAGATGTCGCCGTACTTGTTTATCATCATAGCTTTTGCACCAGGAATGCTTGCTATATCAAACTCTGGGAGCATCTCAAGCATATAGTGGAGTGCTATTCCAAAGTTTATAGATCTAAGATCATCATCCTGAACCTTCTCAAGACTCAAAATATCGCTCTGAGTTCCATAGTAGAGCTCTGTGTACTCCAGTGGCGTAATGCTCTTCTCTTCCCCTGTTTTATCTGCTCCATGGCATACCAAATTACCGCAGACCTGCTTTTTTAACTCTAAAATATCAAACATAGAGTCTTTTGATTTTAAAACTACAAAGAGATTCTCTCTTGCTCTTGTAAAAGCCACATACAGAGCATTCAAAGTATCTTCTCTCACAAGAGCTTTCTCTTTTAAAAGAGCTTTTGCATACTCTTCATCAACCCCGTCTCTGCCTTTTATACGCAGGTAGATATTTTTTAGCAAAATAGCGTCATACTCGTAGATGATTGCATCACGAGAAGGAGGTACTTTTTTAAGCCTGTCAATAACTATGACATGCTCAAACTCCAGCCCTTTTGACTTGTGAACAGTAAGTACTCTAACACCGTTTAACTCCGAAGCAGCTGCGCTGACATCCATTCTCTCATACTCGAACAGAAGCGCTTCTATATCACTGTAAAGAGATATTGCGCTTAAAAATCTCAAAAGATTGAAGTCATCGCTAAAAAGCCCGAACTCCTCTATTGCGCCTTTGACTATATCCAAGATTGTTGTTTTATTAAAATCTGCTCTTTTTATAGGACGCACTTGCTGTGAGATGAGCGCATAAAAGTTCTCTTTGTATATCTCTTCACCGAAATATTGATACTTCAGATACTCAAGGACTGCTTTAACACTATTTTGATTGATAAGCTTTGTGGTGGTCTCGGTTACGACATCTATTTTTTGCTCATGCAAAGCTCCCTCAACCTCTTGCCCGTCGCCGTTAGTAGCGCAAAGAACTGCTATCTCGTTTATTTGGGCTCCCATATCAAGAAGCCTCTTGACCTGTGCCACAACCTCTTCAAGGAGTTCATCATTTTGTACAACTTCTACATAACCGCCATCAGCCCCGTCTCTAACAAGTTGCGGCGTGTAATTTCTTATTCTCTGCTCAAAGACTCTGTTGACAAACTCCACAACCTCTTTTTGCGAACGATAGTTTGTCAAAAGCTTCTCTACATCTGTATTGTTCTGCTCTCTTACCACGTCAAAAAGAGCGCTTACCCCGCCGCGAAATCTATAGATGGACTGCTTTACATCTCCAACAAAAAAGAAGCTTCCGTTATCAAAGATGCCTTTACCCGAGGTTATCTCATTTATAAGCGGTTTTAGTATCTCATACTGCAATATACTGGTATCTTGAAACTCGTCAAGCAGCATATGCTCTATCTGCGCATCCAGCCTAAAGTACAAAAACTCGCTGTCATCAAGCAGATTGAGTATCTCATAAACTAAATATGTCACATCGCTAAAACTTAGCTCACTGTCATCCATATAGAGAGCTTTTTTGCTCTTTGCATAGATGTCAACAAGCTCTTTTATGGCAAAAAAGAAGTTCTGCTCTTTTGCTCTGTTTTGCTCTCTTATCGCCTCTTTTATCTTAAAGAGCAGAGTATCCATCTCTGGCGTAAAACACTTCTTAAAAGTACTGTACTCCAGCGTATCTCTTCCTATCCAAGCCTTTGCGCACAGCTCTTCAAAATTTTGTGCTTCAACAGACTTTATAGCCGTACTTGAAGCATCTTTGCATAAAGAGATGATATTTTTAAGCTCCTCCAAGCTGCCCATGGCACTCTTTTCAAACTCTCTGTAATCCTGCTTTTTAAACTCGATATGCTTTAGCTCAGCAAACTTTATATAGAACTCGTCTAAAAGGGAAAATATATCGGTAAGCCTTTTATTTGACTGTAAAGAGAGTGTAATGAGCGTCTCTTTTTTACCTGCAACGCTTACCTCTTTTAAAAAGCGTGAGAGAAGTTTTAGTTCGTGCTGTGAGCTGAATGTCGAGAAATCAGGCATCAAAGAGGCGTAGAGCGAGAATTTTCTAAGGATCTTCGTAAAGAAGCTGTCGATTGTCATTATCTTCGTATGTGCGTTTAAAAACTCATCCAGAACTCTTTTTCGGTTGGCAAGCAGATACTCACGTGATAGCTCGGTAACTTTGGCTATCTCATCAAGTTCGCCTCTGTGTTCAAGTTCTTCAAGCGTTTGGACTATCCTCTCCTGCATCTCGTTTGCGGCTTTGTTGGTAAAGGTAAGTGCGAGTATCTTCGATGGTTCAGCACCCTTAAAAAGCAGGCTAAGATAGCGTACAACAAGCATAAATGTCTTTCCGCTCCCCGCACTCGCCTCGTATGCCAGATTATTTATAAGCATTACACTTCTCTATTGTTTTATTGTTAAAAAATATAGTAAAAAGTAAAAATAATACACCCATTTGTAATATTATGGTACTATTATGGTGTTGGATTGCGGATTCGCGATCGGTAAAAAGTTCTGGCGGATTCGTCAGGGCTTTTTTGCTTTTATGGATATACTTTAAGCCCAACACCATCAACCTCTCCGAAACCATTTCTGTGAAACTTATCTTTTATAATATCAAATGCTCGATTATCTTGCTTAGGCTTTAGAACACTTAGTCCTATTGGGCGTGCAATTAAATCAGCTAATTGCAAACCTGCTGAATTACTCATTTTATTTGCCATAATAATTTCAAAAGGCATATTTATATTGCTATAGTTTTGTCCATCACAAATTCTTCTAAACTCCAGTTCAAGTTCATCATCCTCCTTCTTGCCACGTTGTTCAACAATTATATGTGTTGTTCTCATGTCTTGATCTTTTGATTTTAAAAATCTATGAGCTCTCTCCATACAATATGTCAGAGCTATATCATATGGGTTTTTTAACTTACTATATAGTTCATCTTTTTTAATAACTGTCGCTATTACGGTAAAATCTTCTTCTTCAATTATTTGAGTTAATTCTTCAATAAACGCATCTTTTTTACTTTTTGGTCTTAGTGTTTTAAAAACACTCTTATCTCTTCTAATCTCATTTTCATGCAATACAACCATATCGTGACCAAAATGCTTGAACTTAAAATCTTTGAGTTTTGTTACTGCACTTTGCGTATAGTTTTGTTTATTAAAAATACAAAATGCCAAAACAAATATAGGATACTCTTGATTTATAGAATCCAGAGAGTGGTCACCACTTTCATCAACATAAATAATGTAATCACTGTAATTATTTTCAGGCATTATTTCTATTTTCCTTTTGGTTGTTTATTGTACAATAAATTATGTACAAGCTTAACTTTCTAATATACCGCTTTCTACAAAGTTATTTAGCTTTTCTATTAGCTCTTTATCCTCTTCTTTAAAATACACTGTTTCTACATTATATTTATATATCTGATACAACATGTCTTGATTATTTTCTATAAACAGGAAATCTTCTTTTAGGTTTTCTTCTTTTTTATTTTCATTTTTTTGCTCTATACTTCTTCTTAATTTATCTATGAAAGTAGCTTTAATAATTTTTGGACTACCTGCTTTAAAAGCAATTTTACCTAATATAGCACTAGGAATGAGCTCTACAATATTCGGTAAGAATTTATCATGACTCGCTATACCGCCTCGCACTTTGATACTTTCCATTCTAAAGGTAAGATTATATTTTACAAATATAACAGTGATTAAAACAAGAAGAAATATTTCACTCTTTTCTTTCACATGACTTTTATACTCCAAACAATTATCTAACACTTGAATATATATTCTTGCATTTTTCTCTTCTGTTATTTTTATAGCTTTTAAAATTACTTCTTTATACTCATCTAAAGCACTATATTTTTCTTTATATATAGTTTCAAACAACTCATCTACCGTAGGATCTAAAAGTAAAAATTTATTTACGCTTTTCTCTTTAATCCTGCTAAATACTTCGCTGTCTCTCTCTTTAAAAAACTCTTGATTTGTAATGATGATAGTTTTTGTTTTAAACACTTCCGTTAAGTTAGTTATGAAACCAAACAAGTCATTTAAATCTATCTTTGATGACTTTCTCTCAAAATCATCAAAGCAAATAACTCCGCCATCCATTAAACTTTTTATCCCTTTTTTTATCTTTTGTTGATTATTCTCGGCTTCTACTTTTTCAGCACTTTCAGCTAATTCTACTTCTAATCCAAAAATAGAAACTTTAGGCATAAAACTAGTTACTTTTGTGAAAACTGAACAAGCCGAACTTATAATATCACTACTATCTTCTACAGAAAAATTATATGAAAATTGATATATCTCATTTTGCAACTCTTCAATAGAATCTTTACCATAAAGACTAAGAAAAATGTAACTTTTTCCTTTCTTTTTCAACTCTTTAATAAGCTCTTTTTCTATCTCTTTTTTCCAAAAATGGGTTTTTCCGCTTCCCCAAACTCCACTAAGCATAAGTATTTCGCCATTACGATTATCTTGATTTAAATAAGAATTTTCTCCATCAGTTAAATACTTTTTTATATCACTTTGATTTGCCATATCTACTCTCTACCACACATAATTTTATATTCGCAAAATTGGCAGTTTTTAACCTCTTCGCACTTGCTAAAGTTCACATCTTCGATGTTTAGCAGGTCTTTGATATTTGACTCCAAGACTCCGAGCTTTTCTCTTAAAAACGGTTCATCTACTATTTTTGACTCTTTAAGGTCATAGTATCCGCATCCGACGACATTGCCCAGTTTTTGAGCCAAAAGGTAGTAAAACTCCAGTTGAAAATCTGTTGCTTCGGTAAAATTTTTCTCGTTGTAGAGAGGGTAGGAGCCGGTCTTGTAATCAAGAACATATATATCGCTGCCTCTTCTGTCCACTCTGTCTATCTGCCCGCTGATACTCATGCCTGCAAACTCGGCTTGAAGAGTTACTTCGCACTGATCTACTCTCCATCCGTCCGCAAATCTCTTCACCTCGTTTTGGCAAAAAGCCTCCATACGTCTTGCTTGCATCGCCATTAGGTACTCTTCAAGCTCGCTCTCTCCGGAGGCATCTTTGAGCGCTGCATTCAGATCGCGCTTTAACTCATCCGCACTCTCGTAAAAACTTCTATTGGCGTATAGCTCTTTTAGTGCTGTGTGAACATCTGAGCCTATCTCATGCTCTTTTGGCATATCTTTTGGGATCTCGTGATTTTGAATTGATTTTACATAATGATAGTAATATTTTCTCTTGCATGTAAGAAATGTTTTGAGTCTTGTAGCGGATAGGTTTTTGCCTCTGAAACTGTACTCCAAAACAATATCCTCATCCTCTTTGAGCCTTGAGTTGCCTTTTGCAAAGAGTACTCTAGCATAAGAGTCTTCATCATAGACGCTCTTCTCTTTTATGCCAAGCTGTTTTAAAAATCTTGAAGCGCTGCTATCTTTGGATTTGACAAAAGATATTGCAACCTCTTTGCTTGAGTTTATAAGCATCTCGTAGTAATGTTTTTGCAGATTCTCTCTATCACTCATAGTCGGCAGGTTTGCCGCCTCTCTTACATTTGTGTTTAAGAACATATCTTTATCGCTCTTTTTAGGAACGTTTGAGTCGCTGAAATCAACGATTATCACTGCATCAAACTCTACCGAACGAGTTTCCAAAACACCCATAACTGTTATCTTTCCGCCTCTTACATCATCGATCGTTCTGCTGGATAATCTTTGCAAAAAAACCATAAGTAGAGATTTAACGCTCATCTCACTCATAAATGGGAGAATATTTTTAAGAGCATAAAGCTCCTCCTCAAAAATAGTAAGTTCGGCTCTAGTGGCTCTGTTCCCTTGTAAAAAACTCTCTTTATAGCTCTTTAGAAACTCTAAAATATCGCTCTCTTGGCTTTTTTTTGCATATATTGAGCGAAGCGGGATATAAAATTCATCCCCTACTCTCTCTAGTCTTGCTTCATTCTCTTTGGAGTCCTGCTCAATGTACTTGCATGTAGCATCCAGCTTCTCGTAGATGAAAGCCATGCTAAAAGGCTCTCCCATGGCAAAGTTGAAGTTTGATTTTTCATCAAAAGACCTAAGCAGCTGCGCAAACTTCTCATCTGGCAAAACTACCGCAATATTTTGGGGCTTATAGCCCATTTTAACAAAATCATATATCTTCTTTTTAACAAAGGCAGCCTGCAAAAGAGGTTCACTAAAAGAGTCGCATGTCACATTCGTGTTTTGCTCTATTCTCTCTTTGTGAAATACTTCTTTTGTATTGAGAGAAATTTTATATCTATACCCTGTCTCTAGATCTATGCCTATCTCTAAAAATTTTCTCTGCATCTTGGTGTTAAATCTGCTCGCACTAAAGAGAATATTGACACTGCTAAACGCACAACACCTCTCTAGAAGCTCAAGCTCGAAGTTTGTCAGATGGCCATCAACGTGAAGCTCTATGTTTTTATACTTTTTGACAAACGGTGCGTTAAAAGTGTAGAGTTTTGGCAGAAATATCCCATCCAAAAGCTTTCTCTCCCTGCATAGTGCTTCATACCTGCCGTAAAGCTCTTCAAGTATGGTTATATGCTCCTCATACTCTCCGTAGATATCAGATGTTGAGAGAGCTTTTATATTGTATCTCTCTGCGCTCAGCTCTTCAAAAAATTTAAATATATAGGATGAGTTTTTTGTAAAGGTAAAGAAGTTTCTCTGTATTTGAAGATTTTTGAAATTTTTAAAGTCACTCGCCTCAAGCAGCAGAAGGACTCTGCCGTCTTCATCGAGGGCTTTAAAACCTTCTACCATGCAGAGCTTTGAGATAAAATCACTCATGGTCGAATAGTTTGGAAGAAATAGGCTTAAACCCTCTATATGGAAGAGTTTTTGTCTTATTGCACGAGCCGAAGGGAGGACAATCAAAGATTCATTCATAGGCTAATTATAGCCTAATATTCTATGATTTCCTTTGCTCTTGTGTCCGCTTTTACGTTGTAAAATCGGTGAAGTTCATCTACGGCTACTTTAGCCATAATATCCCATCTTCCCTCTTGCGGTAGTTCAATTGCGTCAAATGTGTAGATGCCGTTTTCTACTTTTGGATTGATTAGCTCTTGATCATGTTTATGGTTATTTGGTCTGGTCACAACCACTTTTATTTGAGCGCTATTTACAGGATTAGAGTCAAGGTCGCTCACTCTATATTTTATAGTGCTGCTTTGTGTACTGAGTCCGTCTGTTATATACTCTACTTTATATTTTTTGTTAAATGCTATAGCAGATTCTAAAATATCGTTTGCTTTTTCATCAGCCTCATGATAATCCATCATATAGGTATCACTCTTCTCGACCGGAAGTGTATTTGCTACAACTATTGTAGCGACACATGCGCCAAATATAAAAATTATTGAAGCACCTATCGCGTATGGCCAGATCCTGCCGTTACTTAGATTCATTTTTTTGCCTTCTGATGTATAGTTTTCTTTTAATATAAAGAAATATACCATAAATGATAAAACCGTAGAACAACACTTTTACAAGAAAAATGCTGGTCTGGTTTGCGTTTCCAACAGCATTCTCAAGCACTACACCCTTGCTCTCTGCAACCTGCTCTGCAATATCTGCATAGCCGTTAAACATAGAACCTGCATACTTTCCTAAAAGCTCGCCCTCTTTAGCCTTTTGAGCAAGTAGGGGTAAGATAGTACCGCCGCTGCTCATATCACTAAAATCCATATTCAAAAGTGCGATAATAAATGCCTGCACGGGTGATGAGATTGGGCTTAATACCTGTTTTTTGTCAAAATACTCATATAAAGATCTCTGATTTGCATAGATATCGACTTTTGAATCCATTTCAGAGAATGTAAGTAGAATCGTAGGAGAATTGAAGTCTTTTATCAACTCTTTCTCATAATCCACTATATTCATGTTTTTTGGCAACTCTTTTAGCATTACAAGTCTTAGAGAGATCCCAGTTTTTTCATGAAGTTCCGAACCTAATTTCTCAACTTCTATGTTAAATGCAGGATTAAAAATAAGTTCATCTTTATATAAATATTGTGCAGAGAGTGCAGTATTTAAAAGCAGTGCTACTATGAGGGCTTTAAGCCCTCTTGAAAACTTCAAAGAAATTTCCTAGCCGATAAAAAGATGATTCGGTGTTAAAACCGCGTAAAGAGTATAAAGAGCCATTACAACTAAGCCCCATGCAATTATTTTATCCATAATCTCAACTCCTTACTTAACATCTACCAAATGATTAGCGTTATCAACGCTCTTCATTTGTATAAGATGCTCATCTTTAATATCATAAAAGTTTGTCGCACTAGTGTTTTGAACATTTACAGCCCAAACTGATAATCCAACCAAAATAGCCAAAAGCAAAACAGTTGCTATTAGCATTCCGGTTATACCGTCGAGAGAAAATATACTTCTATTATCATTCATCCCTGACTCCTTATTTACTTATGTTAGCAATATAAGCACCAACAGCTTCTTTTTGCTTATCGTTAAGTCTATCAAACTTAGGCATAGTACCGATTATACCTTTTTTACCATATGTAAGAACATTGCTAACTAGTGCAATATCGTAATCTCTGATATTTGGACTCATGCCTTCGATTCCTCTACCGTCTTCACCGTGACACATAGCACAAGTTCCTGCATAAATGTCAGCACCCTTGCCTGTGAAACCGTTTGCTACATAAGCAGAAACAGTATCTATCTCAGCATCTGTGATCGGAGCATAACCAGAGTTAGCATTCATTAGACCGTTACGATCAGGCATAGGCATTTCAAAGCCTAAAAGCTTGTTGTTTGAACCGTTCTCTATTACAGCCTTGATTGACGCTTCATCCATTCTAATATTTAAATTAGCCGCTTTTCCGTCAATGCCGTCTGCACTAAGACCGTGACAAACTTTACACTCAGCCAAGAAAACAGACTCACCCATCTCTACTAATTTGTCGCCCGTAATATCTTTGTATTTAGCTTCAAATTTTGCATTGTGAACAGCAACGTCTTCGTTATACTCGCCAATTTGTGAATATGCATTTACAGGATAACCTATTGTAAAATACCACATACCCCAAACCATTGTCAACAAAAACATAACTGCCCAACCAGTCGGAACGCTGTTTTTATATTCGCCTATTCCGTCCCAGTTCTCATCAGCAAGCTCACCAGTCGCGCTATCAACTTGCATCTGACGAACATACTTAATTACGACGAAAACAGTAATAACTACTAGTGCTATCGCCCCCGTAATCGCAAGTATATTGACGATATCATCATTTAGACCGCCTTTTGATCCACCGACGGATAAATACGTCAGTATTAACATTAAAGCAGTAAATATGATTCCCCCAAGATAAAGCTTATTCATATCTTTCTCCTATTTCTCTTTGTCATCAGACTTAGGCGATACCGGAGCATCGTCTAAATCATCTTTAAGTGCCATATCACTATAACTCTCATAATCTACCCCATCAACATCTTTTTTCTTGGTATAAAGATGGTATATGTAACCATACAATGCTACCACGAGAAATATCGTTAATGCAAAGTATCCATAAGCTTGTATTTGTGCTATATCCACTACAAACCTCTACTTGAGACTATTCATATATGCAATTAATGCAACTATCTCAGGAATCTCGCCACGTGCCACAGCATCCTTGACATCTTGATCTCTCATATCTGCTGCAATAAGTTTTGCCTCTTCTAAAGCTATAGCATTTGCTTCAGCAACACTTCCGCCCATCTTTACAACAACGCTGGAGCCGTCTTTCATAGGCACCGGCTGGTTGTAAGGAACTGAGAAGTATTGTGCAACAGTCAACTGTTCTGCATATGCAGTATCAATATCAGCTTTATTTGTAAACATCCACTTATACGCAGGCATAATAGAGCCAGGAACAACTGAAGCAGGATCTTTCATGTGATTTTCATGCCAGTCGGTAGTTCTATAGTTACCTACACGCATCAAATCTGGTCCTGTTCTTTTTGAACCCCATAAAAATGGTCTATCATACGCATACTCACCGCTTAGAGAGTAGTGACCATAACGGTCAGTCTCTGATTTAAACGGACGAACAAGCTGTGAGTGACATGCATTACAGCTGTTTTTAATATAAACGTGACGGCCTGCTAACTCTAAAGTAGAGTATGGAGCCGTACCGATTACGGGACGAGATGCTTGAGCAAAGTTTGGAAGAATTTCAACCAGACCTGCAAAAGCAATTGTTACGAATACACCTACCGCAAAAAAGAACGGATGTTTTTCTAACCAATGAAACATATTAAATCCTTTCTATTAAGCGCCCATAGGCGATGCATTTTGTAGCTCACGCTCTTCAACAGGGCGAGCAGACATAGTTTTATATATGTTATATGCAAACATTAAGAAACCGACTAAATAGAGTAGACCACCAATACCACGAATAGTGTAGTAAGGATGTAAAACAGTAACCGTGTCAATGAACGAGTAAGCTAAGTTACCAAACTCATCGTGAGCACGCCACATCATACCCTGAGTAATACCTGCAATCCACATAGAAGTGAAGTACAGAACAACACCGAGTGTCTGGATCCAGAACTGCGCAGCCATTAAAGATTTAGAGTATATCTCACGTTTAAACACACGCGGAGCCATATGGTAAAGTGAAGCCATAATCATAAAGCCGACCCAACCAAGAACACCGTCATGAACGTGACCAACGATCCAGTCGGTAAAGTGTGCTATCGCGTTAACTGATTTAATTGCTTGAATAGGACCCTCTAATGTTGAGAACATATAAAAAGTCGAACCTAAAATCATAAACTTAATCAATGGAGATGAAGCAACTTGTTGCCACTCACCCTTCATTGTAAGAAGCATGTTGATAGCAGAACCCCAAGACGGAAGAATCAGAATTACAGAGAAAATTGAACCCATTGTCTGCATCCAGTCAGGAACCGTTGAATAGAGAAGGTGGTGTCCGCCTGCCCATAAATAAACAAACATTAATCCCCAGAAAGAGAGAAGTGATAGTTTATATGAGTAGATAGCCTGACCTGACTCTTTTGGTAAAAAGTAGTAGATCATCGCAACGATAGGAACCGTAAAACCAAATGCAACCGCATTGTGACCATACCACCATTGAACAAGCGCATCATTCGTACCTGCATACATAGAAACAGAGTGATACCATGCACCTATGCCGGATTCACCAACTGCTGATGTTCCAAGCATTGTAGGAATAGCCATATTGTTGAAAAGATAAAGCATTGCTATACCTAAGAATGTAGCAATATAGTACCAAACAGAGATATATAATGACTTCTCACGGCGAATACCAATAAGTCCAAAAATACTCATACCGAATATTACCCATACAACTACCACGCCAATATCTATCGGCCACTCAAACTCAGCATACTCTTTTGAAGTCGTAACACCTGCAAAAAGCGAAACTACAACTGCTGCGACAACAACTAGATATAGCCAGAAGTGTATCTTACCTAGTGCCATCAAAAACTTTGACTCCGCCATAGATACTTTTAATACACGTTGACCAACATAATACCAAGTAGCAAAAACACCACTTAGCGTAAAACCAAATATTACTGCATCTGTATGCAGCGGACGAAGACGACTAAAGTTAGTATATTCAGCCAAGCCCTCTCCAAGAATTAAATTAACTCCCGGATAAGCAAGTTGAAACGCTAAGATTACACCGATGAGCATACCAACAATCCCTAAAACGATCGTTGTGAACATGAACATCTTTGCAACTGTATAGTCGTACTCTAATGGACGATTCTCCATATATAGCCTCCTTAAAGATTCAAAGCAATTATGTCTAATTAAATTAACCTAAATTTATTAAACTAATTAACATTAGCATAGTAACAGTATAAATGTTTAAAATTTCTTAAATAATGACATTTTCTAGACAAAGTTTATAAATTAATTAACTGTCTGTTTACAATTAACACTAAATTAACATTATGCTGTTATTGGAAGTGGGCGTGGGGAGGGGTTTCTATCTCTTTATTAAAGATAGAAACTCATTGAAGATATACCTGCTCTCTTTTGGTCCGGGGCTGGCTTCGGGGTGATGCTGAACTGAAAAAATAGGAGCATTTTTATATCTTAAGCCCTCTATAGTATTGTCAAATAGATTCATATGTGTAACTTCTGCAACCTCTACAATATTCTGCGGAACATTATAGTTATGGTTTTGAGCCGTGATCTCGACTAATCCTGTCTCTACGTTCTTAACAGGTTGATTTCCGCCATGATGCCCAAATTTAAGCTTATATGTATCATATCCGTGTGATATAGAGAGTAGCTGGTGTCCTAAACATATACCAAACATTGGTACTTTTGCATCTATAAGCTTTTTGATCTGCTCTTGCTCGTGCTTAAGTACAAGCGGATCGCCAGGACCGTTTGATAAAAAAACACCGTCGATCTCTTTTTTGTTGTATCTATCTATAAGAGTCTCTGCGCTAAAGTCATTTGGAATCACCTCAACACCCATTTTAGCAGCTACAAGCTCATTTAAAATATTTCTCTTTACACCAAAATCTAAAACTACTATATTTGCTTCCGCTGCAGGTGCTGCGTTGTACTCAAACTCTCTATCGTTGTAGACAGACTGAGTGTGCTTATATGAAGTTTTTGTACTTACCTGCTCTATGTAATTGACATCCTCTATTCTAGGACTGCTCTGCAGAACTTTTTTAAGCTCATCTTTGTCGCTTATCTTTGTCGATGCTATCATCATCATAGCACCCTCACGTCTTAGCATCTTTGTAATATATCTTGTATCAACATCACAGATACCCATAACATTCTGCTCTTTTAAAAAGTCTGCAAGTGAACCCTCTGCTCTAAAGTTAGAGTATCTCTGCTGATATTTTCTGACGATCATACCTTTTGCATGAGCAGCCTTGCTCTCCATATCTTGAGAGTTTACACCCACATTTCCTATCTCAGGCATAGTAAATGTAACAAACTGACCTGCATAAGAGGGATCTGACATAATCTCCTGATATCCGCTCATAGAGACATTAAAAACTATCTCTCCAACCACTGTATCTTCTGCACCGAAGCTGTTTGCCTCTAAAAAAGTTCCGTTTTCAAAATATAACCAAGCTTTTTTTAAATCACTCATACTCACTACTCCATGCCTCTTTTTGAAAGTTCTTCTCTGTAGAGCTTCTCATATAATATATCAAACTCGTCTGTTCCGGGAATATATCTTTTTTTGTATGCTCTTATCTTGTCAATTATAATATTGTCAAGCTCTGAAGCTTCCGTAATAAATGATGTGATCGCGTTATAAATAATATTTTTTATACGGTTTTCCGTAACATCAAAATGAATAAGATCCTCTTCGTAAAGTTCATCTAAAATCTTGTGAGAGATGTCGGAGTATCTCTCTTCGTAGTTTAGAAGTATGTCAAACTCCGGAGCCAATTTCTTTTTGATCATAAAGAAGAGCTGTCTCTCATCTACAAGATTAAACTCTATCTCCTCTTCATTTGCTTCACATATCTCATGGACTTTCTCTTCAAGAGCCATCTCCTGCTTAACATTGTGCAGCAGTATCTTCTCAGCCTCTTTAGCTATAGGCTCAAGACCTTTTGTCATCGTAACAACACCACTTTTATTTAAATCAATTGCGATCTTATTGGCTATATGAGGTATAGTTTTAAGTGATATTTTCATCGATAGACCTTACTTGTTTAGAATTAAATTTTTGTATTTTACAATAAGTAAGGTTAGTTTACGATTAGAAAAAAGTTATTTTGACAAAACTGTGCCAAGCTTTCTTAGCTGTTTGCGTTTGAGTCGAAGTACTCTTCAAATATACTTTTTGTAAGCGGCATGGAGAAGTGATACCCTTGAAGTATATCGCACTCCTCTTTGATCAGAAACTCTTTTTGCTGCTGTGTCTCTACTCCTTCTGCAACTATCTTCAGGTTCAAATTTTTGGCAATATTTAGTATTGTTTTTACCATATTTGTGCTCTCATTTGAGTCATTCAACTCAAATATGAACGACTTGTCGATTTTTAGCTCATCAATTGGGATCTGACGCAGATAGCTAAGAGATGAGTAGCCTGTACCAAAATCATCCATGGAGAAACGGATACCGCATTTTTTCAACTTGTTCATCTTCTCTATTATGATAGATACATCTTCGGCGACGCTTGTCTCGGTCATCTCAAATACTATTTTCGATCTTAGCGTATCGCTTAGATACTCTTGGCAGAGCCTCTGCACATCATCTATAAATGTTGTATGAAATATCTGTCTCATACTTATATTGATAGAGAACTGCTCTAACTCAATCCCTTTTTCTTCCCAATTCCTAAATGTTTTAAATGCCTCTTGAAGAATATAGTAACCAAGTTCTATTATCATCCCCGTATCCTCTGAGATCGGTATAAACTCATCTGGAGGTATAAAGCCGAGCTGCTCACTGTTCCAGCGAGCAAGAACTTCACACCCTGTGACCTTTCCTCTTGTATTTAGCTGCGGCTGATACATAAGAGTTATCTCTTGGTTCTCAATAGCAAAGTGAAGAAGCCTCTCAATATCAAGTTTTCTCTCTATTCTGATCGAGAGTTCATCATTAAATAAAATAGCGCTGTCTCTGCCCTTTGATTTTGCCTCATACATAGCAATATCTGCCTCTTTAATCAATGTAGCTGCAGTAACCGTAGGTTTATCAATAATACTTACACCTATGCTCGCACTAATATAGAGATGATGTTCATCTACTATATATGTCTTCTTTATAGTATCAAGCAGCTTTTTTGCAAACCCTTCGGCATCTGCCATACACTCATCTTTTGACCCGGATTCGGCACTTAGTATACAGAATTCATCTCCGCCGAGTCTGGAGATATGTCCGTTGTGCTCCTTTGTGAGGGTGCCCATTCTTTTGGAGACCTCTACTAGCAGTTTATCTCCTACATCATGTCCAAGTGCATCATTGATGGTCTTAAAGTGATCCAAGTCTATAAGTATAAGATACATATATTTATTGCTATATTTTTGGATCTTTATAGCGTCTTCAAGCAGATTTATAAAGTGGCGTCTGTTTCCAAGCTTTGTAAGGTAGTCTCTATATGCCTGTGCGTGATTTTTCATCAAGTAGTTGTATGTGTTTCTTGAGCCGTAAAAAAGAACCCATGCAAGAACGAGCGTTAGTATGGCAATCACATAGGAGTAAAACTCCCCTATAAACACAAGGTAAATAGTAATAGGAAGCATTGATGAGATAAGGATTAAAATTGCTAATCTCTTTTCAGAGACAAGAATAGTAGTAGCGACCACTGAGACGCCGAGCTGGGTGAAGATCGCCAAATAGTGTAGTTCTAAGTTGTCGCGAGTGATATAGAGAATAAATATCAGTGTCCATGTAGAGAAGTAGAAAAATATAAAGTATCTTACCTTGCTTAGCCACTTCTCTTTTTGCACGATGGAGTACTCGCTGTTTGCATAAGCCTTATATAGCAAATACCCCCAGTATGAAACTCCTAGAACTAGTATATACCACAACAGCTCTATAAAATATGATCCATATACTATGCCAAATATCACGTAGGAAAAAGCGGTTGTAGAGAAGAGTGCTATAAGTACAAGGATCTGCTTATGCATAAAATCGTAGAAGTTAATATTTTTAAGCATCAAATACCCTCACACTTAATTACTAATCGATCATTCTAACTAATATTTCTTAATATAATTATTCCGACAATATTAAAGTGAGTTCCGATGCTTTTTTTGCATCCATTTTACTCAAAATAGTTCCGACTGTTTTTGGTTTAAGTGAGGAGAGTATGGCTGCTGCATCTTGCGGGCTCATCTCAGAGAGTACACCTGCCGCACTTGCCGCTTTCATTTTTGCGAAAGTCTCGGACATCTTGTCCATTTTTAGGTTTTTTATCTCTTTTAATATCTCTTCGTTTTTTTTGAGCATCTTTTTTATGGAGTTCTCTTTAGATGATATTTCTAAGAGTTTTCTCTCTACCGCTTCTTCATCTTGAGAGACTTTGGCCTCTCTTTTTACAAGAAGCTCCTCGGTAGCGGTTTTAAGAGCACTGAGCGCTTGTTTTTGCTCATCTATTCTCTCCAGCTCAACAAGAAGTTCGCTCTTTCTTGCCTTAAATATCTCTGTACACTCAAAGAGCTTGTCGCTTGTCTCCAGCGCGTCTAAAGAGGTTAATGTAAAGAGAGCGGCTATTAGTAGTTTTATCATCTTTTCTTCCCGTTGTAAGTCATTAAAGCGATCTCATCCAGATACTTAGCCTCTGCACTATTTCTCTTCTTCATCTCCTGTTTTATCTCTTCAAACTCAAGATATTGAAACTTTTCATGCTCTAGCATATCGGCTTTTAGCTGTTTTTTTGCCTGCTCAACCTGATTGGAAGCAAAACTGACCCACTCTTTGTTATGGTTTATCAACTCTCTTTGGGAATCAAGCAGTACTCTTGAAGCAAGCATCTCACCCATCTTACCGCTTTTTGGAGGTTCTACATCTTTTAAAGATCTATAGGACAACTCAAGAGCCATTGACGCACTGTTCAAGTTGCCGTTTGCTTTTTGTAAAAACTGTTCACTCTTTTGCATTGTGTTCTTTTTAAATTTAACCAATGGAGTAAAGCGTGTTTTCAAGGCATATCCTTAACTTTATTTTATAAAATTATAGTGTCTTCTCTCTCAGGAGATGTAGAAATTATACCTACTTTTGTTTTTGTAATCTCTTCTATAACTTTAACATACTCTTGCGCCTCTTGCGGAAGATCTTCAAATCTTCTAGCCCCTACGGATTTCTCCCAGCCCTTAAAAGATCTGTAAATAGGTTTTACGTCATCCAGATTTTGAGGAAGATAGTCTATCTCTACGCCGTCAAGTTCGTATGCGACACAGATCTTAACCTCTTCAAACCCGTCAAGAACGTCAAGCTTCATAAGTGCAAGCTCATCACAGCCGTTTAGGCGGCTTGCGTATCTGCATGCAACAGCATCAAACCAGCCGCATCTTCTTGCACGTCCCGTAGTTGTTCCAAATTCGTGCCCCTGCTTGCCGAGTCTTTTGCCGTCTTCACCCAGATCTTCACTTGGGAAAGGACCGTTTCCTACACGTGTACAGTACGCTTTTACTATGCCTGTCACTTTGCCTATATCTTTAGCGTTGATCCCAAGACCCGTACATGCTCCCGCACTTACGGTTGAACTTGAAGTTACATACGGGTAAGTTCCGTGATCGATGTCTAGCATAGTTCCCTGTGCACCCTCCAGAAGAACTCTTTTGTTCTCTTCATCAAGCGCTCTCCAGATCATCTGTGTTGTATCTGTTATAAAAGGAGCAAGTTTAGCCTTATACCCCTCAAGCTCATTTAAAAGCTCTGATTCATTTGGTGTCTGGATCTTCAAGATATTGAATATCTCTCTGTTTTGTTCAAAATAGCTCATGATAGAAGAGCATAGTTTTTCAGGATTTAGAAGCTCGCCGACTCTGACCCCTATACGGTTGATCTTGTCTGAATAAGCAGGCCCGATTCCCTTACCCGTAGTTCCTATTGCTTTCTCGCCTTTTAACTTCTCTCTAGCCTGATCTATCATAGCGTGATATGAAAGGTTTAGATGAGCTTTATCGGAGATAAAGAGTCTTCCCTCCAGAGCCTCAAACTGCTCCATCTCTTTGATAATAGACTCCGGAGACAAAACAACTCCGTTTCCTATTACATTGATGGCCTTCGGGTTGAGTACGCCTGAAGGAATAAGGTGAAGAGCATATCTTGTCCCGTCAACCCAGATAGTATGTCCTGCATTATGACCGCCTTGGCTTCTGCAGACCATATCATACTCACATGCAAGCCTGTCTACTATCTTGCCTTTTCCCTCATCGCCCCACTGTATACCAACTATTAAATCCGCTTTCATTTTTCCTCTTTTACTTCGCTTTTGTTTCTATTAATACATCTGTATAGATCGCAAAACCCACAGAACTAAGCTCTGAATTTTTATATCTTCCGCCTCTGGCAAAGACCTCGTTCTTATCTATTACTCTAAAGAAGAGCTCATCATAGTAGAGCATCTTCGCATAGTACATCGGTGCCAAAACACTGTTTTTACATGAAATCGCATCGCAGAGATTTTTCATCTTCAAAAGCTCTGCCTTTATCTCCTGTGGAACCATATCAAGCAGTTCATCCACCTGATGCTCATGCTGAAGATAGACAAGTTTATCTACCCAGTCAACTTTCAAGTCTAAAAACTTCTCTATATTGAGATGACGAAAATCTTCAAGTGTGAGCTCATCAAACATTGAGACCAATAGTTTTGGTATCATCATATTTGATATCTGAACAAGTGGCTTAACTTCAAGTGCATCAAAAATATCTACCGCTATATTCAGAACCGATGAGAGCTTGCTCTCGCCCATAAACTCGACACCTATCTGGTACTGCTCATCCGTCGGATAGCGAAAAACGCTCTGGATATAGAACCATTTTTTATGTTCAGTATTGCGTCCGAGTCTCTTCTCTATGATTCGCACAACATCTATGGTAGAGTCCGCTCTAAGGGAGATGGAGTTGTTGTTCTCATCGTTTACCTTGATAAGCTCTCTCTCATCCGCAATGCTTTTATGCTGATGGTATGAGAATATCGGAGTGACTATCTCTTCAAACCCTTTAGAGTACAAGATATCGCTAGCAACTTTTTCTATCTCTCTTTTTATCTTAGCACTGTTGCCGAAGTAGAGTTTTGAACCGCTAGGAATCTCATGCTCTAAAATCATCTACATACCTACTTTGAAATATTTTTCGTTAAACACTCTGTTTGCAGCGCCGTCATAAGCTCTGCGCCCAAGTTTTGCCAAAGCCAGCTCTACAGAGTTTACTACCCACGCCATCTCATACGGAGCGATCAGACCCATCTGGTTTATACGGAATATCTTGCCGTTTAGATGATCCTGTCCGCCTGCGACATTGACATCAAAATCAGTTTTTAAGATCTTTCTGATCTGAGATGCCTCTTCATCATCTATCGTAGTCATAGAGAGTGCCGGAGTTTTAGGGTATATATGAAGCCCTAAAACTTCAAGAGCAGATTTAACAGCATCTGCTCTTCTTTCTGTCTCTTCGTAGAGCTTCTCTAAACCGCCTCTCTTTTCGATCGTCTCAAGTATCTCTAAAAGACCGATAGTAAGAGTAGTAGCCGCAGTCCATGCAGTTGTGTTCTTTCTTTGAGACTTTATCTCGGTTGCAAGGTTGAAGTAGTATCCTTTGCCTGTGCCGATCTTCTCGATCGCAGCATTGCTAAGCCCTAAAATTGCAAGTCCCGGAGGAAGCATAAGCGCTTTTTGGCTTCCTGCAATAAGAGAGTCTATATTTGTCACATCAATCGCTTCTACACCTACGGCAGTGATACCGTCAGCTATGATCATAATATTTGGATTGATCTCTTTTACAGCTTTTGCGATAGACTCAACAGGATGGCGAAGACCGCCTGCCGATTCGCTTATCTGAACTGCGATCGCATCGATATCCGAGTTGGCCTTAACAGCCTCAACAACTGCTTCCACACTTACCGGAGTATCCCACTCGTTTTTGATCTCTACACTGCCAAGTCCATGAGCAACGGCGATCTTGCCGAATCTCTCTCCGAATTTTCCGGAGTTCACATTTAGGAGCGTGTTGCGGCATAAGTTTATAATAGCGGCTTCCATTGCACCGGTTCCGCTGGATGCAAGCATTACAACCTCATCACTCCCAAAAAGATTAAAAAGATATTTTCTTGTTTTTTCAAAAATAGCCTCAAATTCAGGAGTACGATGGTGCATCGTCTCATCACTCATTGCATTACGAACATTTTGAGGTACCGGGGTCGGTCCGGGAGTAAAAAGTAACATATAAAAGTTCCTAAATGGATTATGATTTAAATCCCCGCATTATATCCAAATAACTTAAAGACTCACTTTAGGGCATCTCTAATTTTATGCTAGAATTGCAGCAAAGTTTCCAAATTTCTCATCAGGCAAAGGCTTTTATGACAATATACGATTCGATAATTTTAGGCATAATTGAGGGCTTTACAGAGTTTTTGCCGATCTCTTCTACGGGACATCTAATAGTTGCCAGTGAGTTTTTAGGCATTGAGCAAAATGCTGTAAACAAGGCGTATGAAGTCATCATCCAATTCTCGGCAATATTGGCAGTAATATTTAACTACAAAGATAAATTCACGATCAAAAAGATTGATCTCTGGACGAAGGTTTTTATAGCTTTTTTGCCATTGGCTATCATTGGCTTTATCTTCTCATCCCAGATAAAAGAGCTCTTTAGCATAAATATAGTCGCTATTATGTTTATAGTAGGCGGAGTGATATTTTTGATCGTAGAGAAATTTTTCGTACATGAAGACAAACAGACGATCCATGATGTAGAAGAGGTGACGCTCAAACACTCCCTGATAATAGGTATAGCTCAGGTCTTTGCACTTATTCCCGGAACAAGCAGGGCAGGCTCAACCATAATCGGTGCGCTTCTTGTCGGCCTTAGCAGAAAAGCGAGCGCGGAGTTTAGCTTTTTGCTTGCTTTTCCAGTCATGGGTGCCGTTGCAGCTTATGATATGCTAAAATATTACCAAGATTTTACAGAAGCGAACCTCACCGTTTTAGCCGTTGGGTTTGTAACATCTTTTATCGTAGCATACCTCACAATAAAACTCTTTTTAAAATTTTTGGAAAAATTCACTTTTGTCTCTTTTGGAGTTTATAGAATAGTTTTCGGGGTTTTTCTACTGCTGATGTTCAACTAATCTCAACCCTATAATGACTCTGGAATAATATTTGCTTATTGGGGGTTATAATTTATAGGGGAACTAGATGCGTACTTTACTTATATACAACTCTAAACTAGAGACTCTTTTAACTAAAATGGAAGATGCTCTCTATAGACTAAGTCTGAAAGTTCTATAAACTCTACAGAGTCTGTAGAATTACTTTTGCCAAACTTAGTGCTTTTGCACGGTGAGAGATGCTCTTTTTTGTCTCATCATCCAGCTCGCCTAAGGTCTTATCATATCCGAGTGGAATAAACATAGGGTCATATCCAAACCCTCCATCTCCCACTGCTTTTGCCATTGCCTCTCCATACATCCAGCCGTGAACCGAATATTCACCGTCTTTGGTTACTATCGCTATGGCTGCCGTATAGTGTGCAGGCGAACTATCAAAGCCCTTTGTTTTTATAGCCTCTATTAACTTATAGAGATTATCTTTATCGGTTGCATCAGCCCCTGCATATCTTGCACTGTAAATCCCAGGTTTTCCACCGAGAACATCGACACTGATTCCGCTGTCATCCGCTAAGACTATTACATCTTCATCATCCAGAGCTTTAAAAACGGCTCTGGCTTTTATAAGAGCGTTCTCTTTAAAATCCTTGCCGTCTTCGACTATCTCGAACTCATCGATCAGTTCGCTGTAAGGAACTACCTCAAAATCCTTGTAGAGCGCTTTTATCTCTCTTACTTTCCCCTTATTGGAAGTAGCCAGTACCAACTTCACATAACATCCTTACAAATTACTTTAAACATTACTTTAAATATAAGTTTTTTTGATTTAAAAAGTTTGTGTAAACAATCTTTTCAATATAATTACGCCATTATATAATATTTAAGGTAGATAATGTTTAAAAAAGTATTTCCCCTCTCCGCGATTCTCTCTCTAAGGTTTTTAGGTCTCTTCTTAGTTTTACCAGTCATTTCGATTTATGCACTTGAGCTTGAGGGTTCAACTCCTCTTCTTGTTGGTATAGTTGTCGGTGGTTATGCGTTGACTCAGGCAATTTTTCAGGTACCGTTTGGAACAATGAGTGACAAGATAGGCAGAAAACCGACTCTGCTCTTTGGTCTTATAGTATTTTTGATCGGCTCGATCATTTGTGCGTACTCTGACAATATATATACACTTATGATAGGGCGATTTCTTCAGGGTGCAGGAGCGATAGGCTCGGTTATTACTGCGATGATCTCGGATCTGGTCGAAGAGGAGATCCGCGGTAAAGCTATGGCGATCATGGGAGCTTCTATCGCTCTTAGTTTTGCTCTTGCTATGGGGCTTGGACCTGTTCTTGGTGCCTCTTACGGTGTTGAGTTTCTTTTTATTCTTACTGCTGTTTTTGCTGTTTTGGCAATTATACTTCTCTTTACAAAAGTTCCTACTCCTCCAAAGATTAAGCACACTTACCATGCAACGTCAAAGACCTCTGACATCCTAAAAGACCCGAACCTTTTAAATATGATAGTCATCAATGCAATGCAAAAAGGTCTTATGACCATCGCTTTTGTTCTTATTCCTATTATATTAACAAGCGAGACGTTTGCTTGGGAGAAGTCTGATCTCTATATGGCTTATCTTCCTGCTATGCTTTTTGGTCTTGTTGCTATGGGGCCTGCTGCCGTATTTGGCGAGAAGTACAACAAACCAAAAGAGATATTTCTACTCTCAATAGTTCTCTTTATAGGCTCTTTTTTGATTATGGGGCTTACAGCTTCAAGCACAATTTTTGTTGTCGGTGTCGTTATGTTTTTTATAGCATTTAACATGATGGAACCTCTTGTTCAATCTATGATAACAAAGTTTGCAAAAGTTCACCAAAAGGGTGCCGCTCTTGGTATCTCAAACTCTGTTGCATATTTTGCGACGTTTGTAGGCGGTACTACTGCTGGTCTTCTTTTAGGCATAAGTGACAGGGAGACGATCGGTATCAGCGTTGCGGTAGTTGCAACTGTATGGCTGCTGTGGACTCTAAAGCTTCAAAACCCGACAAAATACTCGCATCTGTTTATTCCTCAAGACGAAGTAGATTTATCAAAGCTTCAAAACCTTGAACAAGAGCATATTGCAGAGTGGTATATAAACGACAGTGAGAAACTTATTGTTGTGAAATTTGTAAGCAGTGCGATGGATAAAGAAGCTTTAAAAGCACAAATATCTAAGTAGTCTATTGTGGACTTGCGCAAAGCACTCTAGATTATGAATAAAGAGCAAATCACACTTAAAACTATTTTTGCTCTTATTTTAGATAAAAAATCTCCTCTCATATATGGGCAGATTGTAACTATACTTGCCATTCTTGTAAGCATACCTGTCCCTCTTATGCTTCCTGTAATGGTTGATGAAATCCTTTTAGAAAAACCTTCTTACTTTGTAGGAAGCATTAACTATCTCTTTGGAGAGACATCCCCTTTTTACTATATAGCCATAGTTACATTTGCTGTTATTTTCCTGCGTTTTATCTACTATGCTCTTAGTGTTGTCATTACAAAGATTTTTACCAAAATATCAAAACATGTAACCTTTATGGTGCGAAAAAAGCTGCTTCTGCATCTAAAGTCAGCCTCAATGAATGAGTATGAAACTCTTGGAAGCGGTGCAATTACGTCAAATTTGATTACTGATGTAAACACGCTTGATAATTTTATTTTAACAAGTACTAGCCGTTTTATCTCATCTGTTTTAACATTGGTTGCAGTTGGTGTCGTCATGATCGCAATAGATCCCCTCTTGGGCATATCTATCTTGATTATTCAGCCTCTAATTATGTTAATTAGTAAAAAGATGTCAAAACGAGTAGGCTCTCTTAAAAAAGAGGAAAATCAAGCAATTGAGAAATTTCAAAACACTTTGGGGGAAACTCTAGAGCTTTATGGGCAGATAAAAGCAAGTAATAAAGAGAGCTATTTCTTTTCAAGTACAGTAGATGATGCAAAAAATATTCAGATAACATCAAACAGATATGAGTACAAAAGTGTTGCCTATGAAAAACTATCCTACACTATATTTTTAATAATGTTTGAGCTTCTAAGGGCTTCTGGTATTCTCTTGGTTGCATATAGCGATTTAAGTATAGGTATGATGTTTGCAATGTTTGGCTATATCTGGTTTATCATGACCCCTGTTCAAGATATACTCTCAATGCAGTATAGCTACTCCTCTGCTATGGCTGCGCTTAAGAGATTAAACAAAATACTAGATTTAAAAAGTGAAAAAACAGGAAGTAGTCGTATAGATTCACATGATGTGGATATATCTCTAAAGGATTTAAACTTCTCATACGCGAATGATAAAAATGCTCTTGAGAATATCACTCTTGAAATAAAACATGGCTCAAAGATTGCCTTTATTGGAGCGAGCGGAAGCGGAAAAACTACGCTTGCACAAGTTATTGCAGGTTTTTATGAAAAAAATAGCGGCTCTCTTACGTACAATGGCATAGAGACAGAAGATTTAGACAAAACATCTCTGAGACAAAAGATATTTTTAGTCCTTCAAATGCCTATACTTTTTAATTCTACTCTAAGATTTAATATAACTATGGGAGATGAGAGTGTTAGTGATGAGGAGATATATGCGGCTCTAGAGATAGCTCAACTAAAAGAGATGCTTGAGGGAATGAAAGATGGACTAGACACTATAGTAGGTCATCATGGCATAAGACTCTCAGGCGGTCAAAGACAACGCTTAAGCATTGCAAGAATGGTCATAGCAAATCCAAGTGTCGTTATTCTTGATGAATCTACTTCAGCGCTGGATGCTCACACAGAGGCAAAGCTTCATATTGCCATTAAACCGATACTAAAAGATAAAACAGTAATAACGATAGCCCACAGATTAAGTACGGTTAAAAATGCGGATATGATCTATATACTAGACTCGGGAGCGATAGTTCAAAAAGGAACACACGAAGAGCTAAAAGATGAAGAGGGACACTATGTTGAGTTTATTAAGAATCAGCTATTATAAATAAACGCAGAGAGTTCTGCGTTTAAAAAACTATTTCTGAGGGACAACGTACATGTTGTAGTAACGGCCTTCAAACTTAGGCTCTTTATCCATAACCCCAATATCTTCAACCATAGGCCAAATTCTCAAAAGAACCTCTTTAGCAGCTTCCGGATTAGCCATCTCACGACCTCTTAGAAATACGCGGAATTTTACATGTTTGCCTTGCTCAAGAAACTCTCTTGCGTGTTTAACTTTGTATGCAATATCATTTTCTGCAATTTTAACAGAGAGCTTGATCTCTTTTACATCGATCTTAACCTGATTCTTTCTCTGCTCTTTTTGTTTTTTCTCTTCTTGATACTTAAACTTACCGTAATCCATAATCTTTGCGACAGGAGGCTTTGCATCCGGAGCGATTAAAACCAAATCTAAACCCAACTCATTTGCTTTTTCCATAGCTTCATCAATTGAAATTATTCCTAAAGATTCTGCTCCATCTACATTACAACGCACTTCCGGTACACGAATATCGTCATTCATTATGACACGGTCTTTTTTGTTCAAAAATTTACCTCATTTATTTTAGTTTGTATAAGCGATAGAAATTCACTCTCGCTTAAGTTATATTGTTCTCTCGTTCTTCTGTCACGTATTGCGACAGTTCGAGACTCAACCTCTTCATCCCCTATGATCGCCAACATTGGCACCCTACTCTTTTCCGCTGTTCTGATTCTTTTGTTTAAAGAGTCATTTTTGGAGTAGATCTCACTATCTGCTCCCAGATCGATCAGTTTATCTGCCAACTCTTTTGCATAATCGTTGTGCGCAGCGGCGATTGGAACGATTGCAACCTGAGTCGGTGCGATAAACATTGGGAACTCCCCAGCGTAATGCTCTGTTAATATACCAATAAAACGCTCAAACGAACCTAAAATTGCTCTATGTATCATTACTGGCTGGATTTTGTCATTATTTTCGCCGTTATACTCAAGCTCAAATCTCTCAGGCAGGTTGAAATCGAGCTGAATCGTTCCGCACTGCCACTCTCTGCCGATCGCATCTGTTATCTTGATGTCGATTTTTGGACCGTAAAAAGCTCCGCCGCCCTCATCTATCTCATAAACAAGTCCGTTTTTATCCATTGCTTTTTTAAGAGCCTGTGTAGAAACTTCCCATACTTCGTCACTTCCAACTGCTTTTTCTGGTTTTGTAGAGATCATCATCTTATAATCAAACTCAAAAGTAGACATGATCTTATCTACAAAATCAACTACTTCTATGATCTGCTCTTCTATCTGGTCTGCTCTACAGAAGATGTGCGCATCGTCTTGTGTAAACTCACGAACGCGGAAAAGCCCGTGAAGTGCGCCCGTCATCTCGTGACGGTGAACCACGCCGTACTCAAAATATTTAAGAGGCAGGTCTCTGTATGAGTGCAGATCCTCCTCATATACTTTAATATGACCGACACAGTTCATAGGTTTTACACCAAACTCTATCTCATCAATATTTGTAAAATACATATTTTCGCCGTAGTTCTGGTAGTGCCCAGATGTCTTCCAGAGGTCACTTCTTAACATCTCAGGTCCACGTACCGGCTCATAACCGCGTTTTCTGTGTGCTTTAAAGAGAAGCGATTCTAGTCTTGAGCGAAGGCGTCCGCCTGCAGGAAGCCAGATAGGAAAACCGGCCCCGACCTCTTCGCGGAACGTAAACATCTTCATCTCTGCACCGAGTTTGCGATGATCACGCTTCTCAGCCTCTGCCATCATATCAAGATAGGATTTTAGAGCCTCTTTATCTGCAAACGCTATACCGTATATACGAGTCAGCATCTCGTTTTTAGAGTCTCCACCCAGATAAGCGCCTGCGATCTTCGTAAGTTTAAAATATCTGATAAGTCCTATATTTGGAAGGTGCGGACCGCGACACAGGTCTTCAAATTCACCCTGCTTATAGATAGAGACTGTGTCACTCGGAATGCGCTCCATAACTGTAAGTTTTAGATGGTCATCTTTGAACTTCTCTTTTGCCTCGCTCATAGAGATCTCATACTTCTCTATCTCATACTTCTTTTTAGCGAGTGATAACATCTCTTTTTCTATCGTTTTAAGGTCGCCCTCACCTATCTCTTCTTTAGTTTTAAAGTCATAGTAAAAACCCTCTTTAACAGTAGGTCCTACAAAGAACTTTGCATCTGGGTAGAGTGATTTTATGGCTTGGGCCATAAGGTGTGCCGTTGAGTGGCGAAGAACATCCAAAGATTCAGGCGAGTTGTCAAGATGAATCTGCTCACCCTCAAAACCCTTCTCTTTGGCAGTCTGTAAGTCTATTATCTCTCCGTTATGTTTTATTGCGATTGCATTCAAAATTTCTATTCCTATCTATCTGTTTATTATTTTCTGCCTCACTAGAGGCAAGCTTCAGTGCCTAAGCGGCTAGCGTAGCAAGATGGGCTTTGCTCATATTGCGTACAAATCATTAGATCTCTGTCTTTAAAACTGCTCCGTTTGAAGCATTTGAGACCAAAAGCTGGTAGCGTTTAAGCCACTTTGATTTAACATCATTTTTATGAGGCTTGTAGTTCTCTTCTCTTTTTGCTATCTCTGCATCGCTAACATTTAGCTGCAGGATATGCTTATCAACATCAAGCTCTATCTCGTCACCATCTTCTATTAGAGCTATCAAGCCACCCTCTGCAGCTTCAGGAGAGACATGCCCGATACTCGCACCTTTTGTTGCCCCGGAGAATCTTCCATCGGTAATAAGTGCAACGCTCTCGCCTAGACCCATACCTTGAATAAGTGCAGTAGGCGCTAACATCTCCTGCATTCCAGGACCGCCTTTTGGGCCCTCATAGCGGATTACGACAACGTTGCCCGGTTTTACTTTATGACTCATTATGCCCGCAATTGCCTCAGGCTGAGAGTTAAAGCAGATAGCCGTGCCCTTAAACTGTCTCATACTAGGCTCGATACCTGCGGTCTTTACAACCGCGCCCTCACGAGCAAGGTTTCCAAAAAGAATAGACAAACCGCCGACTTGAGAGTAAGCATTTTCATTTGTATGAATGATGTTCTCGTCTAATATCTTCGCATCTTGAATGCGCTCACCAAGTGTTTCGCCCGTTACTGTAGGATTGTCAAGATGAAGCAGTCCGCCTCTTCTGCTTACCTCTTTCATTACCGCATTTACACCGCCTGCACGGTTTATATCATCCATATGAACAGTTGTTAATGATGGAGATATCTTAGCAATATGCGCTACATTGTCGGCAATATGGTTGATCTTCTCTATAGGAAAATCAACGTCTGCCTCTTTTGCAATTGCTAGCATATGAAGAACAGTATTTGAGCTTCCTCCCATTGCCATATCAACTACAAATGCGTTGTGAACAGCTTTTTCGTTCAGAACATTTTTCAAGTTGTACTTGCTGTCATCTGCCTTTGCCATCTCGACAATTCTCTTAGCCGCTTTTTTAACGAGCTCTATTCTTGCTGGAGTCATCGCTAAAATAGTACCATTACCAGGTAGTGCGATACCCATTGCCTCACAAAGAGTGTTCATAGAGTTTGCCGTAAACATCCCCGAACAGCTTCCGCCGCTTGGACATGCGTTACACTCTATGTCATAAAGTTCTTCATCACTTATCTTCCCCTCTGCATGCTCGCCAACCGCTTCAAAAGCAGTAGCAAGATCGATCGGAGTACCATCTTTTTTATGTCCTGCAGGCATTGGACCGCCAGAGACAAAAACGGTCGGAACATTAACGCGAAGTGCGCCCATTATCATACCTGGAACGATCTTGTCACAGTTTGGGATACATATAAGAGCATCAAGTTTGTGCGCGTTCATAACCGTCTCTATAGAGTCTGCAATGATCTCACGTGAAGGAAGCGAGTAGAGCATTCCGTCATGCCCCATCGCTATACCGTCATCGACACCTATAGTGTTAAATACAAATGGAACCCCGCCGGCTTCGCGAATCGCCTCTTTTACGATCTCACCATATTCGTGAAGGAAAAAATGACCCGGGATGATATCTATATAACTGTTCGCTATTCCGATAAACGGTTTGTCAAAATCTTCATCCTTTAACCCCGTCGCACGAAGTAGTGAACGGTGAGGAGCCCTGTCAAAGCCCTTTTTTATAGTATCACTTCTCATTAAAATCCTTCATATTTTAGTCGCTGTATCTTATTATTGGTGCGATTATAACATTTTTTTGAGATTTTTTTATAAAAACTCTTTACAAACAAAAATAAAATGGCTATAATTCCGCTCACTTAAAATTAAGTGTACAAGTTGCGGGAATAGCTCAGTGGTAGAGCACAACCTTGCCAAGGTTGGGGTCGCGAGTTCGAACCTCGTTTCCCGCTCCATTTATTTTAAATTATTAACTGTTAAAAAAACACCCATCACGCCCGGGTGGCGAAATCGGTAGACGCAGGGGACTTAAAATCCCCCGGTAGCAATACTGTGCCGGTTCAAGTCCGGCCTCGGGCACCATTGATTTTATATGTTTTTGACTGGTGCCATCGCCAAGTGGTAAGGCCGCAGCCTGCAAAGCTGCTATCCCCAGTTCAAATCTGGGTGGCACCTCCAGTTATTAACTTAAAAATCTTTTCAACTATAAACGTGGATCTTTGGCAGAGTTGGTCGATTGCACCGGTCTTGAAAACCGGCGAGGGTTATACCTCCCAGAGTTCGAATCTCTGAGGGTCCACCACTACAATCCCCTATTTTACTTACTTTCAAGCTTTAAGAATTCATTAGGTCTCATCCTAGGTCTCGTATATCATATTAAACTTGTCTATAATCACTCTCTAAACTTAAATAATTCATCACTTACATACAATATATATACTGCTAATCAAGCAATGCAGAGTTTCACGAAGTGAAAAAGCATTGATTCAACAAACGATAGTGCGTTAGGACTTAGACAGTGTATCTAACCTCTTATACAAGTGATTGTAGGCTCTTTTATTGCAAGTCTACATCTTTATATGTATTGCCTATTATAAAGGCTATGGGGGATATATGAGGTTCTGTTAATACAATATATGCCTCGAATATTTCTGACCCATTTTTTGACTTTATACTATAAATTCTTCTCTATGCTTTTCAAAATACTCACTTAACTCTGCCACAGCTATTTTCATATCTTTATTTGGATATACATAACTCATTACTTCTTTAAATAGCTTTTCTCTTTTAGTTGTTATTGGTAAGTATTTCAAAACAAACATACTTATAAACCCCATCACAATTTCTTTCTTAAAGTGATGGTTATTGAACCTTAATTCTCTCGCATAATCTATTATAGGTGTTGTTTGCTTTTCATCAGGACGAGGAAATATCATATAAACATCCATAAATGCCTTTTCTTTTTGGCTACCACTAATTTCTAAGTCATCAACCAATTTCTTTAGCACATTTATTATTATTGGCTGAATTTCATCTCCACTTACATCATCTTGGCAGTAAGCTATGTTAGCTAATATAAATATTATTGGCTTTATATCTTCACTTGATATTACATCATTATTACTATCGTATTCATTAGCAAGGTGAGTAGAATCCTCATCTGTATCTAAAATATTTTGATGGATATTAGATACGGAAACTTTATTAGAACGACTAATATATGCTATAGTAACACCAAACAGTAATTCTGCATAAGTAACTATAGCCCAAAATATTCCAAATTTAAAAGCCCATACAATAGGTATAATCAATAAAAATCCATAAACCATACTTCCCTTAGGAAATATCTTACCAACTACAAAACCAATTATTGTAAATATTATGAAATATTGAAGCATTTCACCTTAATCCTTTTTGTATCATATCTTCAACAATACTAAAATCGTCATCAAGAGTATCTGCAAATTCTTTAGCTAATATTTTAGGATTTATTTTATCATCGTATGCTAATTTAAAATTTGTTTTTCCAAGTAAATCAAAGTATGAAATGCCGTCATCTGATATAAATAATTGATTATGATGATTTACAGCTTCTTTCTTTAGTAGGTCAAACCATTCGTCATAATTAATATTCTCTGCTACATCCAATAATTTAATTTCATTGACGCTTGTATTATATATTTCAGTGAAAAAATCCTTATTATCATCTATAAAAGGGATATTCTTACCATCACGCAGCATAGTCAATTTAATTTCAGCCAAAAAAGATAGTATAAATATCCTACTATCATCATTATTATTATTTTTTTCACTAGAAATTGCCCTTATAATACAGTATAGTGCTTGCAAATAAGAATGGTTGTTTTTTAAAGCAGTATTCAATTCCAATGCAGATGAAGACATAAGCCAATGTATGTAAAATTGCCTTGTATTTCCATGCATAAGTTTTTCACTTGTATTAGGATTTATATATTTTTCTAAATATTTTTCTACACTTAGCACTTCGTTACAATATGATTTTGCTTCTACTACTTCATCAATTCTATCATTTAAAATAAATTCTTCAATTTCTTTCTCAGCAGGTGTTATTTCTCTATTATTTAGATAAGCAACACATTGCTCATATATAGCTTTATCTTTATGATTTGGATAATCCAGTTTTACTATATTATTTTCAACTTCGTAACCAAGTATACCAAGTGCAAAAATTGTAACTTCTTTAAGAAATCCATCTTCTGGAAAAGATGTTTTTGTTAATGAATTCAATAAGCATAACATTGCGATAAAGTGGCTCTGTGCTCTTACTCCATCATCTGAACCATCAAGATATTGCAAGTTTATCGAATATGTAAAATCCACACATTTATCAACCTCATCTCTTAGCTTGGATAGTTCTATTAAATCAATAGACCGACCAAGTGTTATTTCTGCAGCTTTTTTATAAGCAGGGTTTAAATATGCCTTTACTGCAAATTTAAGCTTTTTACTATTCAAACCTTTAAATAATCCAAACAAATTAATCCTTCCTATAGACTGTCAATCTATGGATTGTTGTGAAGATATGTTATCTAATGTATTATTAACGGTAAATTAACCTATAGGAAGTTATGAGTGTTTCTAAGTAATGCATCAGAAGAAGAGATAGAGTTGTTACATAAACACATATCTAAAAATGTGAAGCATTACAGACTAGAAAGAGAGATGAGCCAATTAGAACTTGCTCTTACTATTGGTTTGAAGTCTGGTGCTTTCTTTGGTAATGCAGAAAACAATACTAATTACAAACACTTTAATATAGAACATATATACAAAATATCTAAAGCTTTAAATATTCCAATAGCTAAATTTTTTGAACCAGTAGAAGATAGCTAATATTTCTATTTATCAGACATAACACAAAAATGATGACTGTAAATCCAATAAACTACTTCAACAAACTAGCACAATCAACTAAATGACTTTTTAACTTATCTTCTTTGACATTAATATCATTAGTATTTTCATAATAGAAACACTTCTTATAGTTCTCTTTATCGTTGTAAATCATTTTCCAAAAAGCATCAGGAACAGCTATCTGGTTCTTACCTATCCTGAGTGGATTTAAGCTATATACAACACCATTTAAGACACTAACACTACCAAGTCTGCTATACTTCTTTCAAGTTCTTCAGCCTTAATCCAAGTCTTTTGATTAACATTTGGTGCTTGAGGTATTATGTTCGCCATAGTATAAGTTTTAACTACTTCCTTTTCATCATAATCAAATGAAGCATCACTAGCTAAGTGTCCTCTATCATACCCTGAGTTAGTATAATCTTTATTATGACCTCTGTATAGATTAGGTAAGTTTTTCTCTGTATAGAACTTTGAACGCTTCTTGACATTAACAGCATTTACTTTATTGCCATTAAGCTAACAAATATTTTCAAGAATCCATCATCATATCTATATTGACAACTATCAATAAGTTCTTCCCCCAAAAAAGTTATTATGCCACTAAAAAATCAAGGTAAAAAATGTCAAATATTAAAGAATTTATGACTCAGGATCACAAAGAGTGTGATGAGATTTTTGCACAGATGGAAGACGCTGTTGCTTCTAAAAGCCAAGATGCTTTATCAAAGTTTGAAGCATTTGGGGACTCTCTGACAAACCATTTCAAGATGGAAGAGATGGTTCTGTTTCCTATGTTTGAACAAGAGACGGGAATGACTCAGGGTCCGACACAAGTCATGGTAATGGAACATGAGCAGATGAGAGAGTTGCTCTCTAAAATGCAAAAGGCAGTAGAGCTCAATGACAATAAGCGGTTTTTCGGTCTCTCCGAGACACTTATGATATTAATGCAGCAGCACAATATGAAAGAGGAGCAGATGTTATACACGATGATTCAGCAGCACCTTGGCAACGATGCCGACCATATTATTTCGCGAATGAGAAGCATTACCCGCTAAGTGGTTAGATGCTTTAGGTTTTAATTCACCTACAGTTTACTAACCTTACCTACAATTATAAAAAGCTAAATAAGCAAGCAGATAAAGGGGAAGCAGATCATGGAAAAAATCTCCATCTTAACAAAGCGTTCTATCTTTTTAATATTTTTAGCCTCCAGTGCGGCAAACCCGCTATTCGCGTCAACAGTCTATATATACTCCGCTTCTGAGCGTCAGCAAGAGAGATCTGTTACTCATAAAGATATTCAAGATCTCTTGATCTCCAAAGGTTTAGAGAATAGCATTGCTGTAAAAAAGTCTCATGCACTCTTTAAAAATAATCAAAATATCAACCTAAAACTTTCACATCTCTGCAAAAATCCAAATCTTGCACTCTCTAGAGACAAAGTGATCGAAGCATTTGCAAAATATGCACTTTTTAACAAAGAGTGCGATATGAACTCCTATGACTCCCTTGTAGGCTTTGTTCAGAGCATATCTCCAAATCTTAACCAGAGACAGCTTAGCGCCATCAAAGAGATAGTTAAACTCTAGCTTTAACTTTTATGTAAATCTATTTAGTTATAGTACCCATTACAAAAAAAAGGAGAACAGATGGCTATTAGTAACAATCAAGTAGTTTCTATGGAATATGAAGTAAAAGTGGAAGGAAATGTTGTTGATAGCAATGTTAACCAAGAACCGTTAGAGTTTACATTCGGCTCAGGACAGATCATCCCTGGCTTAGAGTCTAGAATAGCAGAGTTAAGTGAAGGCGAATCGGCTTCTATCGTAGTTCCTGCAAGCGAAGCTTACGGAGAGTATAACGAAGAGGCGATGCAAAGAATCCCAAAAGAGCAGTTTGAAGGCATAGAGCTATCAATCGGTCTTCCTCTTCAAGGTCAAGGACCTGATGGCAACCCGATCCAAGTTGTCGTAAAAGATATCCTAGATGACGAAGTGCTTATTGACTTCAACCATCCATTGGCTGGAAAAGAGTTGAACTTCGACGTTAACATCCTCTCAGTAAAGTAAAGAGCACAGGCTCTTTACATTGACAACCAGCTTCTAAATATCTACTATTTTTAAATAAAAAAATCTATCTTCTAAAATTAAACCCCTATAAAATCAAATGTGCTATAATTCGAATATAAAATGTTATTTTTATTATAACAATATAGGATATTTGAATGCATGAACCCTATTTTAAAAACATACAAAAAGATATTCTCTCTTTTAAAGAGTATTTAGAAAAACACAATATGACGATCGATAAGACAAACAAGATGTTTCTTGATCTTATCTTAGATATTTTGGAGTACTTCGGCACAGAAAACCCAGATAAACTGGATGAACTCTGTGAATACAACATATTGACAATGAGAAAAGAGTTTGAGAATGTTATATATAAAACATCGGTCAGCGAGAAGGTAGAAGCGATTCTTTTGACATTTTTTCTTCGCATTGCAAAAGAGATGGATGTCAAATATAAAAAGATAGAGAACGAATCTCTTTCAAAACTCTACTCTCTTATAAACTCAAAAGATTATAAACTTCCAAGCTACATAAAGAGCCAAAAGGTCTTTGCCCTGGATGCAATGCCTGAAAATATAAGAAGAATGCTGTCTCTAAAGTAGTTGATATATTATATATCAAAGAGAGTGCCCTTAAATTATCTCCGCTTCTATTTCCATATATCCTCTTTTACTACAACGCTTTTATCATCATCGATAATTGTGAGTTCAAAGTCGCTGATATTGCACTGCAACTCCATTGCTCTCTTAGCCAAAAGCTCTAAATCTCCCTCTATATTGAGATAACGAACAGAGAGGTTTTTGAAACGCCCAAGAGTGCTTTGCATCTGCTTCCACCACGCCAAAGCGCTTCCCTCTTGGTACATGTAGATAATAACTTTCTCAGAGCGTCCGCACGCTTTTCTGATCCGTTTTTCATCCGGCTGACCCAAATCTATCCAGAGTTTTATATCGCCATTAAGAGCTTTTTGCCACAAATCCGGCTCATCATCTTGTGAAATACCTTTGGTAAAGAGCAGATTTTCATCTGCGTTTAACATAAAAGCAACCAGCTTTATCATTAGGCGCAACTCCGTTTCTGATGGATGTTTGGCAAGAGTGAAATTATGCTCTGCGTAATAGTTGCGATCCATATCTGCAACATTTAGCGAAGCTTTGTAAATAGTCGCGTTAGCAGCCATAATTTTCCTTTTCTCGATTCTTTTTGTAAGAGAGTATGCGGCAATAGAGAACAATCCCATAAAAGGTCTATATTCTCCAGATAAATTAGATTATCCTGTCGCTTCCGCCGTCTATTGCGACTTGGGAGCCTGTTGTTTTTGCAAACGCTCTTCCCGCCATTGCACATACTAGTTCTGCAACATCATCTGATCTTATCTCGGTTTTGAGCACATTGTTCGTTTTGTACTCCTCAACGCTCATGTTATAGGCTTTTGCGCGATTAGCCAAAACTTCCTCCGTCCATATAGCCGTGTCAAATACAGCGTGCGGGTGAAGCGTGTTTACGCGCACTCCAAACTCTCCAAGCTCTAACGCGGCAATACGTGCAAGCTGTGTCTGCCCCGCTTTTGCCACCGAATAAGCTGCCGCACCTTTTCCGGGAGCTGGAAAGTTTTTAGAAGCGACCATAATAACCGTTGCATCAACGCCAAGTTTTAAAAACGGTGCAGTATATTTGATAAGTTTTTGGTGCGAAGTAAGATTTATATCCATACTTCTTTGCCAATTCTCATCGCTCAGGCTATCAAGATTTTCACTTGGCGTAAAGATGCCTGCATTGCTTACAACTATGTCGATACCGCCAAAACTCTTAACTGCTCTCTCTATTGCATTTTGAATATCATTACTACATGTTAAATCACATTTCACGCCGATAGCATCGCTCTTTGCAAAGATTTTCTCAACTTCTGGGTTGATGTCAAGAGCCATAATTGCAGCGCCTCTAGAGTTTAACATCTTTGCGATTGCAAGCCCTATTCCGCTTGCCGCTCCCGTTACAACTGCAACTTTTCCGCTAAACTCAGGCAATTTTCCGCCGACTTTTAGCTTTGCCTGTTCAAGCGACCAGTACTCAACTTCAAAGATATGTTGTGCACTTAGAGCTTTGTAACCGCCAAGTTTTTCGGCTTTTAGTATCGCTTCAAAGGTGTGGTCGTTTATATCTTTGATGATATTTGCCTCTTTTGCATTTGCACCAAAAGAGAGCGCCCCGCCTCCTTTTAAAATCGCAAAATTAGGTGCGGGATTTAGAAGAGTCTCCGTGGTTTTATTTGCCTCAAAGTACTCTTTATACTCTTTTATATACTCTGCCAGATCTGCTCTAAAGTCATCATATAAAATAGCGGGGACTCTCTTTGTTCTTATAACATGGTCAGGTGTAAGAGGTCCTTGCAGACCGATCTTTTCAACATTCTGCCTTGAAAAGTGGAGTGCCAAGTCGCTCTCGTTTAAGATAGAAATAGTCGCTTTGCCTTTTAGATTCGAGACCTCTTTGCGGATTTTTGCCAAAGTTAGAAGCTCTAAAGAGACGTCAGATTTTTCTACATTCAGAGTTGCACCCTTAGCCTCAAGATACCTCTCGGCTCTATCCACAAGCTCTATCGTCTTCTCGTAAGATTTCTTTGCATCATCGCTAAATGTAAAGAGTCCGTGATTCATAAGAACCATCCCCTCCAACTTGCTCCAATCAACATCTCTCGTCATATCGTAGATAAGTTTTGCAAGAACAAAACCTGGCATAATGTATGGAATAACCAAAACACTCTCACCGTAAAGCTCTTTGATTTTATCTTCGCCGCCCTGCGTGTTTGTAATGGTTACAACAGCATCGGTGTGCGTGTGGTCAACAAATTTAAAAGGGATAATCGCATGCAGTATCGCTTCAACTGATGGGTTTGGAGCAGATGGGTTTGTCATGGCAAGTCTTTGATATTTAACCATATCGGTATCGCTTAACTCTTTTAACTCCGCCATTTTCAGAAGCATATCCATCTTTACGGGCGCAAATCCCTCCGCCTCTATAGTTGCCAAATCCCAGCCGCTCCCTTTGACATAGAGTATATCTTCAACATCGCCAAAAAGGTTTGTAGCAGTTGATTTTACAGATGTGTTTCCGCCGCCGTGAAGAACCAAAGAGGCATCACGCCCAAGCAGTCTTGAGGTATAAACTCTCAGATCTAAGTCGCTCTTAAATTTGCTTGCTTCTTCATTATCCCATAAACTTGTCAAAATATTATCCTCTAAATTTTTCTTGAATTTTATCGAAATCTGCCTCGCAAACTCCTCTGTTTGTTATAAGCCCTGTTATAAGTCTTGCCGGAGTTACATCAAAACCGTAGTTTATAGCCGGAGAATCCTCAGGAGTTATACGCACTTCACGCACCACTCCTTCGCTATCCACTCCTTTTATAAATCTAACCTCATCAGCGCTTCTCTCTTCGATGGGAATCCCTTTTACGCCGTCTCTGATTTCAAAGTCAAAAGTTGATGTCGGAATTGCAACATAAAAAGGGACGTTGTTATCGTGTGCAGCGAGTGCCTTTAAGTATGTTCCTATCTTGTTTGCCACATCACCGTTGGCACTTACTCTGTCCGCCCCGACAATCACCATATCCACCATTCCGTGCTGCATAAGATGTCCGCCCGTATTGTCGGCTATGATTGTATGCTTTATGCCGCTTTGGGAGAGTTCCCATGCGGTGAGTGAGGCTCCCTGATTTCTAGGTCTGGTTTCATCAACCCACACATGAACGTCTATTCCTCTTCTTTGTGCCTCATAGATGGGTGCAAGCGCCGTTCCCTCATCTATAACTGCCAGCCAGCCTGCATTGCAGTGAGTTAAAATATTTATCTCTGTTTTACCGCTCTTTTTTAAAATATCTTCAATGATGTTACAGCCGTACTCTGCTATCTTTTGGCTCTCAAGCGCCTCTTCGTCGTTTAGCTTTATGGCTGCTTCTCTTGCATCATCTACTAAATCATCCGAATCTTTTAAAAGCTCCATCATCCTATCAACTGCCCACATAAGGTTAACCGCTGTAGGGCGGGACTCTCTTATCAAAGCGGCTTTTTCTTTGAGCGCTTCATAATCTCCCTCGACCTCAATCGCGGCTATATAGATCCCAAATGCCGCAACGCTGCCGATAACTCCAGCACCGCGAACTGTCATATTTTTTATCGCATTTACGACTTCCTCGGTATTTGTAAGGTGTCTTGTGTCATAGACAAACGGGAGCTGTCTCTGGTCAATCACCTCCAGACACTCATCAAAAAGGTCATCATTTAACCATAACGCTTTGTAGTTACCCTGCATTTTTCATTATCTCCAATATCTCATCTATGCTCTCAATCTTGTCGTACTTTATTACAAACTCTCTGGCAATTTTTAGAGCCATCCTCTCAGCCTCGGCCCTAAGAGCCTCATCCTCGATCCCTCTTATCTCCTCTACTCCCGCAACGCCGTAAACTCTTCTAGCCATCTTACAGCCTGCAAATCCGACACTATCTCTTAAAATATTTTTTACAAATCTCTCTTTGTATTTTTTCAGTGATACCTCATCAAGGTAGCCATCTACAAGTAGAGCGGACTCTTTTGATTCGCTCCAAAAGCTTAAAAACTTCTCGCTAAACTTCTCTAAAACATCTTTAATGGTTGCCAAAAGCCAGCTCTTGTAATCCTCATCTTTTGTAACAACACTGTGATGGATGTAGTTGTTCACCAAGTTAGCCAAAAGAGCTCCGACATCAAAACCAAAAGGACCCACAAATGCAAACTCAGGGTCTATTATGTAGGTCTCATTCTCATTTATCATAATAGAGCCTGTATGCAGGTCCCCGTGCAGCAACGCATCACTTTGCGTCATAAATTTATATTTGAGCTCCAACACCTTCTCTTTAAACTCCATGTCCGAAAAAAGTTTTTGTGCATCAGGATTGTTCTCTACGTTCTCATTATCGTTTGTCTCATGGTCCATAAAAGGAAAACTAAAAACAAGATCTTCGGTCAGTTTGCACAGCTCCCTGTTGCCGTTGAATCTCTCTACGAGCTCTCTTTTTTGAGCACTGCTAAGGTACAGAGATGAAGTATAGTAGAGCGTAGCAGCCATATATGCAGATATATGATTGCTAAAGTTTTTATATTTTATTTTCTCAATCAGCCCTTTTCGCATAATTATATGGCTATCTAGATACTCCATAACGACTAAGCTCATCTCTTCGCTGGCATGATAAATATTTGGTATAAAATTTGGAAATATGCTGTAAAACTTCTGCAGAGCCCTTATCTCGTACGTCATTCTCTCTCTTGTAAGGGAGAACTCTTCGCCCACACATCTAAGATATGGAACGGCTTGTTTTACGATAAGGCTCTTTTGCGGATCTTGTGCAGAGCTTACTCTGTAGACATAGTTAAGATTCCCATCCCCTATCTCATCGGCTATCAGATCATCCGAACCAAAGTAGGTTATTATCTTTTTTATGTTTAATATATACTCTACTACGGTTGTTTTATCCAGCTTTTTATAATCCATATTTTTCCTCTTTATTTAAAAAATTGTATCATAATTCACTATTATTTCGCCACGATAAGGTTTTATGATGGGCTGGACTTGTCAACATGATTATAAAGGGTACTGTAAGCTTATAAAAAAGGAGTGTGTTCCCGGAATGAAGGGGTGCATACTCAAAAGCAGCGACTACACTTTTAGCACCGGCAGTTTTGAAGAGGACAAAAAGTTAAAAGAGGAGGAAAAAGAGACCCAAGAGATCGATTTTGCGGCACTGGCAAGAAGCAATTAATCCCAAAACTCAAGCGGATTTGGATGCAAAAAAGTATAGTCAAGTTCTTTGATTATCTTGCCCGACAAAACTCTTCTCTTTGTAAATCCGCTAAAAGTTCCTATATCTGAGCCATATTTTTGACTGTTCTTTTCATGGATCTCTTTTCTTGTAGGGTGCTGTGGTGCCACAAGGTTATAAATTCCTCTATCAACACCCATCTTTAGAGCTTTTTTCACAATATTTATAACATCATCCCTATGGATGTAGTTGACAAAACCGTCACTAAAATCGGTAGCGCTCTTCCATCTTCCAGCAACCCTGTCTTCTCCCATAAGTCCTCCGAGCCTAAAAATAAGAACTCTCTCTTTTAAACCCAGCATCAAATCTTCTGCATCTTTTATAAGAGAGCGTTTGGTGATCTTAGCGCTCTCACCCACGTCTGAGTCAAACTCTCTGTAGATGGATGTCGAACTCATTAGGATTATTTTAGATGAGGGTTTTGTAAATGCGGCTATTTTTTGAAGTGTCTCTAGGTAGTTATCTTTCGTGTTTATAGCGATTATAATAGTGTCGCGCTGCCAAAAAGAGTCATCCTGCCATGTGCTCTCTCTTTTGAAGCACTCAACATCGTAACTTCTCTTTAGCTCAAGAGCCAGAGGCTCTCCAAGCCAACCGCATCCGACAATACCGATACTCTCGCTCATCACTTTTTCTTGTTAATGTTATAGCTCTTCTTGATCGCTAGCATCTCATAGATCGATACACTCTCACCCGCTTCTTCAATAAGCTTGTCGGTATCGCTGTACTCGCCCTTCATACTCTCGATCTCTTTGTAGCCTTTTGGCTTGATCTCGCTCATTGCCAAGTTTATGCCCGCTGCCCAAAACAGAACTATCATCAGCCAAACTGTCTTCTTCGCACCCGCATAAACGCCGATAAAGTGAAAAGCTATACTAAGAAGTACAGCTACTATAAGTATTACTGTAAGACTCATCTTGTTAAATGTTCTCCTCTTGGTTTCATCTCTATATCAGTTCCCTCAATCATCTTGTCGCCCAGCATTCGCACGCCCATTGTTCCAAGTACCATCAGACCCGAAATAGCCAACAAAAAAAAGATCGCAAGTCCATACCGCTTAAGCGCCTCTTTCATCTGTTATTTACTCTTATTCTCATCTAGAAGGTCAGAGTGCATACCTGTCCACTCTATACATCTAGAGGTGTGAAAATCTCTCTCGTAGTCGCTGTTTTTAAAGAGATGATCCTCTACGCTCCAGCCCATCTCTTTAGATATAAGCACGGATCTTGAAGCTGTTCTACGCATCTTGTTTTCACAAACAACTGTATCACCGTTGTTAAACATAGCTTCTACATTATGCATTCTTGAAGTTGTAAGGCTGTAGTGAGCCCCTATCATTATGGCAAGCAGAAGAGATACAGAGATCATCCCTTTTTTAAATGCGCCCTTTGGCAGAAAATCTCTGGTTGTCACTATCGCCGTGACAACCAGTATGAAAATAGCTATTATTATATACGCACCCTCTAATTCAAAGAAAAGTCTCATCTTGGCTCCTTAATTTCCGTGCTGCTCTTCCCAAGCTTCAAACTCGGGAGTAAAGTACTCTATTCTTACCTTTTTAAACTCTCTAGAGCTGTAAAGAGGCATATGACTTTTTGCTTCTATCTCAGACGCCATCTCGGCAATGATACCATTTGTCTCATCCGTGCTCTTACCGTGAACCATCGTAAAGAGGTTATATGGCCAATTCGCATATTTAGGACGAAGATAACAGTGAGAAACCGCGCTAAATGCAGCAGCTTTTTCGCCTATTGCCTCTCCGTTTGCCTCATCAACATCCCACACCACCATAGCATTAGCACTAAATCCAGCTTTTCTGTGATTTAGGATCGAAGCAAACCTTCTCATAACACCTGCCTCTTGGAGTTCATCCAAAATACCAAAGAATCTGTCGTAATCAATTCCCAGCTCATCTACTGTTTTCTTAAACGGCTCGCTTACTATATCTATGTCATATTGAGCGCGTCTGATTACTGCATGGTGAAGAGGAGTAAGCTCAATATCACTGTGTTTTACTCTCTTTACTTCTTCTTTCTTCTCATCTTTTCCTGTAGTGTTGAGCTTTACGTTTATCTTGAAAAGTTTTAGGGTAGGAAGCATTATATACTCCTCTGCTCCCGTAGCCTCAGCCAAAACTTCGAGCGTTTTTTCAAGACCTAGTTTTGAGTTTGGAGCCACGGCAAGAGTGAACCAGATGTTAAAATCGTGATTTCTCTCATAGTTGTGTGAGATGCCAGGATGCGAATTTATTATTTTAACCGCATCGCTTATTTTGTCTGCAGGGATCTTAAATGCCACCAAAGAAGAGATATAACCGAGTCTCTTGGTGTCAAATATTGCCGACGTCTGACGAATTATATTGCCCTTCTTTTGTTCACGTAAGATCTCAAGAACGTCATCCTCGCTCATACCCAGCTCATCAGCGATCGCCTTAAAGGGTTTTGCCACCAAAGGAAACTTCTTTTGAATACGCGATAAAATTTCATCTTTCATATATATTACTGTTCCATTCATTATATTTATTTATGTCGATTGTAATCTAATTTCAATTAATTAGAGTTGATGTCTATCAATAAGAGTTTTAAAAAAAGTATGATACTATGTCACTTAAATAGAGACGAAAAGAGATAGATTGAGTTATTTTCCGGCCTTCTTAAAACTTGAAAATAAAAAGATCCTTATAGTCGGTGGCGGGGTTATAGCTTATCAAAAACTAAAACACCTTTTGGATTTTACATCTGAGATATCCGTAATAGCCCTTGAGTTCTCTGAAGATATGCAAAAGGCCATTGACGACAACGGCTTACACTTTGAAAAAAGAGGCTATAGCAAGGGAGATATAGAGGGCTTTGCAATCGTTATTGTTGCAATTGACGACATACCTCTTCAAGCGGAGATATTTAAAGACTCAAGAGAACACGGCTCTCTTTGCAATGCTGTAGATTCGGTGGAGTATTGTGATTTTATCTTTCCATCATATCTGAAGAACGATGACCTGACTATTGCGATATCCACTTCAGGAGCTTCTCCTGCAGTTGCAAAGCATCTTAAAAGATACCTTCAAGAAGTTATCCCCTCAGATATATCTGTTTTTTTACAAGAGATGAGAGAGTTAAGAGAGACTCTTCCAAAAGGGAGAGAGAGAATGAATATGCTTGATAAAAAAGCGGAGGAGTATATTAAAAGATGGAGAAGAAGATGAGTTTAAAAAAAGCACTAATATTTGGATTTTTTACAGCCTTTTTGATTTTGGGGATCGTCTCAATGAAAAGAGCAATTCCAGAAACAGCAAAAGAGGAGCGTATCTACAAAGCTATAAAAGTTTATAGCCCATACGTAGTCGAAAAAAAGGTCGGTGGACTAAATATAATTGACAAACGAAACGGGGAGAAAGAGAGCCCAAGTGCCAAAGAGTTTCTCTTTAGACTTGATGAACTTGATAAAAACTGGGGTAAAGAGCACTTAAGAGTTGAAAATAACGAGGTTTTGGTCATCGGTGAGAACAATCAGAGTGTTGCTAGGATCTTTATAGAGAACGATAAAGAGAGAGATTTTCTTAAAAACTTTTTTGGGATCTAGCCTCCAAAAAACAGACTGGCTCTACTCTCTTATCTTACAAGATAGAAATAGAGCAGCCAGCAGCACGATAACAGAACTTGTATAGAGTACTGTGTAACTGAAAAAGTGCAAAACAACTCCGCCTATAATCGAGAAAAATATCCCCAATGAGACAATATTCATCTGTAGCGCTATATAGATCGGTCGTTTATCCGCAGGTGCTATCTTCAATATAAGATTGCTGGATGCTATGCGGTTTCCGTCTATTGAAGCGCCTACCAAAAAGAAGATAAGCATATATTCATAAAGCGATGATGCGTTGGTGGCCAAGAGTATAGCAGTTATCTGAAGAGATATAGAGATTTTTGCAGTCAATGTGTTGTACCCACGTCCACTGAGAGTTCCCCACAAGAAGTTGCTAAGCATCGCTCCTACCATCTGAGTCGTGATCAAAGAACCTATCGCTATACCGTCAAGATCTATCTTCTGCTGGGCATCAAGAATAATGAACGGCAGTGCTATTAAGTATCCGTATGCCAAAAGAAAAGTAGTGACCTGAGTCTGCAGATGAGCATCCGCTTTTAAGATTGCATATGAGTTTTTTAAGAACTTTCCAAACGAACTCTCTTTTTTAGAGACCTCCTCTTTCACCGGCTCATCTACAGTGGCAAATGCCAAATATCCAAAACCCATAATAAAAGAGCTGATTATAAAGAGATAGCCGTAACTCTGGGGCGGCTCAAATGACTCCAATATCCAAGCAGCAAGCGCACCGCTTATAAGACCGCCTACCGCACTGAAAAACTGCCTGTATGCCATTGTTTTTCCGCGAAAAGAGTGAGAAAATATCTTAGCCATTATCTCTCTAAAGTAAATTGCGGCAAAACCTGCACTAAAAGAGAACATAAAGAGCCCAAAGCCGATGGAAGCGAGTGTAATATTTGGATAGTTTTCACCGAAGAGTATAATTGCAACGCCTATGAGGAACCACGACAAAAATCTTATAAAAAAGATTCTGCGAAGATATGGCATCATGAGCTTGTAGGTCTGAGCGTGAAAAGCTGCAAATAACTGCACTACGATCGCGCCTCCGCGAAGAAGGGCTGCAAAAAAACCTACAAGCATAGAACTGCCGCCGAAGTAGTTTACTATTAGCGGCAAAATCGTAGAGGGTTCGGCAATGGTAGTCCCGATCGCCAAAAAGAAACCATGCAGAATATTTTTTACATGGTTAGAGAATTTATCCATTTAGTTTTTCATAAGCCTCTTCTATGGTTGCGGCTTTTTGAGCAACAAAAAGAAAAACAGCAGCGTTAAGTTTTGCCAACTTTAAAAATTCATTTGAGGGGTTGTTTGTCTGCTCCAGCGACTCCTCAAGAGTTATCTTCTCCCAAGATTTCGTATAGTTTATCCCGAAATACTCAGGGTCAACTATGATCTCCTCTACCTCTTCGTTCTCTGCTATCCAGAGGCGTCCTTTGCTAAAGAGCTCAGGAGTGCCTTCGTTGCCTTGAATAAGTGCGAGTCTTTTATATCTGTCGGCAAAAGTATCCACATACTTTTTAACGAACGGCTTATGAAAAACACCAGTGATCGCATACTCGCTCGATGCGACGTTTGGAAGTTTCTCTATGGTATTTAGCCCCGTGCGAAGTCCAAGTCTCATACGCATCGACGTTAATTCATGCATCTCTTTAAAAAAATCTGCTCTGTCAAAATAGTGTATATTTTTATTCAGCTCAATATTTGTAGCCACCTCTTTAAGAGTTATACCCTTTTTTGCAGGTGTCAACTCATCGCCGACTACAACAAGATTAAGCTCTGACTCCTCCAGCACTTTTGCGACAAGTGGAAAAATAAAAGGATTATTCTGCTTGCCGTCAAAGGGATAGCCAAGCTCTATAGAGTTTGATACTGCTCTTTTTTGAATAAATCCGTCACACGCCGCAACAACGCCTTTAAACTCATCAATTGTCTCAGGTTTTAGCCTCCATCCGAGTAAAAAAGCGGCTATCTGCTCATCATATGCAGATCTGTTTAAAACCTGCTCCATCATATCTTTTGCCTCTTCAAAGGTCAAATTTCTATTGCCTTTTTCACCAGTTCCTACGGCGTGAATATATTTGAAAAAATCCATTATTATCTCTTTGTGCTTTTTAGTTTTTAGTATCATATAGTTATTTGGCTAATATTGAGATAATTTAATTAAATAGATGAGAATCTAACAGTTTTTGAAGCAGGCTCTTTGCGGAGACGATTAATCTCTCCGCAATTAGAGTATATTATTATATAGAGAGTTTAGTGATCCAAGCCCTCTTTTTTCAACTCATCTACGATCGCTTGTCTAAGTTTTAAAAGCTCATCCATTGGCGCATTTTTATTATCACCTGCGATCTGCTCGTTTTCATATACTACAGTTGAAGAAACCGTTTTATCGCCGATTATTTTTTCGACTATCACAGCATTACTCTTAAACTCAGTAACACGCCACCCCTCTTTTACTCCGGCGATCTTTATAGCCTCTAATACATTTTCATTACTATGATGACCCACATATATTGCATTTTCCGAAATCGCCTCAGGCCCCTTTGCGCCCATCTCCAAACCACCGCTGCACCCCACAGACAATATAAGAGTCACAGCAGAAACAACTACTATTGAGAACATTTTTTTCATCTTTTTTCCTTTATAGTACACATTAAATTTTGCGTAAAATTAATTATATTTAAAAAAAATTAATTAATCAATGATATAATGACAAACTTAAAAATAAAATTGAAAAGAGTTACTTTATAATGCTTCAAGATATTGTCCTTATACTTGTCATGTCTGTTCCTATGCTAATGTTCTCTGTATACCCCGGTATAAAGCTCGGTGACTATCTTCAGGAAAAATATGACCTCCAAGAGAAGCAAAAACGAATCGTCTCTGTCGCTACAACACTTATATTTGCGGTAACTCTCTCATCTCTGCTCCACTTTATGTAATCTTTAAAATATAATCTAACTCCATTAGCAAAGCTAATAAAAATAGCCAAATATGTTTCAGATTGTTACACTAATACTAAAATAAACCTTAATTTTTAACTTTAATAGAAAAATTGACGTATATCAACAGTTTTTAAATTAATTAGGACTAAACTTCTCTTGATTCTGAAAAATTTAGTAATTGTAAGGAGAGTGAAAATGGTTGGTGAGGTTTTGATGACACAAGACATTCTTGTTGAAGATTTCTTGACAATTTTTGTCTCTTCTACTCTTGTTTTAGTATTTGGAGGATTCTATGTTGGTATATATACAGCTGTAAAAGTTAAACTTCTTAAAAATTGGGCCATGCCTTTTGGCTACATATTTTGGGTATTAACAGCTTACTGTTTGTATCTAATGGGAAGTTTGATGCATGTAAATGATTTTACGGCGAAGGCTTTAGTTGTTGCTGCTTTGGGGCTGTTATTACTTCCTCATGCAGTCTATTACATGCAAGATCGTGTTCACGAAGAGAACGAACACTGATCTACTAATATATATATTGACCCATAATTTATAGGAGGGTACAGTGGCAAAAAAATCCGTATGGAGTGACAATCGCTTCTGGCAACGTTCGGCAGGATGGATAACAGGAGTTGCATCAGTTCTATTGTTGTGGCTAACGTTCGATACGATACCACAGATAACAATGGGTAGTGATGCTGATTTAGAAAATGGTGTAACCAAAAGGGTTCCTGGACCTACGGTTATTAATTATAAGATTACTTATGAAATGGACAAAAAACGTCATCACGAAGTTCCGGTGATCGGTGGAGCAAACGCAGAGGGAAGATCATCTTTTCAGGAAAAAGAGAAGTTCTTCGGAAGAGATGACTGGAGCGAAGAAGAGGCTGGTGAGTTACTTCACTTAGGAAAACTAGCTTCACAAACTAAAAACTGTATGAACTGTCATACGCTTCTTGGAAACGGTGCATATTACGCTCCGGATTTGACAAAAGCATGGCTAGATCCGGCTTGGGGTCCTAACGGTCCAATGCAGGCAATGACAGGTAAAAATACAAAAGAAGAGGCTATGGCGGAATTTTTACAATTTCCATCTCAATACCCTACTCACGCACGTATGATGCCAAACCTTGGTATTACTGCTGAAGAGGCTAAAGGTCTAGTTGCTTTCTTAAAACATATGTCATCAATAGATACAAATGGTTTCCCAAGAAACTTTGGAAAAATAGAAGGAGCAGTCAATGGCAAATAGTTATTTAAAATATGAGTCTAAAAAATTAGCAACATGGTATTTTACCTTTGCTGCAATAATTTTTGGTGCACAACTACTTTTTGGTCTTGTCGCTGCTATTCAATACGTAATGCCAAGTTTCATGTTTGAAGTTGTTGACTTTTCGGTTGCAAGAATGATACATATCAACGCACTTGTTGTTTGGATGGTTTTTGCTATGTTTGGTTCAGTTTACTGGCTACTGCCAGATGAGACAGGTATAGAGACTGTAGGTATCGGTTTAGGAAAGTTTCTTTTCTGGGCATTTGCTGCTGCTATCGTTGTTGTCGTGCTTGTTTATCTATTTATTCAGGTTGGACCTGCAGATGAGACATCTATCTGGTTTATCCATGAGGGTCGTGAGTATATTGAAGCTCCTCGCTGGGCAGACTTTGCTATAGTGGTAGTTGCTCTTGGATTTGTTGCTAACCTCTACATGACTGGTATGAAGGGTAACCGCTCTGGAATCGTAACTGTTTTAATGGCAGATATGATCGCTTTTGCAGGTTTATATTTAGCTGGTATGTTCTGGACAGATAACATCTCTATAGATCAGTTCTGGTGGTGGTGGGTAATCCACTTATGGGTTGAAGCTACTTGGGAAGTTTTCGTTGGTTCGATTGCAGCTTACGGTCTAATAACAATGATCGGTGCACACCGTAAAGTTGTTGAGATGTGGTTATGGATCGAAGTTTCAATGCTATTTGGTTCAGGTATCTTAGGACTTGGTCACCACTACTTCTGGATCGGTACACCTGAGTACTGGTGGGAAATTGGTGCACTATTCTCTGCACTAGAGCCGCTACCGCTTGTTGCGATGTTTATCCACGTTCTTTATGACTGGGGTAAAATGCAAGGTCAAGAGGACGCAAAAGGTCTTGAGCAGTCTGTTATTACAAACAAACCTGCTTTTACTTGGTTCGTTTTAAATGCATTCGGTAACTTTTTAGGTGCTGGTATTTGGGGATTCTTCCACACATTACCACAGGTTAACCTATATACGCACGGTACACAGTTTACATCGGCGCACGGACACTTGGCGTTCTTTGGAGCTTATGCTACTATTCTTATAGGTATGATGTATATGGCTGTTCAAGGTAAGAACGGCATTAAAGTAATGAACAACACTAAATCGACTATCTGGGCAACTAGTATGATCGTTGGTGGTGTTCTTGGTATGACAATGGCGCTTACTGTTGCTGGTTATGCGGACTTTATCGTTTCACGTGCACAATGGGGTGCTACATGGGAAGGTTACTTCGCTGGTCAGTCAACTATATGGCTAATCCAAGGTATGAACTGGAGGGTTATTATGGGTGTAATTACATTCATAGGTTTCTTCTTCCTAGTTAAAGACTTATTGAGCATCGGTAAAGCTGCTCATCACGTACGTTAAGGAGTAAAAGATGAATTCAACTGCAATGTTTGAGCCATTCGTAGATGTTGTGCCTAGCTTTTTCGGTACATTGGCGCAAGGTCCGTTAACCTTAACTATATTTCTACACACTTTGATTGTACTTCCAATGATTTGGATCTACAAGCAAGAGAAAGCTCGTTTAGAGCAAGAGGGTTAATTTAGCCATTAGTCGTGCAGGGCCTTCGGGCCCGCATATTCGTCTATTTTAGAAGGAGAAATAAAATGAGATTAGATAAATTAGTTATGTCAGTTGCTGCAATGGCAGTAGTGGGTTCGGGTATGGTTGTCCAAGCGTCTAGCAAGATGGATGTAGAGTTGGTTTTTGAAAAAGAGTGTCAAGGTTGTCACGGTCCTAACCTAGAGGGTGGTGTTGGTTCTGATTTACGTCCTGCAGTTACTGCTAAGAAAAACGCTTATGAGCTTGCAGAAGTTATTTTAAACGGTAAAGCTGGTACAGCGATGCCTCCGTTTAAAGATAAATTTACTAAAGATGATGCTGATGCTATGGTTGATTATATTCAACACTTCAAAGGCAGAAAGATCAAGCAGCTTACTCTTGAGACTGTAAAAGAGGGATGGAAGCCGTTAAACGACAGAATGAAATTCTTCACTCAGTACCCAAATGCTGCTGATGTTAAGAAAAATACAGATATCTGTTTCGTAACAGAGCGTGATGCTGAGCGTGTTGCTTTCGTTGATGGTACAAACGGCAAGATCTTATCAAAGCACCCTGCTGGTTTTGCTGTTCACGTAACGGTTACAAATAAACGTCAGCCTCGTTATGCTTACTCGATCTCTCGTTCAGGTCTTGTAACCATGTTTGACCTTAACACTCCAGGGCAGCAAAAAATTGCTGAGTGCCAAGTTGGTTCCGACTCTCGCGGTCTTGCAGTTTCACCGGACGGTAAATACCTAATGGCTGGTAACTATGTTCCAGGCGGTGCTGTACTTATGGATGCGATGACATTGGAACCTCTAAAAGTTTATCCGACGTCAAGTGTTATTAAGCCAAACGGTGACATCGATTCATCTCGTGTAGCTGGTATCTTTGATACTCCATACGGTCCTTATTTCGCATTTGCACTTAAAGACGGTGGTCACGTATACATCGTAGATTACTCTAAACCTAACTTTCCAATCGTTGGAGATATTCCAAATATCGGTGATATCCTTCACGATGGTTTCTTAAATGAGGGTAAAGAGATAGGTCGTTACCTATTTATCGCTTCTCAAGGAAGTGACGTTGTAGGTGTTGTAGACTTTAAAACTAAATCTTTAGTTACAAAAATCTATACAGGCCCTGCATCTAAGCCACACCCGGGTCAAGGTTCTTCTTGGTTTAATGAGGGTCTAGGACAACAACTTGGTGCTACTGTTAACATGAACCTAGGACAGGTAACTATCTGGGACAGCAACTTTGACGTTATTCGTCAGATTCCAATCGGCGGCGGTGGACTGTTCATCGGTACATCTGAGCACACTCCGTTCCTTTGGGCTGATAACGTTCTTGGCTCAAGCGATGTTTGGAATCAAGTTCACTTGATCAACAAGCAGACTCTTGAAGTTGACAGAATCATCACTGTAGGTACAACAAAAGGTACTGTTATAGATCCTGTAACTCACAAGACTCTCTACTCATGGGATGTTCCGACAGTTAAAGATGACAAAGGCAACGTAGTTGTTCCTAGAATTCTTCACGCTGAGCCTGCTAACCACGGTTACTGGACTATGATCTCTGAGTGGAATGCTGGTCGTATCGGTATTTATGAAGCTAAAACAGGTAAGTTCGTTAAATACATCACTGGTTTAACAACTCCTACGTTTACTTACTCTATCGAGCACAGACAAACTATTCCAGGTGCATAATTTGCTCCTTCTCTCCCTTGTGGAGAGAAAACTTTTTTTATTTTTAACAATTAAGTTTCTCAACTAAAAAATACTCATAAACTTTAACAGCATCTAAAGCTTCTCAGCTGTACAGCACTACAGAGATTAATAATTTTTGACAACATTAAGCCAAGATTCAAGCTTGATTTGGCTAGAATTATATACAAAGGTAAAGAGATAATTATGAAAAAAAGTATACTAATATCGCTCGCTTTAACTTCCCTTTTATCTGCAAATGAAGTAGATGGAAAGGTAGTTTTTGAGACTTATTGCTGGGGATGTCATCATCAGATCTCCGAAGCATTCGGTCCATCTTTTACAGAGATAGCTTCCAAGCGCTCTTATGATGAGATTCAGGCATATATTTTAGACCCTGAGTCTATGTATAAGGCTTTTGGATATAAGCGTACGGTAATGACAAAATTAAAATTAACAGACAAAGAGAGAGAGGCAGTTGCAAAATATGTTCTCTCATACAAAGGCAAATAGATGTTCAGATTATCAAACCTTATATCATCTGTCGTTGAAGGCAAACCTGAGAGAGTTCTTGACGGTTCTATTGCGATATGGAACTTTACGAACCGTTGTAACCTCTCATGTCTTCACTGTTACTCAAAATCAACACTTGATGAAGTTGATACGCTAACGACGGAGCAGATCAAAAAGACTATCTTGGAGATGAAGGAAAATGGCGTTAAGTTCATTATCTTCTCAGGTGGTGAGCCGCTTACAAGAAAAGATCTCTTTGAGATCGCAGATTTTTGTAAAGCCAACGGGATAATAACCTACCTCTCAAGCAACGGTCTCTATTTCACAAAAGGAAATATTGAGCGCATTGTAAGCACCTTCAACTACGTCGGTGTCAGTATTGACGGTGATGAGCCTACGCACGACTATTTCAGAGGCCTAAAAGGGGCGTTCAAAGAGACGCTTAAAGCGGTTCAGCTTGCAAATGCAACCGGAGCCAAAGTAGGTATAAGATTTACCGTTACAAAAGATACGATCAACTCTTTGGAGTATATTTTTGACCTTGCGGAGAGAGAGAATATTCCAAAGATATATATCTCTCATCTAGTCTACTCAGGACGCGGACTCGATAACCTAAAAATGGATCTATCAAAAGAGCAAAGAAGAGAGGCGGTCGAGTTCATCCTTGACAAGGCATTTGAATACTATGAGACCGGCAGAGACATCGAGATAGTCACTGGAAATATGGAGCAGGATGCAATTCTATTTTTAAATAGATTTGCCCAAAAATACCCACATCTAAAAGAGACTATGGGAGAGCGTCTTGTCTCTTGGGGTGGAAACAGTGCTGGTCGCAAGCTCCTTAATATAAACAGCGAAGGCGATGTAAGACCTGACCCATTCTTCCCGCTAACAGTCGGAAATATAACGAAACAGGACTTCGGTGAGATCTGGCAGAGCGGCGAACTGCTAGACCAGCTAAGAATTTACCCAAGACGCCAGATAAGCGGCATCTGTTCAGAGTGTGAGCAGATTGATATCTGTAACGGAGGCTCTAGATCAAGAGCTTACGCGATCACAGGCGATCTCTGGAGCGAAGATCCGTCATGCTACCTAAGCGAGCAAGAGAGAAGGAAAAATTAATGAAGATAGATAAAATAGTATTGAGTGTGTCACTTTTAGCGGCAATCTTTGTAAATGCCGAGGCGAAAGGATTAAATCCTATTCTTGCTGAGCTAAGAGGAAACGACAAAATATTTATAGTCGAGAGAGAGAGCAGCTCACTTGCGATCATAGATCAGGGACTTACAAGAAACCACATGGAGGGCATGCATGATATGAATCACGGTGTTGTCAAGTTTTACGACGACGACGGATATGTCATCTCCCGTGACGGATATATCATAAAATTTGATCCCGTTAAAGAGAAGATAATCAAAGAGTTTAAAACGAGTGACAGCGCTATCGGATTTACCGTTACAAAAAACTATATAGCTGTCGCAAACTACGCTAAAAAGAGCGTTGATATTCTAGATAGAGATCTAAACCCTATAAAATCATTTGAAACAGGCTCAAAAAATGTCGGTATCAAACAGTATAAGAACTATCTTATCTTCTCTCAGATGGACAACGACAAGATAACCGTGTTAAAAGATAAAAATGAGGGCAAAGGTCTGCCTGATTTTGAGATACATAAAGAGTTTGAAGATGTAGGCGTTATGCCTTTTGACGCTATGATAAAAAACAACCACTTTATTACCGGTTTTTTTAAAAGTGACTTTTTTGGTGTTGTAGATCTTGATACGATGACATACTCAAAGATCGATATTTTGCTTGAAGACAGAAAACCTGTTCTAAAAGTACCGCACTTCGGTTTTTGGAGCATAAGCGATGGTCACGTATTTATACCTGCTGTCGGAAACAATAAAGTTCTTGTCTACACTCCGGACTTTAAATTTGTAAAAAACATTGAGACAGAGGGACTTCCAGTCTTTACGGCTCTTAGCCCGGATCAAAAACATATGGCGGTCACTTTCAGCGGCGATAAATTTCCTGTTGTTCAGATCATAGATACAAAAACTCTTGAGATCGTAAAAAGATTTGAGTTTGATGGGAAAGTCCTTCATCTAAGATGGTCCAACCTTAGACCAAATCTCTATATCTCAGTAAACGACACAAACAAGATAGCAGTTATAAACACAAAAGATTGGTATCTCTCTCGTGAGATATACAATGTCAAAAAACCATCGGGTCTATTTATTTACGAAGAGGAAAACAAGTAATGGGTAAAGTCTATTTAACAGGAGCAGGACCTGGTGATATTGAGCTACTGACTCTAAAAGCACTTAGAGTTATCAAAGAGGCGGATGTTGTCATTTATGATCGCTTAGCCAACCCTGATATATTAAAAGAGGCAAAAAACGGCTGCGAATTTGTATATGTAGGCAAAGAGGATGGCAGACATATCATGCCTCAAGATGACATTAACGAGGTTATCTACCAAAATGCACTGAAATATGAAAATGTGGTGCGCCTTAAAGGTGGAGATCCGTTCGTTTTTGGACGCGGCGGTGAAGAGGCTCTATATCTGCGTGAAAGAGATATTAAGTTTGAAATCATACCTGGAATAACCTCCTCTATCAGTGCTCCGGCATATGCAGGTATACCGGTTACACATCGTGGCATAGCTGTAAGTTTTAGAGTTGTAACAGGACATGAATCTCCTCATAAAAAAGAGTCTCAGATACCTTGGGGCAACTTTAAAACCGATGACACTATCATCTTCTTAATGGGTCTTCACAATCTTCCTAAGATCTCAAAAAAACTCATCGAAATAGGCAAAGCAAAAGATTACCCTTGTGCAGTCATCTCAAAGGGAACCACTAAGGATCAGAGCGTTGTTGTAGGGACACTGGAAAATATTGTAGAAAAAGCCAAAGATGTCCCGACTCCTGCACTTATAGTTGTAGGGAAAGTCGTTGAGCTTAGAGAACAGTTACAGTGGTTTGAGGAAAATGTCTAAGATACTAGATACCTCCGAAGCGGTTTTAATCGCACCAAATATCTACTGGGTCGGCATGCACCTAAAAGGCGACCCTTTTCAATGTCATCCATACCTCATCAAAAACGGCAATGAGTCAATTCTAATCGATCCAGGTTCCATGATAGAGTTTGATGAGACCGTTAGAAAAGTAAAAATGCTTATCGATATAAGCTCTATAAAATATATTATCCTCCACCACCAAGACCCAGATCTTGCCGCTGCAGTACCTGAGATAGAGAAGCTTATAAACAGAGATGATCTGCAAATTGTAACCCACTCAAGAATGTCTCTTTTGATAAAACACTATCTTGTTACTTCAAGCTACTATGAGATTGATAAAAGAGGGTATCAGCTGCTGACTTCAAGCGGCATGAAACTTGAGTTTTTAACTACCCCATACTGCCACTCTCCAGGGGCGTTTGTCAGCTATGATCCTGATTCAAAGATTCTTTTCTCAGGCGACATCTTTGGAGGAATCGATGAGTCATGGGATTTCTATGCGGATGAGAGCTATTTTTTCAAAGCCAAGCAGTTTCATCAAGAGTATATGCCAAGCAAAGATATTTTCAACTATGCACTTAGCAAAATAGAGAAACTTGACATTGAGATGATCGCTCCTCAGCACGGCTCCATTATAGAGAAAAAGTATGTCCCTAAACTGATACACGATATGAAAAACCTAGACTGTGGGCTCTATATAGATAACAAATACAATCAAGAGCTTATAAATACCATAGATGAGCTAAAGAGAAAAGAACAATCACTTAGAGAGCGAGATCTCATGCTTTCTGAGCAGTCAAAAAGAGCCGAAATTGGAGAGATGATAGGAAATATTGCTCATCAATGGCGACAGCCTTTGGCAATCATAAATACATCTCTTGCGATCTTAAAAGAGAAGAACCAAGCAGATATGCTAAGCAAGGATGAGATAGCAGACAGGCTTGAGAAGATGGAGAAGAGAGTTATCTATATGTCCGAGACAATAGAGGACTTTATGAGCTACTATACTCCTGAGAAAGAGAAGTCTTGGTTTAGTATTAATGAGGCTGTAGAAAAGGCGCTTGATTTAGTAAATCTTAAATCAAATGAGAGAGGGATCAATCTAAACCTGCCTCTAAATAGCAACTACAAGATTTTCGGGCTTATGAATGAGTTTGTACAGGTTATCGTCTCTATTTTATCAAACATCAATGACCTAATCGCCATCAAAAAGATAATCAATCCCGACATAACGATCTCTCTGTACGGAGACAATGAATCTATAACTCTATCAATAAAAGATAACTGCGGTGGAATTGATGAAAAGAACCTAACCAAGATATTTGATCCATATTTCACCACAAAACATAAATCAATAGGCACGGGGCTCGGTCTGCATATTGCGAAGATGATCATAGAAGAGAATATGGGCGGTGTGCTAGGCGCAAAAAATGTCCACTCCAAAGACCAAGAAAAACTTGGCGCAGAATTCACCATAAAGATTAAAAATGAAAATTGAAAAGATCAAAGACATCTCCATATTGCTGGCAGAAGATGAGGCGGAATTGCGTGAAACTCTCTCTGAGTATCTACAGATATTCTTCAACAGAGTGTACACTGCATCTTGTGGTAATGAAGCTTATGATATATATAAGCAGAAGAGTCCAAATATCATATTGACCGATATCAGCATGCCGAATCTTGACGGCTTAGATATGATCGCAAAGATAAGAAAGTATGACAGTGAGACAAAGATCATAGTTATGAGCGCTCACTCCGATCAGGAGAAACTGCTTAATGCTATAAAGCTGCATCTTGAGACATATCTTATTAAACCTATAAAGACAGATGCTCTTAAGAGCGTTCTCTTGGAGACGGTAGAGCTTATAAGAAAAACAACAAACAGGGCTTATGTGACTGAGACAACATATTGGGATTACGATACAGATACTCTATGGGAAAAATCTAAAGAGATAAAACTAAGAAAGATGGAGAACCTTCTTCTTCGACTCCTTTTCTCAGAACCAAACCGCTCTTTTTCTGCGGAGGAGATATTTAGATATCTTCACGAAGGAAAAGAGGAAAAAGAGTTCTCATCACATGCTGTTACATCCCTTATGAAGCGACTTAGAACAAAACTACCAGAAAACACCGTACATAATATTTACGGACTGGGGTACAAAGTTATTCCAATATCCATATAAGAGTTTTAAAACTCTCAGTATTTATGCAGCTCGTACTTCTTATATAACTCTTTTGCCTCTTCATTACCGCTATCTATAGCTTTTTGTGCCCACTCTCTTGCTTTGGCGAACTTCTCTTGGTTACAGTATATCTCTGCTAAAAGATAGTAAGCCGCCTCATCGCCATCTGCCGCATTTTTCTCAAGCCATTTGGATGCTTCGTCAAAATTTAAAAGCTGCATATAGACACGTCCTATGTTCTGCTCGGCGATCTTATGCCCAGATGTTGCCGCACTCTCTAGGAGCTGGGCTGATTTTGTAACATTTAGATCAACACCGTCACCTCTGTAGTACATCAGAGCAAGATCATACTGAGCATTTGCATTGTTCTGTTCAGAAGCCTTGCTAAGAAGTTCAAACGCCTTTAGGCTGTCCTGCTTTACATTATTGCCTCGCAGATAAAACATCCCCAAATCATACTGGGCATTAACGTTGCCGCTCTGCGCAGATCTCTCAAGCCACTCTATTGATTTTTGCGTATCTTTGTCTGTGCCAAGTCCGTTTGCATAAAGATAGCTAAGCGCGCTCTGTGCCACCGCGTCCCCGCTCTTTGCATTTTTCTCATAAAGCTCAAACGCTCTATTGTAATCTCCCTTTTTAAAAGCTTCTAAAGCCGATTTATTATCAGCATGCAAATTTAAAAGCAACAAAAAACCAACAACTATAAATTTAAACATTCCCCATCCTTTAAATTGATTCTTTATTATACACTCGGCTTTTTAATCTTTTGCAACTGATCTACAATTTTTACGACAACTATATCGGATGTAACGTTTACGGATGTTCTAGCCATATCCAGTATCCTGTCAACTGCAACTATCAACGCTATATACTCAACAGCCAGACCAAGCTGGTTTAAGATTACTACCATCATCACTAGCGATGCGCTTGGAAGTGCCGCAACTCCCACGCTTAATGCAACAACGGTCACTCCAAGCCAGAGCTGATCTGTAAAACTTAAATCTACCCCTGCAAGATGGGATATATAGAGCACAGCTATACTCAAGTATGCAGCAGTTCCGTCCATTGAAACGGTAGCGCCCAAAGGCAGAACAAAAGAGGCATTTTTCTTATCAACACCCCCGACCTCCTCTACAACACGCATCGATACAGGCAGTGTTGCCGTACTAGATGCAGTTGAGAACGCCATAATAGGTGCTTCGCGTATATCGCTTAGATATCTAAAAGGGTTGACTCGTCCAAAAAAAGCTAAAACCGCAGGCAGGGTTATAAGAGCATGAATAAGCAAAACGGAGATTACCATAAGTACATATTTCCAAAGACCTAGTATCACCTCTACTCCCTGCTCAGCTACAACGTAAGAGATAAGGCTAAAAACACCTATTGGTGTAAGCTTGATGATCCACTCCGCCATTGTAAGTATTGCGTTTGTAGCTGCGGTAAAAAAGTCCAGCATCAACTGCTTTCTCTCCTCTTTTAGATGCAGGGAAGCTATACCAAATAGAGCGGAAAAGACGATTATCTGCATCATAGAACCGTTGCTTAGGGCATGAAATATATTTGTAGGGATAAAACTTAGAATCATTGAGCCAAAAGAGAAAGATGCCACCTCAGAAGCTTTTGCATACTCTAATCCCTGAGCAGAGACAGCGTCTCCGATTGGGATCATATTCATCGCCAAAATAGCCGTAAAAACCGCAAGTGCCGTTGTTAAAATATAGAGCGCAATAGTTCTAAGCCCGATACTTTTTAGAGTGTGCAGACTTCCAAGCCCTACGATCGAGACATAGATGCTCGAAAAGACAAGCGGAACTACGAGCATCTTTAAAAAGCTTATAAACATCTCCCCTATTATCTTCTGCTTTAATGCTGCTTGCGGAAAAAAAACACCAAAAAGAACTCCGAGCACTATGCCCAAGAGAACCAATCTGTTAACGGTGGAGTACTTTTTGATCTTTTGTATCATCTATTAACAAAGCCTACAATAAGATATAGGTTGCAAGTGCTAAAAAGCTAAAAAATCCTACAACATCAGTTACCGTAGTTAGTATTACGGTGCTTCCGATCGCCGGATCAACGTCAACTCTTTTAAGAAAAAGCGGTATCGCCGCTCCAAATAGACCTGCCATTAAAAGATTTATGACCATACTAAGAGCAATTACAACGCCGAGCATATTTATCTCGAACCATACCGCAGCTACCACTCCCATGACGATGGCGAATATAAATCCGTTCATTAAAGAGATAAGAACCTCTTTTTTTATGATCCTCATTGCATCACCCTTAGATATCCCACCTAAGGCTAGTTGTCTTACGACAACCGTCAGACTCTGAGTTCCGGCATTTCCACCCATTGAAGCGACGATCGGCATCAAGACTGCGAGCGCGACCATGCTTTGCAGAGTATCTTCAAAAAAACCTATAACGATGGAGGCAAGTATTGCTGTAAATAGATTTATCCCCAACCAAGAGGCTCTCTTCTTACCTGCTCTTAGTATCTCATCATACTCTTCTGCATCATCATCGACTCCGGCAAGATGGTACATCTGCTCGGTTGCATGTTCATTTATGATGTCGTAGATGTCATCTGATGTGATACGTCCTAGCAAAATACCGTACGCATTTACAATAGGCATTACCGAGAGATCATACTCCTCAAAATAGTGAACAACATCTCTGATGTTCTCTCTGTCTTCTGCCTTCTTAGGTTCAAAACTATCTTCGCTCTGCTCAATATTCTCTATAAGTGTCTTGCTGAAATCAAAGACCAGCAAGTCATCTAAACCTACGGTATAGAGGAGTCTGTTGTCATCTCCTATGATAAAGAGATTTTGAATATTTTCTATCTTTTTTTCACGCCTTAGATCCGCGAACCTTTTTATAACATCATGAACTATTTCATCTTTATATGCAGTAAAGATCTCAAGCTGCATATGAGCGCCGGCTTCATCTTCATCGTAAGTTTGAAGTTTTATGATCTCTTGTTTGTCATCTTCATCAAGTGTGTCAAAAACCTTTAAAGCTACGCTCTCATCAACCTCTTGAAGTTCATGCATAAAGTCCACTTGGTCATCAGACTCTAGCGCTAGGACCGCATCTCTAAGCTCCTCAACACTGAAGTTCTCAACAACATCGTCAAAATATCTATCGGGAAGTGCTAAGGCAACATCACCGATGAGATCTTTTGGTATAAGTTTCAGTGCTGATGCAAACTCTGCATCATCCAGCTGTTTAAGTATCTTTGCAATATCCGATGGGTGGATCTCGCTTAACTCATGGGCATTTAAATACTCTTCTAGTTTATTCATTCAACAGCTGTCTTAAAATGTAGCTTTTATTAAAAGATCAACCTGATCACGCACGCACATAAACATCAAACAAGGCATCTCAATACCGTAATCGCTCATCAATATCATAGAGGTTGCCTCTATAATCAAACTTCCATTCACCGTTGTTATTTTAGCGTCTGCGCTTAACTCTCTCTTCTCTCCGTGAAAATCAAGCGTACCGTTAATAACATAACCATCCTCTTTTTCGCTCTTTACTATACTAGATATTATATAGGTAGCAAAAGCGAATTTTTCTGCTTCTATCTCTTCATACATACTTTTATCTCTATCGCTCTTATCACTTGTAAAAAGAGTCATCTCAAGCCAAAATTTGCCCTTGATCGTAGTAATGTCGTTATTCTCTATAGTTATATCTGCCTTGAGGTAATTATTGATCGGATCGATCGTACTATCCATCATCATCTCTGTGTGTGCAGCCACATAACCGCTTTTTAGCTCTAAGTTCATCGCAAAGAGCGGGAGTGCTAAAAGCAACATCATAAATATTTTTTTCATCATAAATCCTTCTTATTTAAATTAAGTGCTATTTTAGCACACATATCGTTTAATGCAGGGCTCCTGATAGAGCAACTGCCAAACCAAGACCGGATGCCATCCAGCCGACAAAAATCATCATAAAAGCAAGCTTGGATATCCTTGCCTCCTTGCTAAGAGTCGTAAAAACCACAACGTTGTAGTAAGAGATGGCAAAAGGATATATTATCGCAAGAAGGAGCGGCTCTTCCAAATATGAGAGAGTATAGCTAAGCGCAAAAATAGACGCTATAAAGATATGCTTTTTTATTGTTGACATCTTAATACAGTATGCACCGATTAACCCCAATAGGTGAAAGGCTATGATTGTAAAAGTGTAGTGTGACCATATATCCATATCTGCATGTCTTGATAGAGTCTCAAAAAGGTTTGAATCCAAAAATATCCATAACATCAAAGGCAGATACTGCAGATAAGGGTGCGAGACCTCCTTTGCATCCGTCTCTACAACATAATCTCTCAGCATAAAAGCGCTTAAAAGCGCAATTGAGGTAAAGCCCACAGCCATATATATCCTGTGATCTGGATCATAGGTAAAAAAGTATGTGCCGATAGTGTATGCTATGGCAAGTGCTGCAAGAAGCTCTTTTTGCTGCTTTGCTTTAAAGAGATAGATACCAAGCGGAGCCATAACACCTACCGAGAGCCCAAGCAAAACAAGCGTAAAGGCGTTATAGTCAGGATAAAAAAATGAAAGAAGCAGTTGCAAGAGAAGAGCGATAATTATCTTATGCACCGGATTGCTGATCCTGCCCCATGAAAAGCCACCCAAAATAGTGCCTGCCACTCCGCCTGCAAACATCGGAAAGAGTGTTATCATATCTGAGTTGTAGTGCTCTGCAACACCTGTCTGGACTATCAGAAGATAGAAACTAAGCTCAAATCCAAGCAGTAAAACAAGTGCTAAAGAGTAGATCATAGGCGGCTTCTAAAAATAAGATATATCAGAGCGTATAAGATGTCGTAAAAACCTACAAGAAGCCCTAATGCGTCTATCGTTCCGAGATAAAATAGAGATAAAAAGATAGTTCCCGTAATAAGACGGGCTATCGAGGTAAAATATGCAAAAAGATGAGCCTCTTTGTTTATTCCGACAAGATGTAAGATACCAACAAAACCCATAAATCCAAATACAATGTAGTAGTAGATGCTAAAATTAAGCCCTAAAAACTCAAATAGCAAAGGCGCTGATAAAAAGAGTATAAGAGCGCCAAGACCATCGGAAGCAAAGCCGTTTAGATGGTATAGTTGAAGCATGGAGGGTTTTGAGATCTTTATCTTTTTTGCAATAAAATAGATAACTCCCGCAACCGCCAAAAGACCACCAAAGAGACGAATCCACCACATAGATATGACATCGATAACAAATAGTCCCGCTTCATCAAAACCCGCCAAAGTTAGGGAGGCAAAAATAATTCCGATAACATAGAGCCAAAAGTGCATAAGCTTATCAGGCAGCTTGTAGAAGTATTTTAAAACGCTTAGAGACATAAAAAATATCCCTAGTCCAATGGCGAGATGTGCGTGTGCAATCACTAGATCATTTTTATGAAAGGGCCATCTGATTTCGGGTATAAAGAGTATATTGCCCTGAATCATCACAAACAAAAATACCCAGATAGAGATGACTAAATAAGGCGTAGATTTGAGAGTAATTTTGGCATCCATGCACCACTTTATAAGCAGCGGAGCATAAGCAAAAGTTAGCCACTGATAGACCCACTCCTCGTTGTATGAGAGCTCTCCTCTAAAAATACGCGTAGCAACCGAGATAGCGTATCCCGCAAGCGGAAGAATCCAAAAGATGTGCCATCTTGGAACAAACTCCTCTTTTGCATGAAGTTTTATCATAAGGTAAAAAAGAGGAATAAGCGTAAAGCTCATTCCCAGAGTATTGTCGCCGTGAGGTCCTACAAGCGTTTTTTCAACCTGCCCGTAAGTCGGATTCATCAGTATAATGAGCGCCAAAGGTGCCGCAAAAAGAAGCGCTTTTGAGACTTTTACCCAAAGTGGCGTAATCTCATACTGTTTTATGGTTTTAAAAATTGCAACTATATAAAAGATGCCCGAAGCCGCAAGTATGAAGTTGAGCTCATAGGCAAAATCATAAAACGGCAGAGAGCGTTGAACTCCGAGCAAAATAGAGACGACTGCCATAAACAAGAAGAGGTGCCAGAGTAAAAAGTAGACTCTTAATGGCTCTACAGCGCTGCTTAGATCAAGCTTCTCTTTTGCAAAAAGAGCGAATGGAAGCAAGGAGAGAGCTAGCATAATCGGTCCGTAGAGCATTAGCGTAATATGAAGCGAGCGCGTGGTCGAAGCACTTAAAAGCGTACTGTCCAAAGAGGAGAATCCGAGCATCTGTGCCGCATATATCGTGCCGACCACAATAGAGCCTAAAAATATAAAGGCCCAGATTGGCATAACCTCTTCTACTAGTTTATAAAATCTGTCCATCTTTTAACCTGATCGTGTGAGTTGCGTAGTTCTCTATCTGCATATCGTGGGATGCGACCACTACGGTAGTGCCGCTCTTTACTGCCTCAGCCAAAAGACCGTAAACAATTTGAGAATTTTTTGAGTCCAGACTTCCGGTGGGCTCATCGGCAAATATAATTTTCGGCTCGTTTACAAGTGCGCGGGCAAGTGCCACGCGTTGTCTCTGTCCGCCCGATATCTCGTTTGGATAGCGCTCTGAGAGTTCTAAGATACCGAGCTCGCCAAGTATTTTGTTGATATTTTGTTTTTTATCTTCAAGTGCGGCAAGGGCTATATTCTCATAGACGCTTAGATAGTTTATGAGATAGTGAAACTGAAAAACAAAACCTATCTTGCTTTGGCGAAAATAGTCTATATTTTTTATTGTCCCAACTCCCTCGCCGTCTATAAGAAGCTTGCCGTTTGATGGTTTCAGCAGAGTTGAGAGAATAGAGAGGAGAGTCGACTTTCCGCTCCCGCTCTCTCCGCTTAAAAATAGAAATTCGCCGCTTTTGATCTCAAAAGAGAGATCGAATAGAACCTGCTCCGCGCCGTAAAAGTGAGAGATATTAGATGCTTTTATCATGCACATCCTTGATTTATCAGAAGTATCGGGTCTGTTTTAGAGGCGATCCACGCCGGTATCAGCGAGCCAAAAAGAGCCATAAAAATTGTTGAAGCAAAAACATACAGAGCTGTTGAGAGCGAAAGAGTACCGTTTACATAACCCTGAAGCATCTCAATGTGCGGCAGCATCTCTAAGATACCAAGACTCAAGATGAGTGCAAAAAGATAAGCCGAGACGCTCATCATAAGTGTTTCAAAAAATAGATTTTTAATAATAAAAAGACGGCTCTTGCCCAGAGCGCGCATAATCCCGAACTCCTCTTTGCGAGAGTTTACGATCATGCTCATAACAGAGGCGATCCCCATAAGACCCATAGCAAAAGCGAGCGTTGAGATAACAAGAGATGAGTTCTCGATAATTTTAAACTGGTTATACTCTTTTACGAAATTTTGCGTAGTCTTTACCTCAACCTCACTGCTTAACTCAGATATTTTTTCAACAATGTTATCTATCTCATTAGGTGATGAAGATGAGACCAAAATGAAAGATGCCGAGCGGTTAAAAAGCTTGCCCGCATCGCTTATATTCATAACTACGCCGCCCTCTTCAAAACCTATCTCACTGCTGTAAACACCAGATATTTCAAAGCTTTTGTTTCCTATGTTTATCTCTTTTGTCACAAACTGCTTTGCAAGATTTTCGCCAAGTATAACTTCACCCTCTTTTGGATAAGTTCCGCTCTTTAGCTTATAGTGTGAAAAATGGTTGTCCGTAGTGCCGTAAATACCGGCAATGGGAATATGACCTATAGGAGAAGCTCCGACGATCATTGCATAACTTGATGTGACATACTCCAACTCATCTATCTTTTTCATGATCCCAATATCTACGTTGGAGAAAAAAGTGTCCGAGATCCCTTTTTGTGTGATGATGATATCGCCGTCCGTTTTTATCATCTTCGAGTACATTCCGATCACGCCCTGAGAGACTGAGCTGATTAGAAAAATAGCCATTACCGCGATGGTAATGGATGAGAATATAAGAAGGCTTTTAAATGGATTTTTGCTGAGTGCTTTTAGTGAGATCACTTCTCAATCGCCGTTTTTAACTCTTCTTGCGTCGAGATAAAAGATATATCTTTGATTTTTGAGCCTTCTATATGCAAAAGTGTGATCTTCTGCTCTTTGCTTGGAACTATATTTTGAAACTTCTCACCGTAGTGCAGGTATATAAGATGTTTATACTTCTGAAGTTTTGGCAGAGCGAACATATTTGTTATAACTGTAGGCATCTTGTTTATGTCGGCTATAAAAATTGAGTTGTTCTTTGGGAGATAAAACGGGCTTTGAGTATCAAGATATTCGTTAACCAAAGCTCCCGTATCTTTTTCAAAGGCTACTATTACCAACTTTGTCTTTTTTGGTATCTTCATCTCTCGGCCCATCGGCGTTTCATATTTAAAGCTGTCCAGCGTATTAAGAGGGGAGTTTACACTAAGCGGAGCTGCGCCTAAGATCGCGACACTGAGGGTTAAAGCGGTTAAAAATCTGTTCATTTTTTTCCTTGAGTTAATTAAAATAAAATTATACTGCCTATATGTTAATTGATGGTAAAAACAGGTATTTCGGGTGGAACTCTATATCTTACCCTGACACCCCAGTACCCAAGTCCTCTGCATACATATAAAAGGGTGTTTTTGTGTCTGTAAAGCCCTGAGATATATGGCTGAAAATATTTAACTACAAAATTAAAAGGATATATCTGTCCGCCGTGAGTATGCCCGCTAAGCTGCAGATCTATGCGAAAATCTTCTATATGCGCCACATCTTTTGGCTGATGAGTAAGCAGTATGGTAGAGAGGTTTGGATCTAGCCCGCTAAAGAGCTCTTTTATAGGTCTCTTTATTCCTCTTACAAAACCGTATCTGTCACTAAGCCCCACTAACTGCAAAACAGAGCCTTTTATAGCTATCTCTGCTATCTTGTTATCCAGACAAAGCACTCCTGCACTCTGCATAATCGACTCCAGTTTTTTTGGACCGTAAACAATATCATGATTACCCGTCACATAATATGCGGATGCTTTAATATCTTTAAAAGTCTCTAACTGCTCTTTTACATTTAATGCGGATGTCTGAAGTATATCTCCGCTAAAGAGGACGATGTCGGGACCCAAAGCGTTTATTTTTTTAACAAGATTTTTAAGGTAGGCGACCTCTACGCCTTTGCTAAGATGCAGATCTGAGAGCTGTATAATGCGAAGACCGTCTAGAGAGTTGCAGAATGTAGTGCTCTTTATTGCGATCTCATCAAATGGAAAATATTTCCATCCTACCTGAAGAGACACTTACGCCTAACCTAGTTATGAAGATTTTTTACTGCAAGCTCTATCCACTTATCAAGAGCAGGTTTAATGTTTTCAAACTTCAGAGTCTCGCCCTTTAAGATGATTTTTTCATCTTTGATTATCTCCATGCTCTCTAGCAGTGTCTCGCCTGTTGTTGCATCAACTATGCGCTTCTCGCCCAAAATTCTCACATTTCCATCTAAATAAGAGTTGAATGATGTCACAGTTATATCCATTGCAATAGGTGAGAACTGATTCCAATTCTTATCATCAAAGTGAACTTCAACTGCAGATATTGCCGACTCCAAAATCAAACTACCTGACTCTTTTGTATCAACAAGCTTCAAGCTGCTGTCTTTTTGTATCTCTCTCTTATATCCCTCACTTACATATTCAGATATCTTCTTATACAGTTCTCTTTGGGAATCACTCTGCTCTAATTTTGGGAGTGCCTCTATAGCTTGAACAGGAGATATCAAAACAGTTTTGTACTTAGAGACATCATACTCTTTATAACTCTTTGCTGCACTAAGAGCGTCACTGCTCTGCAGCTGTGAGTAGTCACTGAAAAAGCCGCTGTTTTTAGCAGCCACATTTTTAGATGCGCAACCGCTTGTTAAAATGGCAAAAGCGCTTAACGCTAGGGCAAATATTGTTGATAGTTTCAAATTAATCCTTCATTTACGACATCATGTCTCTATTATTTTTTGTAATAGTATCATTTTTGGTTAAACGTTAACTATATTATAAATTTTATCTATTTTGATAAATTATGATATTATTATTGCCATAAATTTAGAGTAGCGTTAAAGGTTTGCAGAATGAAACATCTAAAACTAATCGTCGGCTTACTTCTGGTAACTCTCATCTTTTCGGGATTTTGGACAGGAAAGAGCAAAAGAGAGATAAGGGAAGAGAACAGGCTTGAGAGGGTAAATCGTATTGTAGCCAGCAACCAAACGATGCAGCTGCTCTACAAATACGCACCAGAAGCCAGACAGATGGTGCTTCGCTCTTACGGATATGCGACATTCAGCAATGTAGGGGTGAACCTTATCCTCCTCTCCGCAGAGGGCGGCAAAGGGATGGCACACAACAACAGAACCGGAATAAACACATATATGAATATGGCTTCAGGCGGTTTAGGGCTTGGTATTGGGGTAAAAGATTTTAGAGCGGTTTTTCTCTTTGAGAACAAAAGAGCTTATGACACTTTTGTAAGATCCGGCTGGGAAGCGAATGCCCAAGCAGATGCTGCCGCAAAGTATGAAGAGAGCGGTGGCTCATTAAATGCGGCGATCACAGTTGCTCCCGGTGTGAGGCTCTATAAACTGACACAAAACGGCTTAGCACTTCAAGCTACTGTTCAGGGCACAAAGTATTGGAAAGATACAGAGCTTAACAAAAACTAATTTTTAGTTAAGCTAACTAATCTTACAATTGTTTCGATCTTAAAATAAAAGGAAGTTCAATGAAAAAAATTCTAGTTAGCCTTGCTGCAATTGTAGCACTAAGTTCATCTGCAATGGCAGGCGTAAATTCTCAAACTGGTTGTGGTCTTGGTTCTATGATTATCAAAGATGATTCTACTGCTGTACTGTTAGCTCTTCAAGCTACAACAAACGGTACTTCGGGTAACCAAACGTTCGGTATCACTTCAGGAACTTTAGGTTGTCAAAAAACTCAATTCGTTATGAATGAGCAAGCTGAAGAGTTTGTTGCTTCAAATATGGATCAACTTGCTAAAGAGATCGCGATCGGTCACGGCGAGAGCATTGACACTTTGGCAGAGCTTTTAGAAGTATCTGACAAAGCTACTTTCTCTGCATCTCTTCAAGAGAACTACAACAAGATATACACTAGCCAAGATGTAAAAATGGCTGATGTACTTGACAATATCTCTACAACAACTCTATAAAAAAAGTTAAGATCAAACGAATTTTTCGTTTGATCCTACTCTACAAAACCTCAAATTCAGGACTCTCCTATTTTAAACAGACTATTTTTAACCCTTACCCTTTTTGTCTCTATTTTAAACGCCTCTTCGTACCAATACAAACAAAAAGCGCAAGAACTAAATCTATCGGACTCAAGATACTGGAACCTCCTGCTGCATATGAACGATGGTGTAAGTGAGATAGACGATGAGCGATTCTTTTTATCATCAGATGGTAAAACAAGTGCGCAAGATGAGCTTGATGCTACTATTGATGCATTATTAAACGAAACAACTTTTGATGACAACGCAACCGCATGCCGCTTTCCGGCAAGAAAAGCTTGGCTCAAGGAGCAGCTCTCAATTGAAGAGTTTCCTGAAGTAAAATGCGAAAAATATGACTCTATTGTTAAAAGACTTAAGCCAAAATCTGTAACTCTGGTTTTTCCATCAGCCCACATAAACTCTCCTGCCTCCATGTTTGGGCACACTTTTTTACGCATCAACTCTGCATACAACTCCAAACTTCTATCTTATGCCGTAAATTATGCCGCAGATGCAAATCCTGATGAAGAAAATGCGGTGCTTTTTGCGATCAAAGGGCTATTTGGAGGATACTTTGGAAGATACTCGCTGCTTCCATACTATGACAAACTAAAAGAGTATAGAGACAGTGAGCAGAGGGATATCTGGGAGTATGATCTTGATTTTAGCGAAGATGAGACGCGAAGAATGATAGAGCATATCTGGGAGCTTAACGAAACACACTCTTACTACTACTTCTTTACGGAAAACTGCTCATACAATATGCTCTGGTTCATGGAGGTCGCTAGACCAACCCTGCATCTTAGAGAGTACTTTAACTATCAGGTTATCCCTCTTGAGACTGCACATGCCTCAAAACTCGAAAAGATTATAGAAGATAAATTTTTCAGACCTTCAAAAAGAACCACTCTTTTAAAATATGAGGAACTTATAGAGAAAGAAAATATTCATCTTCCTCTTGAGCTTGTCGATTCTACTATCTCGATCGATGAAGTTTTGAGAAGCGGTGATATCCAAAAACAGCAAAAAATGTATATTTTAGAGGCTTCTATAGAGCTGCTTGAGTATAAATTCAGCAAAAGTAAAATAGAAAAGGAGAGGTACCTAGAGCTCTTTCATGAATTCTCAAAAGCTAGAGCTTCTCTTGGGCAGGGAGATAAGCTTGATATAAAAACTCCACCAAACCCAATAGATAGCCACCGCGCAATAAGAGCATCCATTGGCGGTGGTTCAAGAGATGGCGACTCTATAGGTTTTTTGGGTATTCGCCCTGCATATCATGACTTAGAGGACAGCAACTACGGCTTTTTAAGAGGGACACAGATAGAGTTTTTAAATCTTGAACTCTCTTATAGGGACAGTGACTTAGAGGTTGAAGATGCAACTATTCTATCCATCGTCTCTCTTGCACAAAGATCTCACTTTTTTGACAATCTCTCTTGGAGAACAAAGTTTGGATGGGACAGAAACTCACTTGACTCAAGCGCTAATTTCATGGGAACCGTAGGTGTGGGGCTAAGCTGGGGTAATAAGCTTGGATATACTTATATAATGGCTGATCCGCTCTTTTATCTGGATGGAGACTCTAAATCTGCGATAGGCGGCTCTATAGGTATGGTGCTTGACAAATACAGCTCTATGAGCAGTAATATTGAGGCTATTAGAAGATGGTATGACAACGGGGAGGAGCAGAACATTCTATCTATCTCACAAAGCTTTAGAGTTTCGCAAAACACTCAACTAAAGTTTAAATATGACTATAAAGAGAGAGGCAAGAGAGAGATGAATAACAAAGAGGATAATTTAAGAGTCTATCTAAATTTCTACTTTTAAAACTTATTTTAACTCTATAAGATACCCCTCAGCAATCTTTTTAAAGCCGTATCTATAAAGTCCGTCCAACTCTATAACTGCTCTGTAGTAACCGTCATGATTTCCTATCCTAACCTCTTTAAATATAGAGTTGGGGATTTTTTTAACATAACTTTTCATATTGCTATCTCTTTTAAAATCAATAACCAATCTATGCGGATTTACAAGCATAAAGTTTCTGAGTGCTCTATCTTTAGTTACTAGTTTTAAACTCTTTTGATATGAGAGAAGTGAGAGATATTCTATAGAGGCTATATTTTTATAACTCTCTTTTTTTGGAACACTTTTTTGAACCTGCTGCACTGCCTGTAGCTGAGTTGAATTTTCTTGCTGGGCATAGCTCTGAGTAATAAAAATAGGAATATGCCAGTCAACCTTATTACTCAGTTCTATACTTTTACTCTCTACTGAGCCGTCAAGATTTTTGAACTCTATGGTTACTTTTTGAAGTACTCTTGCTTGAGATGGAAGAGTTATAGCGGCTCTTTTAAGAGGCTGTGTATCACTCTCTTCATTTGAAGTTATTAGTATATCTCTCTCACCATCAGAGGGAAAGAAAGGATTTTCTCTAGCCCCAAGAGACAAAAAGATCAAAGAAGATATAAGCAGAACTCTAATCAAAGTAACCCCTTCCATTATGTTAAACACTAAAACGAACTCGTCCGTTTTAGTGGCAGGGACTTAAGGTCCCTACAACCCTCTAAAGCTACAAAAAAACAAGTTTTTTGAGATTTCTATGGTGTATTATATCAAGATTAAGAGCTATTTCGCAGAAATCTCTTTTAATTCAAAATACTCTTTTTGAAGCTCTGCATTTTGTGTTCTTAGTCTGTTGATCTCACTTTGCAGATACTCCTCATAATCTTGAAGGCCAAGCAGGACTTCTAATGAATTGGTTCCATACAGAAGTATGCCGATATATACTCCGCTTGCCAAAACAACTATTAGAAGCATTAAGAACTTTGTTAAGGATAGACCTAGATATTTTTGTGTAAGACTTTGCGTATCGTCTATCCCCTCATAAAGCTCTTCATCTCTCATTAAAAGTTCTTATTTAAAAAGTTGTGAACCTAAATACTCGCCGTAAGCCACTTCATTCTCTATCTCTAAAAGACGGTTATATTTAGCAGTTCTCTCACCACGCGCAGTAGATCCTGTTTTTATCTCACCGCAGTTTAGTGCAACGGCAAAATCTGCAATGAAAGCATCTTCGCTCTCACCAGAACGGTGACTCATAACACACTTGTAACCGTTTCTTTGAGCAAGACGAACCGTAAGCATAGTCTCACTGACCGAGCCGATCTGATTTGGTTTAATAAGAATAGAGTTTGCGATACCCTTTTGGATTCCCTCATTTAGAATGTTAGCGTTTGTCACAAACAGATCATCGCCGACAAGTTGTACTTTATCGCCCAATTTCTCAGTCAATATTTTCCAGCCGTCCCAATCATCTTCGCTTAGACCGTCTTCAATTGATACGATCGGATATTTTGAACACAGGTCAACATAGTAATCAACAAGCTCTTCAGAGGTGACTGTTCTGTTTTCACTATCTAGTCTATAACCGCCCTCTGCAACAAGTTCGCTCGCTGCAACATCAAGAGCGATCGCCATCTGCTCTCCCGCTTTGTATCCTGCTTTTTCTATCGCTTCCATAATGATCTGAATAGGCTCTTCATTTGAGCTTAGATCAGGAGCAAAACCACCCTCGTCTCCAAGAGCCGTATTGTGTTTTTTAGATTTTAAAATAGCTTTTAGATTGTGATAGACCTCTGCGCTGGCTTGAAGTGAAGTTGCAAAATCTTCAAAACCGACAGGCATGATCATATACTCTTGAAAATCTACAGAGTTGTCTGCGTGTGAGCCGCCATTGATAATATTTAGCATCGGAGTAGGCATAACCATAGCGTTAGCTCCGCCAAGATAACGATAAAGTGGAACGCCTAAGCTTTTTGCAGCAGCGCGTGCCACAGCCATAGAGACACCAAGAACCGCATTAGCACCTAGATTGCCATAGTTCTGGGTTCCATCAAGCTCTTTCATTGTAGCATCGATTATTGCCTGATTAAACGGAGAAAGTCCAATAAGAACATCCGCTATCTGGCTGTTGACATTCTCAACAGCCTTTAAAACGCCTTTGCCCATATATCTGCTGCCGCCATCACGAAGCTCTAATGCCTCACGCTTACCCGTACTTGCACCTGAAGGCACGATCGCACTCGCTTTTGTGCCGTCACTAAGCTCTACTGTTGCTTTTACCGTAGGATTTCCGCGTGAGTCCATCACCTCTATTGCACTAATATTATCTATAAACATTATCTATCTACCTCTTTGTACATTTAATTTAATTTTAATTTGCGCTGATCTCTAGAGGTCAGTGTCTTCTATCTCTAGAGCATCCATCGCCATCAGAGAGTTTATCCCCATGGCTGTTTTTATCTTCTCTTCGACTTCACGAGCCAATTCAGGGTCTTCTATAAACTTGGCTTTGACATTTTCACGTCCCTGACCCAGTTTTGTCTCTCCGTAAGAGAACCAAGCGCCGCTTTTATCGATTATATCGAGCTTTACGCCGTAATCGACAAGCTCGCCCTCTTTAGAGATTCCTTCGCCGAACATTATATCAAACTCTGCCTGACGAAACGGAGGTGCTACTTTGTTTTTTATAACCTTGGCTTTAACACGATTTCCTATCTGGCTCTCACCCTGCTTTAGAGATGCTATACGTCTTACGTCTATTCTTACAGACGCGTAGAACTTAAGCGCATTTCCGCCTGTTGTCGTCTCTGGAGAGCCATATCCCATCATACCTATTTTCATACGGATCTGATTAATAAATATAACTGTACAGTTCATCTTATGTAAAATACCCGTCAGCTTTCTAAGTGCTTTTGACATAAGACGTGCCTGAACACCGACATTTTGATCTGACATCTCACCCTCGATCTCAGACTTTGGAGTAAGAGCCGCGACCGAGTCGATAACTATCAGATCTATCGCACCGCTTCTAGCAATGGTTTCAACAATATCCAAGGCTTGCTCACCGTAATCGGGTTGAGAGACAAGAAGATTGTCCACATCGACACCAAGATTTTTAGCATACCCGACATCAAGTGCGTGTTCTGCGTCAATAAATGCACATACTCCGCCTTTTTTCTGGCACTCTGCCGTTATTTGAAGTGCCAGCGTCGTTTTACCTGAACTCTCAGGTCCATATATCTCGACAACTCTTCCCTGTGGAACACCGCCAATACCGAGTGCAAGGTCAAGTCCCAGAGAGCCTGTACTAATCGACTCAATCGGCATTATCTCTTTATCGCCTAGTCTCATAAGCGCACCCTTGCCGAATGCCTTATCAATCTGTTTCATAGCTAAGTCTAATGATTTTTGTTTATTTGCGTCCATCTTTGGCTCTCTTATATTAAATTTAGACTTATTGTATGACAACTTTTAATTTTTATTTTAAAATATTGCAAATTGTCATATTTTTATATGAAGATTCCATATAAAATTAGTGGGATTTTATCCTTATTTGGTTAAAATATAGTTTATATTTTTAAGTAGATAGGCGACTAATTTGAAAAAAACTCTTATTGCACACTCCCCTGACGCTGACGACGTATTTATGTACTATGCTATTAAATTCGGCTGGGTAGATATGGATGGTGTAAAGTTTGAGAATATTGCCGAAGATATTCAGACCCTAAACGAAAAAGCTCTAAACGGTGTTTACGAGATAGTCGCTATAAGCTTTGGGCTATACCCCCATATTAGAGAAGACTACGCTCTTCTAAGAACTGCCGTGAGCTTTGGAGAGGGGTACGGACCGAAGGTCATAAAAAAAAGAGGCGTTAAGCTCAAACGTAACTTTAAAGTGGCACTTAGCGGAGAACACACGACAAACGCTATGCTTTTTCGCATAGCCTATCCCGATGCAAGAGTGACTTATATGAACTTTTTGGAGATCGAGCAGGCTGTTCTTGATGAGAAAGTGGATGCGGGTGTGCTGATCCATGAGAGTATTTTGACCTACAACGACGAGCTTGAAGTTGAGAGAGAGATGTGGGATATCTGGCAAGAGCTCGCAGGAGATGAGCTTCCCCTGCCTCTTGGCGGAATGGCAATCAGTCGCTCAATCCCGCTTAACAGAGCCATAGAGTATGAAGCAACTTTAACAAAAGCGGTACATGTAGCGCGCGATAACAAATATAAGCTCTCTGAGATGCTTCTAGAGAGAGATCTTGTACGCATAGATGCTCCGACTTTAGATAAATATCTTGAACTTTATGCAAACGACAACTCTATTGCACTTAGCGAACTGCAATACAGAGCGATCAACAAACTTTTTGAGATCGGCTACAAGCACGGTTTCTACGACACAGAGGTAAAAGCCCAAGATTTTATGATACCGACAGAGTACAAAGACTTAAGAAACTCATAATGGAAGCAAAACTAGTATCGCTTGGAATCGAGACCTTTAAAATAGCACTCCTTCTTGCACTTCCGGGTCTTTTAGTGGGTATGTTTATAGGTCTTGCCGTAAGTATATTTCAGGCTACTACACAGATCAATGAGATGACACTGAGCTTTATTCCAAAGATCATAGGCGTTGTTATTGTCGTCATTTTAACTATGCCTTGGATGCTAAATGCGATGACCGACTTCTCTTTGAACATCTTTAATATGATCCCAGATTTTATAGAGTAATGAAGAGCCAAACAATAGACTTCGCTAAATTCTCCTCCATTAAGATAGGCGCAACTCTAGATGTTATGCTGCTCGAAGATTGCAGCAAAAACTACAAAGACTCTTATATCATCGGATCGTGTAACAATATTTTGATGGGAAAAGAGCCGCCCCCTCTTTTAAAATTAAGCAAAAAATATGACTATATCAAGATAGAGAACGACACTCTTAAGATCGGAGCTGCTACACCCTCCGGAAAAATTGCCTCTTTTTGCAAAAAGCATGATATTGCTAACTTTGAGTTTCTCTCTCATCTTCCCGGAACTCTAGGCGGTTTGGTATATATGAATGCAGGGCTCAAAGAGTATGAGATATTCAATAATCTCATCTCTGTAAAAACATGCGATAAAGAGTTTAAAAAAGATGAGATAAAGCATGGATACAGGTTCACGAACATAGGGTCCCCGATCTTAGAAGCGACATTTTTACTGGAGCACGGGTACGACAGAGAGAGGCTCTTGATGTTTAAGAGTATGCGCGACAACCAGCCCTCAATCCCAAGTGCGGGAAGCTGTTTTAAAAACCCCGTTGGTGATTATGCAGGCAGGCTTATAGAAGCCGTAGGGCTCAAAGGCTACAGAGTCGGCGGCATGGAGTTTAGCTTAGAGCATGCAAACTTCTTGGTAAATATGCAAAACGGGACTTTTGATGAAGCTATATACTTGATACAAGAGGCTCAAAAAAGAGTCTACAAAGAGTTTAATATTTGGCTTGAGTGCGAGATCGCGGTTTTAGATGTAAGGTATATGGGGGAGAACTCACCTCTTCTAAATCCTAATAGGATTTAGATAGGTAATACTCTTATCTTTTTAGAGAGTTTCTCTTTTAGAGTCGATTCGATCGCATAAAGAGTTCCTGTTGCAGAACTTGCACATCCGTTACATGCGCCAAGGTATCTGATATATACGTCGATATACTCATCACTCGGCTTAACGTCGATTACTTCCATATCGCCACCGTCCATGATCAAGAACTGACGGATGCTCTCATCTATCTCCGCATCTATCGCTTTGATCTGTTGAACCAATGTCATTGATTCAAAATTACCTTTTGTGCCAGCATCTGCAGCAGCTTTCATCTTCTCTTCATCCATCTCACGACGCGTATCTCTTAAGATGTCTACCAAGTAGTACTCTCTCTCTTCGTGTCCGCCCGGTTTTATACAGCTTTTACAAAAGCCGCCCGCTTTGGTATAGTCTGTGATCTGCTCGATCGTTGTGAGGTCGTTTAGTCTAATAACATCTTGAAGTGTCTTCAAGCTGACGCGAGCACACTCACAAACAATTATCTCCTCTTCAAAACTCTCAGAGTCAACACCCAGATAAAGTCCTGCAGCTTTTTTAATAACATCGTAAGCCATAACGGAACAGTGCATCTTTTGAGGCGGAACTGCAGGAGTCTCAGGGTTGTCTCTTAGAGCAAACTCAACATCGATATTTGTTATCTTTACAGCTTCTTGAACAGTTTTGCCAATACAAAGCTCTGTCATAACATCCGAGCTCGCAATAGCCGTTCCGCATCCAAAACTTTTAAATTTAGAGTTTACGATAACATCTGTCTTTGGGTCAACTTCCCAGTAAAGACGCACTGCATCCCCACAGCTCTCAGCCCCAAAATCGGCAACGATCAATCTGTTACCGTGTGATGCAGCCTCCTCCTCAGTAATTTCACCTTGATGTTTTGGATTGTTCATCAAGGTAGTTACTTTATTTGAGTAAGCGTCCCATAAAGAAGCCCCCAATAAGTCGTTTTTTGCCATAATTTTTGTCCTTTAATTTATTTTATAAATTCAAGGGAACCTTTTTCCCTGATTTGTCCGCAAAAGGAACTCGTCCCTTTTGCTTCGCTAGCCGCACGGGCACTAAAGCTTGACACTGGCGTGTCAGAAATTTATACTTTTATTTAATCGGCAATTAATGGAAGTGCAGTTCACACTCTTTTGATTCGCCGCCAGGCGTAGGCCCCACTTTTGCAAATGAACTAGATATTGCACGAAGTCTGAAAACAGCTTTTTTAAAGTGCTCTATCGTGTAATCTATCTCCTCATCCGTGGTAAAACGGCTAAGGCTTAGACGAATTCCAGTATGAGCAAGCTCATTGTCAGCTCCGATTGCAAGCATTACAGTATTTGCCTGCAGATCTTCACTCGCACAAGCAGAACCGGTAGAAGCTCCGACCTGAGCATTATTTAGATCCCAAAGCATACCTTCACCCTCAACACCTCTAATAGATATCAGTATCGTATTTGGTGTTCTGTTCTCTCTGTCGCCGACAACAAAAGTATCACTTAACTCTAAAAGAGCATCTTCCAAGCGGTCTCTTTTCGCTCTTATAGAGGCTATCTTCTCTTCTATATCTGTAGTTGCGAGCTCAATTGCCTTGCCCATAGCGACAATATACGGAACATTTAGCGTCCCTGAGCGTCTTCCGCCCATATGCTCGCCACCGTTGAGAAGCGGAGAGAGCGGCTGCGAATCTTTAATATAGAGCGCACCTACTCCTTTGGGACCATGGAACTTATGAGCGCTCATAGATAAAAAATCTACATGCACGTCTTGAAGATCGACCGGGATCTTTCCAACTGCCTGAACACCGTCCGTGTGAAAAAGAACACCCTTCTCTTTACATATCTCGCCTATCTCTTTTATAGGATTTATCACCCCTGTCTCATTTGAAGCCCACATAACAGATACAAGCGCAGTCTTGTCGGTTATAAAGCTCTTTACGACATGAGCCTCAACCACACCTTCATGATTTACTGGAAGATAAGTGACTTTTACACCCTGCTCTTCAAGCGCTTTACATGCGGCATAAACAGATGGATGCTCAATCTCGGTTGTAATAATATGGTTCTTATCACCGTTTACTATATGATCCAAATAAACCGATTTTAGAACCCAGTTATTTGATTCGGTTGCACATGATGTAAAGATAATATCGTCATTATCACTCGCATTAAGCGCTTTATACACTTGGTCCATTGCCTTTTTTAGCGCAGGATGTGAAGCTGTACCAAATTTATGTAGTGAGTTTGGATTCCCGTAAATCTCACTAAAAAATGGCCCCATTGCCTGGGCAACCAATGGATCGACCATTGTTGTGGCATTGTTGTCTAAATAAACTTGCATATTTAACCTTGTTCTATCGAGTTTTTTAATTAAGACATTTTTTGTCTTGTTTTACTTTTGTTATGATAATAGTTTTGTTATTTGAATAAGCTTAAATGAAACTGTGCTTATACAATATTTAAGCTATAATTATACATTAACTAAAGAGGAAAACCAATGTGTAATTTTAACAAACATAATGAAGATACCAAAGCAGTGATGCATCTTTTGATGCAAAAGTGCGCGCAGAGCGTCGGTGGAGTCAATTTTCTTTTGGGGCTCATCGAAGCTATGAAAGAGAAAAAACCCAATGCTTTGATCGATAGCGCTTGCAAAGTCGACTCAAAAGAGCTTAATATCAGATGGAATAAAATAGTCTTCAAAGATAAATTTGACGTTTTAGAAGAGGTTATCAGATCTCACAAAAGTTCAGAAGGAACAGATTTCAATATACTTAACTCCGAGAGCCAAAAGAAGAGAAAAAAGATTTTAAATATGGTAAAGACCCTCTCACCGATCGAATTTACGGTAACAGTTAAAAACTCTCAAGATCACGCAGGATTTAACTTTAAAATATTTGAGAGCGTAGAGGATGAATATGTAAAAGTAAACCCCCTGTTTGCCGCGATGTTCTTCTGTTCAACAGAGTACATAAAAAAAGCTCTTAAGTATGAGATATAGAAAGTTTAAATCTTAAATGTTATAATCCCGAAATTATTCCTCTTTTATAAAGGTTCATTATGGGACAAACAATAACCGAAAAAATATTTTCAGAGCATGTAGGGCACTCTGTTTATGCCGGCGAGATCATCCGCTCTAACATAGACATGGTTATCGGAAACGATATAACCACTCCTATATCTATCAGTGCTTTTAACCTAAGTGGTGCTACAAAACTTGCAAATCCTGACGGTTTCTCTATCGTTCTTGACCACTTTATCCCTGCAAAAGATATTGCAAGCGCAAATCAGGCACGTATTAGCCGTGACTTTGCAAAGAAGCACAACCTGAAAAACTTTTTTGATGAAAAAGATATGGGGATCGAACATGCTCTTCTTCCTGAAAAAGGTCTTGTTGTACCGGGTGACGTTATCATCGGTGCAGACAGCCATACATGTACACACGGAGCACTTGGAGCATTCTCAACGGGGATGGGCTCAACGGATTTGGCGTTTGCCATGATCACTGGCGGAAACTGGTTTAAAGTTCCAGAATCCATCAAAGTCGTTCTTAGCGGAAAACCTGGAAAATATACTACCGGAAAAGATATTATCCTAGAGATCATCCGCATGATAGGCGTTGACGGAGCACTCTATAGAACTTTAGAGTTTACAGGAAGCACGATCGAGCACCTTACAATGGATGATAGATTTTCTATGTGCAATATGGCGATCGAAGCGGGAGCAAAAAGCGGGATCGTAGCTTATGACGATGTTACAAAAGAGTTCTTGAGCGATAAAAACCTTGCTCGTGAGCCTCGTATCCACTACTCGGATGATGACGCTTCTTATGTACAGGTTCTCGAGATAGACGTAGCGAACCTTGATCCGGTTATCGCATACCCGTTCCTGCCTTCAAACGGACACAGTGTCTCTCAGGCTCAAAAAGATCACATCAAAATAGATCAGGCGTTCATCGGAAGTTGTACAAACGGAAGACTAAGTGATTTAAAAGTTGCAGCAGAGATCTTAAAAGGCAAGCGAGTACATCCTGACGTGCGTCTTATCGTTACTCCCGGAACGCAGATGATTCTTCGTGAGGCAAACAAGTTAGGCTACATCGATATTATCGTAGATGCGGGAGGTGTTGTAAGTAACCCGACATGCGGAGCTTGTCTTGGCGGATATATGGGAATTCTAGGCGACAATGAAGTTGCGATCTCTACGACAAACCGTAACTTTGTAGGCCGCATGGGTTCGCGCTCATCTAAAGTCTACTTAGCCAACTCTGCTGTTGCGGCAATATCTGCAATAGAGGGCTATATAACAGACCCAAGATAGAATATTAATATTCAAAAGGGAAATCTTTTTAAGGCTTAAAGTGATATAATAAACAAAACAAAACACAAAAAAGGAATATAAATGAAAAAACTACTCTTGATCCCGGCTCTTCTCTTTAGCAGTGCCCTTACAGCGCAGGAATACAGCTACGAGGTGACTCCTGTTATCGGCTACAATATTGCAGAGGGCAACCTGGATTTAGACAATCAGTTTTTGATGGGTGCTGAATTACAATACAATGATTTTGACTACTTACTAAAACCGGAATTGAGCCTGCTTTACTCACATGATATTGACTACGAAAACAGTTCATTGTCAACAGACATTTACCGCATTGCTCTTAACGGTGTTTATGAGTATAAGACAGAGAGTTTTATTAAACCTTTGGCAAAAATCGGTGTCGGCTATGAGACACTTAATGAGCACTTTGCAGAAAATAAAGATAGCGTGTTTCTAAATGCAGGAGTTGGGGCAAAGATCCCTATAGTAGAGAGTATTTCTCTAAAACTTGAAGCTGTCTATATGTTGAAAAATAATGACAATAGATGGGATAACAATCTGGCTCTTTTAGCAGGTATAAACTATTCGTTTGGACCTAAAATTCAAGAAGCGCCGGCACCTGTCTCATATGAGGCTGTTCCTGTTATCGCACCTGTTGACGGTGATGACGACAATGACGGTGTTTTAAACTCTAAAGATAAATGCCCTAACACTCCAGCCGGAACAGAGGTAGACTCTAACGGATGTAAAGTTGACGGCGATGATGACAATGACGGTGTTTTAAACTCTAAAGATAAATGCCCGACAACTCCAGCAGGTAATGTCGTAGATGAAGAGGGATGTACAAAAATAGTAAATCTTCATATTAACTTTGAGACAGCTTCTTATACTGTTGATAAAGCATCAAAACCTAATGTTGAAGCATTTGCAAATTTCTTAAAAGCAAGAATTAACTTTGATGCAAAGATAATCGGTCACACAGACAGTATTGGTTCAGTTGCAAACAATCAAGAACTCTCAGAAAATAGAGCAAATGCTGTAAAAGAGATGATTGTTAGCTACGGTGTAGACGCAAGCAGAATCACTACAGAGGGCATGGGTGAATCGACTCCAACGGCTACAAACGATACGGCTGAAGGCAGAGCAGAAAACAGAAGAATAGAAGCGGAGCTAATTAAAAAATAGATGCTAGATACTCCATGTGTCATCTTTGCGGGTGGCAGATCAAGCCGAATGGGAGAAGATAAATCTCTTCTTCCATTCGGCACCTTCAACACGCTGACAGAGTTCCAACTCAATAGACTTAGTAAAATCTTTAAAAACGTATATATCTCATGCAAAGAGAGCACAAAATTCAGCTTTGAGGCAGAGTTTATAGAAGATATAAAAACAGACTATATCTATGCCCCTACCGCAGGATTTGTCTCCGTCTTTAGCTTCTTAAAGTGTGAGAAGTTTTTTGCACTAAGCGTAGACTCCCCTTTTATAGGCGAAGATGAGATAAAAAAAATAGTTGAAGCAGACAGAGCGGATGCGGATGCTACGGTGGCAGAGACACCACGCGGTATAGAGCCGATGTGCGGTATCTATCATCGCTCCATGGAGAAAAAATTTACTGCTATGCTTCACGAGAATAATCACAAACTCGGCTTTTTACTAAAAACCTCAAACACGATCTATGTAGAGTTTAGGAGCAAAAAACCCTTTTTAAACCTCAACCATCCACACGAATATCAAGAGGCTCTAAGCCTTATAGTTTAGGTCAAGTAAATTACTTTTCTTCTGCTATAATATTAAGAAATAAAATATAAAGAAACGGTATGAATTTAACACATTTGGACGAAAAAGATAGACCAAAGATGGTCGATGTAAGTGAAAAAAATCAAACAACAAGAGTAGCGGTTGCCAGCGGGATCATAGAGATGAGTCAAGAGGCTTACGATGCAATAGTAACCCAAAAGACAAAAAAGGGACCCGTTCTTCAAACTGCAGTAATTGCCGCAATTATGGGCACAAAAAAGACAAGTGAACTTATCCCTATGTGTCATCCTCTAAACTTAAGCGGGATAAACTGCGACGTAGAAGAGCTCTCAGAGCTTCCGGGCTTTAAACTCACAGTTACGGCAAAACTCACCGGTCAGACAGGTGTTGAGATGGAAGCGCTTACTGGTACCAGCATAGGACTTTTAACCATCTACGACATGGTAAAAGCAATAGACAAAGGGATGATTATCCGTAATGTTCAGTTGGAGAAAAAATCGGGAGGCAAAAGTGGAGATTATCAACGATAGAGAAGAGAAGCTTGAACTTACATACCCTTGTAGCTGGTGCTACAAACTCATTGCCGGAGAAAAAGAGGCATTGGAGAGAGCAATAAGAGATGTTATAGATGAGAGAGAGCATAAACTAACTCACTCTAACACAAGCAGAGGCGGCAAGTATATAAGCATGAACCTTGATATACTAGTTCACAATGAAGATGACAGAAACTTTATCTATGAGGCACTAAAAGCTCATCAACATATAAAAATGGTACTTTAAAAGGAGTCTAAAATGAGTTTACAAGAGCTAAAAAACATTAAACTGCAAGAGTTAAACCTTAATGAGATGAGGGATTTAACGACAGAGATCATAGACAACAAAACAAAAAAGCTAAAGGGTGAGCTTCAAGAACTTCTTGTGCAAAAAGAGCTCCTAGAGAAGAGTCTAGAGAAAAAGTCAGCAGAGCTTCAAGAGGCAAAATATACGATCTTTAATGACATAGAGTCAGCAATAAACAAAGATGATGTCCAGACACTATCAAAGCTTCATCAGATAAAACTACAATCAATCGACCTCTTTGACATACTCAGCGAAACGGTTGAGGGAGCGATAATAACTGCGATAGAGAAGTCAAAAGACTCCGAAGCAAAAGAGTCTATCCAAGAGGTTATAAAAGAGCTTACATACCAGACCATAAAAGAGGGAACGCTCAATACCATAAGAGTCAGAAAAATTCTCTCTACGATCCTGCACTCAAGTATAGAGATAGCAGAAGCTACGCCAAATACATCAGAAGATATTTTGGAAGCTACTCTAAAAGGTATGAGAGCCGGACTGCTTGAGTCGATAGACAGATTTAAAAAGAGACTTGCATATATGCCGCTTGAGGCTAAACATATTCTTATTGAAGATTACGACACGATCATGGAAGACTTAAACCAGACCGACACTCTGTTTTTGCAGGTTGTTCAGACACAGGCAAACGAGAGCGATCCGACTATCAGAAAGATACTGCTTGATCTTAACAAGAAAATGCACTACGATCTTGAAGAGCTGATCCATATCTCCAAAGAGACTGCACAGGTTATGAAAGAGAGATTCTCAACTCTTGCAAAAACAGCGGTTAAAAAAGCTGATACGGCCCTTAAATCAGAGACTGCAAAAGAGGCAAAAAGAATGGGTATCCAAGCGTGGGGAGTTGCAAAAACCGCACTTGAGAGCGCTATTAAATCGGCAAAGGGCGTAATCGAGCCAAAAGATAAATAGTAGCCAAAGCTGCTATTTATAGTACTTTGCTACCCTATCCATCTGAGAACCCATATTTAAAAGCAGCATATCAGCGATCACAAGCGCTGCCATCGCCTCGCAAACCACGGTTCCTCTAATTGCCACACACGGATCATGACGTCCTTTAAGAGCGAAATCCACCTCTTCATTTGCAGTAGTGACAGTTTTTTGCTCTTTAAAAATAGATGGCGTAGGTTTAAAATAGACATTCATTACTATCTCGTCTCCATTGCTTATTCCGCCTAAAATTCCGCCCGAGTGGTTTGTGACAAAACCGCTTGATCTTATCTCATCATTGTTTTTGGAACCCTTTAGCGATGCACTGAGTACTCCATCACCTATCTCTACGGCTTTAACCGCATTTATGCCCATCATAGCATCTGCAAGTACAGCGTCAAGTTTATAGTAAAGCGGTTCTCCAAGACCTTTTGGAGCGCCTTTTATAAGAACTCTGGATACTCCGCCTACAGAGTCATGCTCGTTTTTAGCTTTAAGGATAGCATCTTTTTGCTCCTCCTCTTTACCTGCATCAAGAGCAAAGATAATGCTCTCTTTAGCCGCTTCATAGTCAAATTTCTCTGCTTTTATGCCATCTACTTCACAGATGCCGCTTAGCACCTCAACACCAAGCTCTCTAAGCATAATTTTTGCAACTGCACCCGCGGCAACTCTTGCCGCCGTCTCACGTGCAGAGCTTCTGCCTCCGCCTCTGTAATCTCTTATGCCGTACTTATAAAAATAGGTAAAATCGGCATGACCCGGGCGAAAAATATCTTTTATGTTTGAGTAATCACGTGATTTTTGATTTGTATTATAAATGACCATGGCGATAGGCGTTCCGGTACTTTTACCCTCAAAAACACCGCTTAGTATCTCTACTTTGTCATCCTCTTTTCTAGCCGTCTCAAACTCGCTTTTACCGGGTTTTCTACGGTCCAGTTCTGCTTGTATAAACTCTTCATCAATTTTTAGTCCTGCAGGAACACCGTCAAGCAGACATCCGATCGCAACTCCGTGAGACTCTCCAAAGGTGCTAAATCTTAACTTCTCTCCAAAACTATTCACTATATTTCCTTATTTAAAAGCTTTACAGCCGTCTCTGCTGCCTCTTGCTGGGCGATTTTCTTACTTTTTCCTATCGCTCTCGCATACTCTTTATTCTCTATAATAACCGCAACTTCAAACTCTTTTTTATGGTCCGGTCCTCGGCTGGCGATCACTCTGTACTCAGGTGTCTCTCCAAATCTTGCCTGTGTCAGCTCCTGAAGCGTTGTCTTAAAGTCTCTAAAGAGTGAATCTAGGGATATCTCTTTGTGATTTCTCTCTATCAGCTCTATTGCTATTTTTCTAACAACATCCAAACCGGATTCAAGATAGATCGCTCCCATAACCGCTTCAAAAGCGTTTGATAGAAGAGATGCCTTCTCACGTCCGCCGTTGTTCTCCTCCGCGTTTGAGAGGTAGATATACTCTCCAAGATTTATCGATCTTGCCAGTTTTTCAAAACCATCCTCATTTACTAGAGCCGCTCTTATTTTTGAAAGGTTGCCCTCGTCTGATTTTGGGAACTTAAAAAATAGATACTCCCCGACGATCAGATCCAAAACGGCATCACCCAAAAACTCAAGACGCTCATTATCGTAGGGCTGCTTATGGCTTTTGTGCGTCAGCGCTTCGATAATGAGCTTCTCACTCTTAAACTTATAACCTAGAGTCTTCTGTAGTGCTTCTATATTTTTCATTCTCTCTCCTCCTTCATTTTCTGTGCCTCTTGTTTTGCCAAAATATCACACCTCTCATTCTCAATATGCCCACTGTGTCCCCTGACCCATGTTGCATTTATCTTATGAGGCTTTGAGACCTCTATGTACGCCATCCATAGATCAGGATTTTTTACCTTTTTAAAATCTCTCTTTATCCAACCATCAAGCCACTCGTTTATACCTTTTACGACATAAGAGGAGTCGGAGATTATCTCGACATTGCAGGGCTCCTTAAGAGCCCTTAGCCCTTCGATAACCGCTAAAAGCTCCATCCTGTTGTTTGTCGTATGAGCTTCACCGCCGGATATCTCTCTCTCCTTGTTGCCAAATCTGAGAATAGCTCCGTATCCGCCGGGTCCCGGGTTTCCAAGAGCGCTGCCGTCACTGAAAAGAGTTATTTTCTTCACTAAAATCCTTATGATAATCCCTTACCAAAGAGAGTTCAACTCTTGAGCTCTCTATTGTATGGCAGCTGCTGCAACGGCTGAATGCAAAGGGGTAAATAACCTTACAGTTATCACAGATATACTCAAATCCAAGTGTCGCATTGGCTTTTGATTCGAGGTTTATAAGCACATCAAGCTCAAAAACAGAACTCTTTGTTGCTGCTTGAATGTAGCCTTTTGCGGTGTATAGCTCCCTTAAATAGCCGTTTTGCATTATTATATCAAAATCCAGGTCTTTTTTATCGCAACTCCAGAGCAGATCGACAAGAAGCTCAGCCTTCGAGGCATCAAAGTTCTCCCATGCAGCTTTTGGATTTACGCGAAAGATATACTCAAATATGAGATAATCCAGATGGTTGCTGCTTTTATATATCTCCAAGAGCTTGTAAGCCTTTTCGTCAGGAGTTAGCGACATACTGTTTAAAATGCTCAAAGAGTTAAGATAAGCACTGATCGTTGTCACATCTTTGCTCAACTCGCTCAAAGGCTCTAAAAGCTCAAGAGCAGCACCATAATCTTTCATCTGCTCATAAACAAGCAGAAGATAGTTAAGTGCCTGAGGAGTGCGAGGATTGTTTTTAAGTATCTCTAAAAAGATCTGCTTTGCACGCTCTAAAAAACCTGCTTTAAAGTATGTTTTGCCTAGCAAAAAAAGGGTGTCTCTGTAGTTGGACTTGTCTCCCACTTTGAGCAATTCGCTGTATATCTCTATGCTTTTTTCATAGTTGCCACCCTTGGTATATGAGTTTGCCAGCAGTAGCCAAGACTTCTCTGATAACTCCCCCTTTGTTATAAGCACTTTGAGCTCATTTTGCGAAGGCAGAGAGTGAAACTGTTTTAAAAATTTGTCTAAATGACGGTAATCCTCTCTTTTTTTAAGTCTTGCAAACCAATACGAAAAAAAGGTGATGACAAAAATAAGTACAAAAAATATTATAACCCCAAAAAGCGGGTCACGAAACTCCAAAAAGAAGGTATCCATTATTCGTACACCACTACACCGTAATCATTTTTCAGATTATAAAATGTGCAATCAGGTCCAATATCGAGATCTTTCATTTTTCCAAGCTGAACAATAGAGTTCCTGCCTACCTTGATCCCAAACTCAGTAAAAAATTTTTTTATATTTACAAATTTTACATCTTCGACAAACTTATACTCAAACTCCTTATGAAGCCTCATCTTGTCGTATGAAAATATATGCTCGTTCACATGAAGCCTGTCTGAAGCGTATTTTATAGGCAGATGACCAGAGAGGTCGGTAAGTATCTGCTCCACATGCTGATGTTTTTGCGGGAGAGTATTTTTCTCTATAAAGAGATATTTGTTGTTAAGTTTTAGGTTTCTGGTCTCGCTCCAGTACTTGTATGCAGGGTTTGAGACACCGAGTTTTGAGGAGATCTCTCTCCAGAGCCAGTAAGAGTTTAGCGTATTTGGTAAATTTGACACTCTCTTAGCCCCCTCGGATTTGATTTCTCTTTATTATATACTTTTTTAGTTAAAAGTTACAAGCCCCTCTACCGCCTCGGCGGTTAGCTTTAGTGCCACAGCGGCTAGCGCAGTGAAATGGGCTTTGCTCATTTCACGTTATCAATAAGATCAAAATACCGCCACTACCCATTTTGTTATAAAGTAACCGCCTACAAGCAGCCATGCGAACATCAAACCTGATGTATAAACAGGCGCAAGCCCAAGACCTTTAAACTTTGCAAATACGGTTCCGATGCCAAGTGCCGTCATCGCCATTGTCAATAAAAAAGTATCTATCTCATTTATGATATCCACTATATTTTGAGGAACGATTCCAAGAGAGTTAAATCCTGCCATACCTATAAAATAGACCGCAAACCAAGGGATGACAAGCTTAACGCCCCCGAGACCATCTGCCGTACCGCTTTTTTTAGCGCTCATAGAGAGATATATTCCAAGAATGATAAGCATAGGAGCTATCATGATAACTCTTGTCATCTTTACGATCACCGCCGAATTTGCCATCTCTTCGCTTGCCCCTGGGATCGAAGCCGGAACCGCTACTACCTGAGCAACCTCATGAATTGTTCCGCCGACATAGATACCAAACTCTTTTGCGCTCATATCAAAAACACCCATGTTGTAAAGAAGCGGGTATAAAAACATCGATATTGTTCCAAAGAGCACGACCATTGAGACCGCTATAGCAGCTTTATGCTCCTCCGCCTTTAAAACGGGCTCCGTAGCCAAAACTGCTGCAGCTCCACAAACAGAAGCACCCGATGCGCTTAGCATTGAAGTGTCTCTGTCCATCTTGAAAAACTTCTGCCCTGCCCAAGTTCCAAGTATAAAAGTTGTAGATAGCATAATTAGAGAGACCATAAATCCCTCTAAACCTACCTCTGCAATCTGTTGAAAAGTTATTCTAAAACCGTAAAAAACAATAGCAAATCTAAGTATCTTTTTTGCGGAAAATGTAATACCGCCGCTCCACTCTTTTGGAGTGTTATTATGAAGTGTGTTTGCGTAAAAGATGCCTACCACTATACCAATTACAAGAGGTGAGATGCCAAGAGATTTAACAAAATTTATCTCCGAAATCATTGTCGCCGCTGCGGCAAAAATCGCAACAAAAAGTATGCCGTTTATTGTGCCTTTTCTATTCTCTGCTGAAAATGCCATATAACTCCTTTTTTGATCTAAAACTTATTATTTAAAGCGAATTATATCAAAAAAGTATCACATTCTATTTTAGTTCAATCTCAAGTTCCGAGCTTATCACATCACTTTTTGAGCCACTTATCTCTTTTATATCTTTACGATGGAGTGCTTTAGCGTCAACGCCTTTTGTCGCACTCAGGTATGTCTGCACTGCATCTGCCCTTGTATTTGCCAAATCTTCCAATTCGCTCCTATCGACGTTTTGAATATCTACACATCTCTCATAGAGAGCCTTTTTATACTCTATATCGAACATGCCCTCTTTTGCGCTTTTTTCGATGCTCTCTTTTAGACCGTCTACATCTCCTCCTGCTTTAGCATATATCTTTTGTAAGACTTTGGTCGTAGGGTGCTCCTCTTTGCTTATCTCAAACACCTTTTGATCTAGCTTTTTAGCCTTTAGCGCTCTTAGATCCAGCTCTTTATCGAACGTAGAAGTCAGTGCCAAAGATAGTTTTGGTTTTTTCACCAAGATATCTGCAAGATTGTCAAGCTTCTCTCTTTGCGGCGGGAGAAGTATTGCTTCGCCTGCTTCAAACTCCAAAGTTTTCAGCTTCTCTGCATCTATGCCCATCATTGCGCCTAAAAATTTAAACGGAGACGCAACCGCCTTGACTATAAGGTTTGCCAACGTCTTTACGATGAGTGCTCCATACTTAAAGTCGGGCTTGTCTATATTTCCCTCAATGGGGAGATCAATATCAATAACTCCATCCTTGTCTTCAAGAAGAGCTATGGCAAAACCAAGTGGAAGCTTTGTGATGTTCTCATCCTCAATTGTATCACCCAGTTCTATATTTCTGATAATAATGCTGTTTTTACTCTTCAGCTCAGAGTTCTCTATATTATACTTCAGATCTAAAAAGAGCTTTCCTTTGTCAATCTTATAGCCTGCAAACTCTGCACTGTAGCCGCTAACTGAACTAAGATCAAGATTTTTAAAATTGAAATCTATATCAAGATAAGACTTCACATCCGAGCTGTTAAGACTACCTTTAAGCTTTGTAGAGCCGTACTCATCTACTACCCCATCTATATCGATATCACTTACTTCCCCCTTTACGTTGGAGATAGCGTGGATCTCTCCATTTAGGTCATGAATAAAGGTTTTAAAATCTATAGGCAAAGAGTAGTCTGCAAAATGTGCGCTTGAGTTCGTGATCCTAAGCTTTAAAAGGTTAAAGGCAAAAGAGTCCTTGCCATCCTTGCTTTGAGTCTGCTCTTCTTTTTTAGCAGCTTCTTTGCTTTGGCTCTCTTTTGCAAGCTTTGAAAAGTTCATGCTCTTATCTCTGTTTATAACTGCGTCAACATAAAGAGAGTCCAAAAGAAGCTCATCGATCTGTAGTGAATTTGGATCGCTTTTAAATGAAAATGATTTTATATCAGCAGTTTTAAACGATGCCAGTTTAGCACCATCTCTGCTCTCGTTTAATAGAAAATCATCGATTTTCAAGTTCCCATCAACCCTGATATCATCTTTTGCATCTTTTTGCTTATAAGCGGTCTTGGCAACAATATTAAGTGCGCCGTCGTCGATCTTAATGTACGCCGCCTCTTGTAAGTATGGCGTAAAATCTTTGAGAGCTATTTTTTTAAGCTCAAGGCTCCCCTTCTGTTCAAGCGGCGTATGTTTTATATCCCCTTTAGATCTTATGCCACCTTTGCCGTTGACTCTAAGAGCCATATCATACGTAAATCTGCTCCCCTCTTTGGAGCTTATATTTTTGGCATACAGCTCTATCTTATCTAAGGTTATCTTCACACTTGGCTCTATGCTCTTATCATGTAAAATTACGGCTATATTTTTTAGTGAAACATCATCTATTTTGGTATTCCACTTAGCGCTCTTCTCTGCAGTGTTTGTCTCTTTTTGAGACACTTTCTCTTCTAAAGCAGGAGTCTGGGGTTGAAGATAACCTATCCAGTCTATCTTCCCCTCCTTATCTCTTTTTATCTCTGCACTAAGCTGCTCAAGCTCTATACTTTTGACATAAACATCCTGCATCATAGGCTTTACGATCACCCCATCAACATTTAATGCCAGAAGTTTTAAAATATCCTCATTTTTGGCTTGTGGCTTTACTCTTAGGTTGGCAAGTCTAAGATTAGCATTATCTATCTTTGTTGCATTTAGATCATCTAGATTCAGATAGTAATCGGCACTCATATAGATGGCACCATCGGCTATCTCGATCCCCGTTTTATCTTGAATATATTTCCAGTTTGTATAGAGTTTCACCGCGTCGAGTTTAAGATTTCCCTCCAGCTTAAGCGGGCTTAAACTTAGCACATCTCCTCTAAAAGCGACCTCTCCGCCATCACTCAGAGCCGTGTTAAACCTAAGCGACGCATCGCTAGAGGCGATATCTTTTGTATCTATGTCCGTGAGTTTAAAACTAATGGGAGTAAGCGTGAGTTCAAATTTGCTGCTCGGGTTGAAATCTTCGTAGCTCACACTTCCATTGTCAACCATAAGTGTGTCAAAAATGACTCTGGGAAGTCTCAGCGGCTCTTTGTTAACCTCATCTGCAGGCTCATCTGCTCTCTCTTTTATAATTTTGCTGAAATTAAAGAGACCGTTCTTGTAGTGGCTAATAGAGATTTGAGGTCTTTGAAATATAACGCTCTTTATATGCAGAGCTGCCATAAAAAGAGAGTGAGGTTCTAGGTCTATAAGAAGCATATCAAGCGACGCTATTTGCTCTTTTTCAAGCGTCTCAAGCACTATGCCGCTGAGTTGTATCTTAAAATTAAAGGGGTTAAAGTAGACGTCATCTATGTATAGTTTTGAGTTTGTCTCTTGTGCCGCAATATCTTCGATCTGAGACTTTATGATGAGGGGAAGAAGGATAAATCCAAAAAGCGTATATAAAATAAAAGCAACGCCTAAAATTTTCTTATACATAGGTAGACCTTAAAAACGCAATTTTTAAAGTCTACCCTATTGTATTTTAAATCAATATTATTTTGCTTCCTCAATAATATCCGCTCTAGGATATGCGAAAGTAGCATCTCTAAAGACCACTATATTATCCTCGTGTCCTACTGCATAGGCACGCACCGTTATCGGAATGATCTTATCGTGTCTTGCGTCGTCTGAGAGTTGGTCATAGGTTCTAAGAACTACGATCTTTTTCTTTTTAACACCTGGTGTGACGCTAAAAGGCTCTGTAGGTTTCACTATCTCTAGCTTACCTTTTAGATCCTTTGGAGCTATGATCTCAAAAAAGAAATCCATCTCTTTGTTTTGCGTATTTTGTATCAAAAATACGTAAGCGTTATCTACTGCCACTCTTCCGTCAGACTCTTTTGAGACCGAATAGAGCCTGTTTTCCTTGTTTATGTTTAGAAGCATATGCTCTTTATTGCCTCCCATAATAACCATTGCAACCGCAAGACCTACAAGAAGAACTGCATAAGCAATAATCTTAGGACGGAAGTACTTTGTCTTGCCTTTTTTGTCTATTATCTCATACTCGCTTGACCAAGTTACCAGTGAAGGCTTGCCGAGTTTGCCCATAACTACCGTACATGCATCCACACACTCCAAGCAGTTGATACACTCAAGCTGAAGACCCTTACGAATGTCAATGTGTGTAGGACAGACCGTTACACAACTCTCACATGTCGTACACTCAGCATGTAGCTCGACCTCCTGAAGATCTTTTTGTTTTGTAAAGGCCTTCTCTTTGTCTTCATTGTAGATGTGTCCGCCTCGATTAGTGTTGTACAGAGCCATTACAGTATGCTCATCATACAAAACTGACTGCACTCTAGAGTAAGGACATACATATATACAGTAATCCTCCTGCAGGAAGACTATGTCATATATAAGAAAAAGTGCCGAAACCAAAAGTGTTCCTACTAAGATCATATGGTCAAACGGATTAGCCAAGTATGCAAAGAAATCCTCGGGCGGAACAAAAAACCAAAGAAGGTTCGCACTCGCTACAAAAGAGAGAGCCGTCCAGATCAAAATTGCCACGGCCTTTTTGATCTTGTTTTTAGCAATGCTCATATCCGGCTCTTGCTGCTTGTTCTTTATGCGCTTTCTAAGTCCAAGCAGTTTTGTCTCGATCAAATCACGGTAAATTACTCTAAAAATCGTCTGTGGACATATCCATCCGCAAAAAACACGCCCGCCCATAACGGTCATGCCGAAGATTCCCAAAAATAGCATCATAAGAAGAAAAGGCATTAGATACAGCTCTTGCATGTCAAACTGAACAAATGCAAGGTGAAGCTTCAGCTTATCAAAACTTAGTAAAAAAAAGTGGTTCCCGTCTACCTGTATCCAAGGTAAAACTAAAGCCACAACCGTTAAAAAAATGAATAAATAGTATCTCTTTATTCTCCAAGGAGTCGGTAATTTTAAGCCGACGCTCTTATCTTTCATAGTTAACTCCTGCCTATATTTTGACAACATTATATCAAAATAATGTTTTTAATTACATAATATAATAATAATTATAATCTTTTAATAGATTATTGAAAGTCTCTTTTATGCTCTATTTCGCTAAAATAAAACCAATATTTATTTTATCAAATTCATTCTTGCAATATTGCAAGAAAAGTTCTCTGCCGCTTTTTGCGGCTAGCTTTAGTGCCACAGCGGCTAGCGTAGCTAAATGGGCTCTGCTCATTTAGCGTTATCAATTCAATCTAAAGATTTTTTTATGACAACAAAAGAGTATATCTTAAAAACTATAAAAAATAGGCCCCTTATCATCGACGGTGCGATGGGTACACAGCTTCAGCAACGTGATGAGAAGATCCCAAAAGAGGCTTGGCAGGGCAATGAAGGGTGTAATGAACTACTAAATGTCACCTGTCCTGAAGTTTTAAGCGAAATTTTTCACGCCTACCTAACGGCGGGTGCTGACCTTATCACTACAAACACATTCGGCTCATTTTCTTGGGTTTTGGATGAGTACAATATTGGAGATAGAGCCTATGAGCTAACACGTGCGGGTGCAGAGCTTGTTAAAAAAGAGTGTGAAAAATTCAGCACGCCAGAGCACCCGAGATTTGTTCTAGGCTCTATCGGACCGGGTACAAAACTCCCATCACTCGGACATATAGCTTATGATGAGATGTACGAGGGGTATACAGAGTTTTGTCTAGCCCTGATTGATGGCGGCGTAGATATCTTCCTGCTGGAGACCTGCCAAGACCCGCTTCAGATAAAAGCGGCTCTGCATGCGTGCCAAGAGGCGTGCAGACAAAGAGAGGTGGAGATCCCAATTATGGTCTCTGTTACAATTGAGCTAAGCGGGACGATGCTCATAGGCACGGATGCTTCGACGATCGCAACCATACTAGAGCCTTTTGACATTATCTCACTTGGATTTAACTGCGGTACGGGACCGGAGCAGGTCGAGAAACATATAAAGACCCTAAGTGAGCTGTGGCACAAACCGATAAGCGTTCACGCAAATGCAGGACTCCCGCAAAATCGCGGAGGGTACACATACTATCCGATGGGTCCCGATGAGTTTGCAGACAAGCAGGAGAAGTTTTTAAGTTACGACGGTGTGAGCTTTTTAGGCGGCTGCTGCGGAACAACACCTCAGCACATCCGCGCTCTTGTGAACAGAGTCTCAAATATGGCGCCAAAAGAGCCCTCGGGAGCTCAAGGGAACGGGCTTGCTTCGCTCTTTAATACCGTATCACTTACGCAAGAGTCATCTGTTTTGCTTGTCGGCGAGAGAAGCAATGCAACGGGCTCTAAAGCGTTTAGAGAGCTTCTTTTGGCAGAGGATTATGAAGGCACACTTAGCGTTGCGCAACAACAGGTAAGAGTCGGTGCGCATGTTTTAGATGTAAGTGTTGGATTTGCGGGACGCGATGAGACAAAAGATATGAACCGTGTTATGAGCCTTTATGCTCAAAAGATTGCTCTTCCTCTTATGCCAGACTCCACGCAAACAGCAGCACTTGAAGAAGCGCTTAAGCTCATAGGCGGCAAACCGATCATCAACTCTGTAAACCTGGAAGACGGCATAGAGAAGTTTGATGCGGTCTGCTCTTTAGCTAAAAAGTTCGGTGCAGCACTTGTTTGTCTCACCATTGATGAGCAGGGGATGGCAAAAACGGTTGAGCGCAAACTTGAAGTTGCAGAGCGCATCTATGAGCTTGCCACCAAAAAGCACGGCATAAGAGCCGAAAATCTGGTCTTTGACCTTCTTACATTTACGCTTGGAAGCGGTGATGAAGAGTATACTGATGCCGGCATTAACACTATTGAAGCGATACGCGAGCTGCGTAAAAGGCACCCTGAAGTTGGCGCTATTTTAGGACTCTCAAACATCTCTTTCGGACTTGACAAAGATGCGCGCCCATACCTCAACTCTATGTTTTTGCACCACTGCATCGAAGCAGGTCTTACAAGCGTTATTATAAATGTACAGCACATTATTCCCATCAATAAGATCTCAAAAGAGGATCAGGAGATTTGTGACAACCTTATCTTTAACCGCAAGCCAAACTCTGCATCTCTTTTTGAGTTTATAGAGCACTTCAGCACTAAAGAGGCGGTTGACAATCAAGCGGTTGATGAGGCATATCTTGCTATGAGTGATGAGGAGAAGATCGCAAAGCTTTTAATGGACGGCGATAAAGAGAGAATGATCCCGCTTGTTGAAGAGGCACGCCATAAGATCGCACCCGAAAAAATTGTAAACGAGATACTCATTAATGCCATGAAAGTGGTAGGAGAGCTCTTTGGGTCCGGTCAGATGCAGCTTCCGTTTGTTCTTCAAAGTGCCGAAACCATGAAAAAAACGGTTGATTATCTAAACCCCTACCTGCCAAAAATTGACAAAAAAGTAGATACGACGCTTATTCTTGGAACGGTTAAAGGCGATGTTCACGACGTAGGTAAAAACCTTGTGGACATCATACTATCTAACAACGGCTATAAGGTTATAAACCTTGGCATTAAGGTAGAGCTTGACGACTTTGTAAAAACACTTAAAGATTCAAATGCCAATGCCATAGGGATGAGCGGACTTTTGGTAAAATCAACACAGGTTATGAAAGAGAATCTAGAAGCCCTTCAAAGAGAAGGGATAAAGATTCCGATCCTGCTCGGCGGTGCCGCACTTACACGCTCTTTTATAGACGACTTTTGCCGTCCTTTCTATGACGGTCCGATATTTTACTGCAAAGATGCGTTTGACGGCGTGACATCCATGAGCCGCATCGAGGCGGGCAATTTTGATACCAACCTGCATGGAAAAGATGAAGAAGAGAAGATTGTAAAGGTCAAAGAGGAGATAGTTATCCCTCCGTTTGAAGAGCTAAAGATGCCTTCTCGCGATGTTGAAGTACCTACTCCGCCGTTTTGGGGAAGACGTGAGCTTAAACTCACACCGCAGCAGATAGAGATGGCGTTTGAGTGGATCAACCATAAGCTTCTTTTTAAATCTCGCTGGGGGTACAGCTCAAAAGGCATGACAAAAGAGGCATACCAAAAACAGCTTGAAGAGATTGTATGGCCTGCATATGAGAGGCTAAAAGCACAATTTCTTGACGAAAAGCTCTTTGAACCGACCATTATCTACGGCTACTGGCCATGCAGAAGTGATGATGACACGCTTCTTATATTTGATGAGAGTGAAGGATATAACAGTGAGAGCGAGATCAACCGTGAACCTCTATATGAAGTTATGGGCAGAGCAAAAGAGAAATTCACTTTCCCTCGCCAGTCAAAACAGCCGCACCGTGCACTCAGCGATTTTTTCCATAGAGATAGACACGACGTGGTGGCATTTACATGTGTCAGTGCGGGTTCAAAGCTCAGCGAAGTTGAGAGAGAGATCTATGCAAGGGGCGAGTATACAGAGTATTACCAGTTTCACGGCCTAGGTGTCGAGCTTGCAGAGGCTCTTGCAGAGATAGTGCACAAGCAGATAAGGCTTGATCTTAATATATCCGAGGGTGAGGGAAACAGCTTAAGCGATGTACAGATGAACAGATATCAGGGCTCCAGATACTCATTTGGGTATGCCGCATGTCCCGATCTTGAACTTAACCGTCCACTGTTTAACCTTCTTAGACCTGAAGAGTTCGGGATCGAGCTTAGTGAAACATTCCAGATGCACCCCGAGCAGTCTACATCTGCGCTTGTCGTTTATCATCCAAATGCAACATACTATAATGTATAGATATGTTGCATTTTGTATTCCTTCTTAAACTTTGTCATTAATTGACAAAATTAACTCCCATTTAGAGCTACTTAGTACTATAATGTTTCAAACAAAACATAAGGATTGAATGATGAAGAAAATAAAATTTATGCTTTTAGCAATAGCAGCGGGAGTGAGCTCTCTTTTTGGAGGTGTTTATAATATTGACGCTTCTCACACAAACGTTGCCTTCTCGGTAAAACATATGATGATCAGTACGGTAAACGGGGAATTTGAGAAGTTTGACGGCAGTTTTGAGCTCGATGATGAGACAAACGAACTCGTTGCTCTTAACGGAGAGATGGACGTTGAGTCGATCAATACAAATATCGCCAAAAGAGATTCACACCTAAAATCAGATGAGATATTCAATGCCGAGATGTACCCTAAAGTCACATTTGTACTAGACAAAATCGAGGGCGATAAAGCATACGGGAAACTTACTATAAAAGGTACAACTAAAGATGTTGTGCTTGATTATGAGTTTGGCGGCACTATTACAGATCCATGGGGAAGACAGAGAGCGGGACTGAGCCTTAGCGGAAAGATAGATAGAAGAGATTACAACATTACATGGAATCAAGCACTGGAAGCCGGCGGTGTTGTTGTGAGTGAAATAGTTAAACTAAACATTGAGATACAAGGTATCTTAAAAGCTGAAGATGATTTCTAACATCTAAAATAAAAGCTAGGGTTTTACCCTAGCCCCTCCTCCTATAACTCAAAGCTTCCAAAATATGTCTTTTTTCAATAATCTCACTCTCATCAAGATCAGCAATTGTTCGGGAAACTTTTTGAATCTTTTTTATACCTCTAAAAGAGAGTGCAAACTGCTCTACTGCCCTGCTTAAAACAGCTCTGGCATCATCGCTTAGTATGCAATATTTCTCGATCTCATCATCGTTTAGCTTCGCATTAAAACTGCTCTGCCCTCTTGCTTTTGCTATTTTATGAATCTTTATAACCTCTGCGTGCATCTCTTTTGAACTTATACTCACCCTGTCATTTACGCCTGAGTGCTGCATAACTACGCAGATATCTATCCTGTCCAAAAACGGATCAGAGAGTCTGTTCTTGTATCTCTGAATCTCTAGGTCGCTGCATCTGCACTCTTTTTGCTCATTTAGAAGATTGCCGCACGGGCAGGGGTTCATAGCACCTACAAACAAAAAATCGCTAGGATACTCTACTTTTGAATTTACTCTTGATATTCTTATCTTATTATCCTGCAGAGGTTCACGAAGAGCCTCTAAAACCAGACGTGAAAAGTGCGGAAGTTCGTCAAAAAATAGCACACCTTTATGGGCAAGACCCACCTCCCCTATCATCGCCTTATGACTGCCGCCTCCAAAGATGCTGGCTGTCGTAGATGAGTGATGAGGGGCACGAAAGCTTCTAAGAGGTCTAAACTCAGGCTCTTTGGCTTCAAGAGCATCAAGTTTCGCAATATCTAAAATATCATCGCCGCTAAGAGGGGGAAGAATATATCTTAATCTCTGCGCGATCATGCTCTTTCCGCAACCGGGACTTCCCTCAAGAAGCAGGTTGTGAAATCCTGCCGCGCTTATAAGAGCAGCCCTCTTTGCAACCTCTTGCCCCTTGACATCTGAAAAATCCTCTTTGTACCTCTCATCGTAATAGTACTCTTCTTCATCGAGTTTATAACTTGGATAATCTATCTTTTTATAACTGCAGTTTGGAAGAGCGTTTAGATGGTTTTTAAGTAGTTCTATTGCCTCATCCAACCTTTTAACACCGTAAAACTCGACTCCCGATATCTTTGAGAGTTTCTCTAGGCTCTCAAACGGAACAACTGCTTTTTTTATGATTTTTTGGTTTGCAAGAGAGAGAATAAGCGGGTATAGCTGTATATTCTCCTTGATGGCTCCATCAAGACCTAGCTCGCCAAATACGAACCACTCGCTAAAATCATCCTCAAGATAATCAAGCGCGATTAAAAGAGCAATGCTCAGATCAAACTGGCTCCCCTCTTTTTTAACATCACTCGGAGCAAGATTTATCGTAATTCTTTTTGGTGGAAATGTGAACTCATTGCTAAGGAGTGCAGATTTAACACGCTCTTTTGCCTCGTTTATGGATGCGCTTGCCATTCCTACTACACTAAATGACGGAAGACCTTTTGTCAGAGTGGATTCAACATGCACGACTTTTGCTTCTATGCCCTCATATGTGGCGCAGGAGACCATTTTCATAGTATTAACCTCTATTAAATTGATACTATTTTACTATTAATATTTTTGGATGTTATAAAATATGGCAAATTGCCACAAAAAAGTTAGGATTTGGAGAGTTTTTTCTCTTTTTGCATTCTCTTATACTCTTTTTCGAACTTCTTTCTTCTTGAGTATGAGAGCTTGTCTATAAACAAAATGCCCTCTAAGTGGTCCATCTCGTGTTGAATTGCAATGCTTAAGAGTCCGTCTGCTTCTATGATCTTTGTATTTCCGTCTCTGTCTTGATAGTTGACAGTTATATTCTCATGTCTCTCGACATCTTCATAAAAACTAGGAACGCTAAGGCACCCCTCTTGGTATGTCGTCACCCCGCTTGTTTGAGTAATAATCGGGTTTATCATCTCTATAAGTGTATCGATTGATTGCTCATCATCTTCATCGGGAATATTTAAGATCAGAGCTCTTTTGGCATGTCCGACTTGAATCGCTGCAAGGCCAATTCCGTTGGAGCCTACCATGGTTTCGTACATTGCATCTAAGAGTTTGTGAAGCTCTTTATCAAACTTTTCTATACTTTTAGACTTCTCTTTTAGTCTCTTATCCGGGTATTCTACTATTGTTAACTTCATTTTTCTCTATAGTTTTCTTAGCTGTTTCTAAGCAGAACCGCATAGTCCATATTAGGGTTTTCATACGCCTTCTCAACGCCGTCCATTGAGCTTACGATGATCTCCTCAACAGAGTGATTTTCAGTAACATCTGTAATACCGATTGATATTTTCAGCTGTATCTCACGGTCTGCCAAAAAGAAGTTTGAGTTTGAGACAAGCTCGCACAATCTCTCACTCGCTTTTTTTGCACTCTCTATATCAGTATGTTTTAAAAGCATAGTAAATACGCCGTTGCCGTAGTGAGCTACAGTATCGCTTCTTCTTGAAGTCTTTAGAAGAAGTCTTGCGACCGTTTTTGTCATAAGCATAATAGCTTTTTCATTATTGACACTTGCCTTTAGATCACGTGCGAGTTCTATCATAATAAGAGAACTTTTATGCTTGAACTTTTTGATAAGTTCGATCTCCTGCTCAATTTTTGTCATAAGGTAACGTTTGTTATAAACGCCATACTGATTATCAAAAATAGTCTCATTCTCGACATTTTTTATTATCTTGGCAGTATCATCGTAGGTACTCTTTATTGTACCGCTCTGCTTTTTCAAAATAGCATTAAGCTTTGATATGTCAGACTCTAGAGATGCAGCTACGCCTCTAACGGCTTGACTCTCAGAACTCGCTTCAAGCTCTTGTCTTCTTTTATCCAGTATCTTAGTCATCAGTGACATATTTTTATATAGATTCGCCGTAACACCTAAAATATTCTTTATTGATGAAAAGCCCTGTTTAAGGCTCTGCTCCAGCATAATAGAGTTCTCATCCTCGTTGCTCTCTTCGAGCTCAAGAACTGAGACTATATGGTTACGAGTATTTTGACTTTTATCTTCAAGCAGTCTGTCAAAATAGAGAGAGAAGTTGTTTGGGGTCGGCGGCAAGCCATCCTTCATCAACGCATTTAAAACCTCTTTTGAATACGCTTCCAATTCTCCTTCAGGTTCATGCATTATCTCTTTGTCCGTTACCGCTGCGGATGGTTTAGCATCCGTAGTGCTACGGCGTCTACTTCTTAAAGCTCCTGACATACCAGCTCCTTTAGCTACCTAATCTTTACTTTTTTTCAACAACACTTCGTCGATGATACCATATGACTTTGACTCTTTAGCGCTCATAAAGTTATCTCTATCGGTATCTTTTTCAACTTTTTTAATATCTTGACCTGTGTTTTTCGCCAAAATATCATTGAGTTCCTCTTTCATTCTAAGGATCTCTTTTGCCTGAATAGCTATATCGGTAGCCTGTCCTTGTGCTCCTCCAAGAGGTTGATGGATCATAATTCTTGCATGAGGAAGCGCATATCTCTTCCCTTTTGCTCCGCTTGAGAGCAAGAATGCTCCCATTGATGCGGCTTGTCCTACACATATCGTCGTTACATCCGGGCGAATATAGTTCATAGTGTCATATATCGCCATACCTGCTGTAACTACGCCACCAGGAGAGTTGATATAGAAGTAGATATCTTTCTCAGGATCTTCAGCTTCCAAAAATAACATCTGAGCAACTATCGATGAAGCGACTGCATCATTTACCTCGCCGCTTAGCATAATGATTCTATCTTTTAAAAGACGGGAGTATATATCGTAAGAGCGCTCGCCGCGTGCCGTTTTTTCAACTACGTAAGGAACATAACTCATCTGGTTTATGCTTCTTTTATCTTTGAGTTAAGGATCTGTGTAAGCACCTTATCCTCAACCATTGACATCTGAATAGCAGGTAAATATCCAGCCTCTTTATACTTGTCATATGCCATTCTAGGATCTTGTCCCATCTGCATCGCTTCGTAGTATATTGTCTGCATCACTTCATTCTCATCTACTTTTACGCTCTCAGCAGTTGCAAGTGCGTCAATAATAAATGTAGCTTTTACGCTTCTTTGTGCATCTTCACGGAAAGTCTCACGAAGTGATTCAAGCTTAGCAGCATCTTCACGAAGCTCTTTTATCTCATCTTCGCTCATCGTGCTTGCTTTTTTGTTAAGAGATACATCGATCTCCTGTTCAACCACAAACTCAGGAAGATCAAAATCAAACTTAGTCACAAAAGTCTCCAACAACGCAGGCTTTAAATCCTCGTTATATAGCTTTGCCAGTGCTTCGTTTTCCAACTGAGCTTTTATCTGGTTTTTCAAGTTATCTAAGCTTTTGTCATCTTGTCCTGCAAGGATTTTCTCAGCAAATGCATCATCGATCTCTACTTTTGCTTTCTCTTGAATATTATGCAGTGTTACTTTAAACTCAGCATCCTTGCCTGCAAGCTTGTCAGAGCCGTAGCTCTCAGGGAAAGTAACTTTTACAACCTTCTCTTCAGCGATCTTCATTCCGATAACCTGATCCTCAAAACCGGGTATGAATTGACCCGAGCCAAGAACAAGGGCAAACTCTTTTGCAGCTCCGCCCTCAAAAAGTTCTCCGTCAATCGAGCCTTCAAAATCAATAATCGCGCTGTCACCTTTTTTTGCCGCTCTTTTTCTCTTTAGGTCAACAAATTTTCCTTGAGCGTCGGCTATTTTTTCCAATCTCTCAGTTACCTGCTCATCAGTTATGGCAGGCTTCTCAAAACTCTCAACCATATCTTTGTAGTTATCAAGATTGATCTCAGGTCTCATAGCAACTTTAACCGTTACTTCGATACTGTCAGCATTTTTTACAAAGTTTGAAATATTTGGCTCGCCTATCAGCGCATCCATAGTCACCTTAAGTTCATCAAGTCCTCTGTTTAAAACCTCACGCAACGCTTCAGCTTCAGCATCTTGAACCAGACGCTCTCCATACTGCTTTTTAACTACGGCCACAGGAACTTTGCCCTTTCTAAAGCCCTGAACAGAAGCAGTTTTTGTTAAGTTTTTAGCTATCTTTTCTACATTTGCGTCTATCGTCTCTTTTGGAATTTGGGCTTCTATTTGAGCGTTTGCGCTATTGATCTTATTAGTTTTGATTTTCATCAATTTCCTTTTTATTATCTGATGTTACGCACTAAAACGAACTCGTCCGTTTTAGTGGCAGGGACATCTGTCCCTACAACCCCCTAAAGCTACGAAAAACTCTGTTTTTCGAGAATTTCAAAGTGTTTTACGCACCCTTCATAAAAGTGCGTAACATCAGTTATTGTTTTATAATTTCGGTAATATTACCTAAAATCTGCTTTTATATATCTTTAGAGTCCATTTTGCAAAGTTTTGGTTTAAAGTTCAGTACCAGTATCCAGACGACGGCTATGTCGATCACAACATCTGCGAAATTGAAAACGGCAAAGTCAAATCCGCAGTGCCAGTAGACCATATCTACTACTCCGCCGTGAATAAATCTGTCATATATATTTGAAACTGCGCCGCCTAAAAGCAATCCTGCAGGAAAAGCGTAACATAGCTGTTTTAGATAGATGATATACCCAAAAACTCCTAAAATAAGAACGAGCTGAATATACTTGAGTGCTCCGTCCAAAAATGCGAACATTGAAAATGCGACACCCTTGTTATAGACTAAAATAAGGTCGATACACTCACCGTAGTATCTCCAGCCGTCAACAAAAAGCGACTTTATATTTTGGTCAATTACAAAGATGCCAGCCATCGTAAAAAAAAGTATGCCAAGCAGGCGAATCATTCTATTATGCATTTAAAGCTTTTTGAAAAAACTCTACCATCTCGTCCATACGGTGGTTCATATTTTTAGCATCTTTGCACTCCAGAAGAACTCTCAGTTTGTTCTCGGTTCCCGAGTAGCGTATAAGATGATGCACGCCATCTTTCTCTAACTCCTCCAGTTTGCTCTCAAGCCCTTCTATCTCGCCGATAGGTTTTTTAACTTTTACGTTTATATTTACCAGTTTTTGCGGATACAGCTTAAAAGGTCGAAGCGCTTTTGAAGCCTTCTGTTTAGTCTCTAAAAGAAGTGCAAGTACTTGAAGCGCGCAGACAAGACCGTCTCCTGTTTTTGCAAAATCGCTGATTATTACATGTCCGCTCTGCTCGCCGCCAAAGTTGATCTTCTCCTGTTTCATAAGCTCTAAAACATTTTTATCGCCTACGTCGGAACGCAGAAGTTTCAACCCATTTTCGCCCATAAAATCTTCCAAGGCTTTATTGCTCATTACCGTTGAGACGACTCCGCCCCCTTTTAGAGCTCCTCTCTCGCTCATATAGGCTCCAAGAGCGCCCAAGAGCTGATCTCCGTCTACGACCTCACCGTTTTCATCGACTATGACGACTCTGTCTGCATCCCCGTCAAGCGCGATACCAAGATCAGCTCTATACTTTATAACGCTCTCACACAGATCTTTTGTATGAAGTGCGCCGCACCCCTCGTTTATGTTAAAACCGTCAGGCTTATTGTGAAGAACAATGACTTCGGCACCTAGCTCCTCAAGAACGGTCGGCCCTACGATATAACCTGCTCCGTTTGCAGTGTCAAGAACTATTCTCATATCTTTTAGGGAGAGCTCTCTTGGAAAAGAGTTTTTGAGCTGAACTATGTAACGCCCTATCACGTCATCGATTCTCTTTGCCTTTCCTATCTCTTTGCCTCTTACATGAGCATCTTGAAGAAGTTCACTATTGTGGTAGATCTTCTCGATCTCCTCTTCGACACTGTGAGAGAGTTTATCTCCGCAGCCGTCAAAAAATTTGATCCCGTTATCTTCGTAAGAATTATGCGAAGCACTTATCATTATTCCTGCATCACAACGCATATTTTCAGTTATGTAGGCAATAGCGGGTGTTGGCATCGGACCGATCTGAACAACGTCATACCCTATAGCAGTAAGTCCGCTCACGATCGCATTTTCAATCATATAGCCGCTTCTACGCGTATCTTTTCCAATTAGTATCTTATTGGTCTTTGAGTGTGCCTTAAAATAAATCCCCGCAGCCATAGCTACTTTCATAGCAAGTTCCGCCGTTAAAAAAGTACCGGCCTCTCCTCTTACTCCATCAGTTCCAAACAGTTTCATTGCAAATCCATAATATTTAAGTGCTGTATTTTAACATATTTAGGCAATAATGTTTAAATTATTCTCATTTACCTTGGCTTTAACTTAATTTTAATTATATTTAAGCTAATATTCTGCACTAAATTTTTATGAGAAGGACTCATGCATGGCAAATCACAAGTCATCAATTAAGAGAATTCGCCAAACAATCGTTCGTACTGAGCGTAATCGTTTTTACAGAACTCGTCTTAAAAACATTGTAAAAGATGTTCGTTCTGCAATAACTGCAGGTAACAAAGAAGAAGCCGCGTCGGCAATGAACGTAGCAAACAAACAAATTCAAAAATTTGTAAGCAAAGGTATCTTAAAAAAAGAGACTGCTGCTAGAAAGATTAGTCGTCTACACAGAGCTGTAAACGCTATATAAGGTTAACCCTATAAATGTTAGCCGATAGACTTACCTCGTTTATCAACCGTTATAACGAACTCGGCGAATTGCTGAGTTCGCCTGACATAACCTCTGATATCAAGAGGATGACCGCTCTCTCAAAAGAACAATCTTCACTTTTACCAATGGTAGAAAAGGCAAAAGAGTACAAAGCCCTGCTTGCTGAAATTGCAGATGCGAAAGCTATGCTTAGTGATTCGGATATGTTTGAGATGGCAAAAGAGGAGCTTAGATCCCTTGAGCCTAAAATTCCACAGCTTGAAAACGACATAAAGCTTCTGCTTCTTCCAAAAGACCCAAATGATGACAGAAATATCATCGTGGAGCTTCGTGCAGGAGCAGGCGGTGATGAAGCTGCCATCTTTGTAGGCAATCTTTTTGAAGCGTATACTCGTTATGCGGATCTTAAAGGGTGGAAAATTGAGATAATGAGTTCATCTCCTTCGGACTCAGGCGGGTATAAAGAGATAATTGCTCTTATTAAAGGCGATCAGGTCTATAGCAGGTTGAAATACGAAGGCGGCACACACCGCGTTCAGCGTGTTCCCGCAACTGAGTCACAGGGACGTGTACACACATCCGCGATCACGGTTGCGGTTATGCCGGAAGTTGAAGATGTCGAAGTTCAGATAAATGAAAATGATCTCAAAATCGACGTTATGCGTTCAAGCGGATGTGGTGGTCAAAGTGTTAACACGACAGATTCTGCTGTTAGGATCACCCACTTGCCCACAGGGCTTGTTGTAACAAACCAAGACCAAAAATCGCAGCACAAAAACAGAGAAAAAGCTATGAAGGTACTAAAAGCAAGACTTTATGACCTTGAGATGCAAGAAGCGCTTGCAAAAGATAGCGCAAACCGTTCTGCTCAGGTTGGAACGGGAGATAGAAGCGGAAGAATTAGAACATACAACTATCCGCAAAATCGTATGTCCGACCACAGAATAGGTTTGACACTCTACAGACTTGCAGAGATCATGCAGGGCGGTCTTCTAGACGAGATCATAGAACCGCTTATTGCAGACCATCAAGCAAAAATAGTTGAGGCGGCAGGTCTTTAAACCTCTGCCGTAAACACCCTTTTCACTTCACCCTTAAATGTAATGCTTCTCTCATTTACTCCAAGATAGAGAGTATCGCCGCTTTTTGGATAGACCTCGATGTTATTTGAGACCAAGCCCTCTTTATAAGCAATATAAAAAGATGCCGCCATTCCGGTTCCGCATGCTAGAGTCTCATCCTCCACGCCGCGCTCATAGGTTCTGACACGCAGATTTTTACCATCTACAAAAGCTATATTTACATTTGCATTATGTTTCTGTCTTAACTCTCTTGCCTCTGCTATGTCAAAGAACTCTATATTATCGCAGATATGCACAAGATGCGGTACTCCGGTATTTAACTTGAACCATCTTTTGCCGTTGTGCTCTATGTTTGTCTCTAAAATCTGAGGAGGAGTAAGCTCACTTAAGACCATACCGCCTTTTGCATCTGATGATGCCTCAACCTCTGCATTTATGACTCCCGCAACTGTCAAAAAGCTCATCTTACTAGGTGCAAGCTCATTTGCAAATGCATAGTGAGCGCATGCTCTTGAGCCGTTTCCGCACATCTCCGCTTCGCTTCCATCAGAGTTGTAAAACTGCCACTCGAAGTCATACTCACACTCTTTAGAATCTTTTGGAACAAGAACTATCAAGCCATCAGCTCCTACGCCCTCTTGTCTGTGGCAAAGCTTTTTTGCAAGAAAATGTCTATCTTTTTTAACAAAGGTATGAAAAATTACGAAATCATTTCCGTTTGCGCTATATTTTGAAACTATCATTTTTTCTCCAGATATTTGGCTTTTATCTTCTCTACAAACTCTTCACACTCCCGCTGAAGATGCTTTAAGTCTTTTGAGTTGTCTATAATCCAAGTCGCTCTTTTTCTCTTCTCCTCTATATCCATCTGAGACTCTATTCGTCTGAGTGACTCCTCTTTTGAGTAGCCGTTTCGCTTCATAAATCTCTCTAGCTGAATATCTTTTGGAACATATACGACAACGCTCTCTTTTATATCGTAAGCGCCGTTTTCAAAAAAGAGCGGAATATCGATGAGATAGGGAAATTTAAAGCTGTCCTGCTTCTTGCTTCTTCGCTCTATCTCAGCTCTTATCTTTGGATGCAAAAAATCCTCTAGTTTTTTCTTTGCCTCTTTATCGGAAAAAACCAAAGTTCCGAGTTTTGCTCTGTCTACTCTTGAACCCTCTATAAACTCATCTCCGAAATTTTCTCTTACCCACTCAGATGAAGCGTCCAGAATCTCGTGAGATATGGTGTCTGCATCTATAACCCTCATGCCGTTTAGTGCCAGCAGAGACGCTACGGTACTCTTGCCCGTAGCGATCCCTCCCGTGAGTGCTATAGCATACTTGAACGCCATTAGTTTTTGATGATCCCTAGATACTCTTTACGAATATAGTTGCCCATCGCAAATGCCGCAGGGTGAATATCGCTGTTGTAGTAACTAAGCCCATCGATCATATCTGCACGCTGAAGATTTATATCGGCTGTCGGATGATACTCTTTTGAAGCAAGAAGAGCAGTTGTGCCATCCCCGATATTGTAAGGCATAATGATCTTGAAAAACTTCCCAAGCATGCTCATCAAACTCTTGTTCTCCTCTACGCTCTCAAGTGATGGGTGTTTTGTCACCAATAGTCCATCTTTTTTCAAAACGCGGTTTAGGTGAGAGAAGAGCGCAGCATCATTTCCCATCTCAGATATTACTACATCGTAGTTATCATCATCTAAAGAGCTGACCTCATTGAGAGAGCATCCTACAACTTTTACATTTGCCTCACCGTGTCTTGCCGCCTCTTGACTCAGTTTTTGCGCATTGTCGCTTATTATTAAAACATCTTTTGCCTCTTTGGATGTACACATAGGTACGTGAACCATCATTTCAGCGTAAATAAAATCTCTCATATTTAAAATTCCTAAATTTTTGTATTTCTTTTGCTGCGATTTTAGCATATTTGTTTTAAATAACATAATACTCTCTGCCGCTCACTATTTTCCTATGCTAAAAATAAGCTCTCGGTAAGTCAAAAAATGATAATATCTTCACACTTTTTAAAAAGGATTTATAAAATGGCAATTTCAAGAAGAGAAGCTTTAGCACTCTCGGGCCTAGCACTTGCTTCTTCTACGCTTAGCGCTAATCCTGAATCTAAATCAAAAAAAGAGTCAAATAGCGACTCACGCACAAACTATAAAGCTCCGCTGCATGAAACTAAAAACCCTAGAGTCGTCGTTGTAGGCGGCGGATGGTCGGGACTCTCAGTTGCAAAATATACAAAAATATTTGCGCCTAGTGCAGATGTGATCTTGGTTGAACAAAAGAACCAGTTTATCTCTTGCCCTGTCAGCAATCTATGGCTTGTAGACAAGGTTGACATAGAGTACTTAACGCATGACTATCTTCAAGCGGCAAGAAATAACAACTACATCTACTTTCAAGCAACCGCTATTGACCTTGATAAAGAGAATCAGATATTAAAGACAAGCAATGGAGATATAGCCTACGACTACCTAGTCTTTGCTCCGGGCATTGACTACGACTACTCTCGCTGGACAAATGACATTGCATTTGAAAACAGACTTCGCCACGAATATCCTGCTGGTTTTATGCCTGGATCTGAGCATATAACCCTAAAAAACAAGATAAAAAACTTCAAAGGCGGCAATTTTATCCTCACGGTTCCTGCAGGAAACTACAGATGTCTTCCCGCTCCCTATGAGAGAGCATGCGTCATAGCCGACTACTTCAAACAGAAAAAACTAAATGCAAAAGTTATCCTGCTTGACGCAAACAACTCCATCACCATTAAAGAGCAGGGATTTAAATCAGCTTTTGATGAGCTTTACGCTGACTACTTGGAGTATGTACCTGCAGCAAAGATCGCAGAGATTGATCTTGACAACAAAGTAGTCTATACTGAATTTGAAGAGTTTGAGTTTGAAGATGCCGCTTTCTATCCTCAGGTAAGAGGTGCGAAGATATTAGAGCGTGTAGGACTTGCTAAAGATGCAAAAAACAAACTTGAAGCGCATATCAATCAACTGACATACGAGGCGATAGATGCAAAAAATGTTTACATTACCGGAGACTCCCGTCCAATGGGCTTCTCAAAATCCGGAAACACTTCAAACATTGAAGGTAAATATGTAGCTTCTCACATCGCGCAAAAGATCAACAAAAGCGCACCTGTAAAGTGGCGTACTCCTATTACAAGCTGTTTTTCGGCAGTCTCCATAGAGCCTGAAAGAGCTATCTACATCTATACTGAGTATGCTTACGATAAGAACATAGTCTTTAGTTTTGCAAATACCATAAGCAGCGAAGATTGGAAAAAAGATGGAGCTGTAAATGCAGAGTCCATCTACGACTGGGCAGATGCTCTCTACTCAGATATGTTTGATGCATAAGCCAAAGAGAACATCTTTGGCTCTATCTATCTGATATTTTCCATTTTTAGATATAATCGCGTAATAATTTAAATCAATTTAAGTTATAAACCTTACATTATGGAATCAGAATGAATTACGACAAAATTAGAAAAAACTGTAGAGTTATCAGAATAGTAGCGGGCGTAGCGCTTATTGCAACAGGTTTTATTACGGGCAATGCGTGGTTCTATCTAGGTGTTTTACCTCTTATTGCAGGTATTGCAAATTTCTGTCCGCTCTGCATTATCTCCAAAAAGTGCTCTATCAAATAGGAACTCCTCTTTAACTCTGGCTTTAACTCCGATGGGGTATAATTTCGTACTTTTAATATCGGAGCCATAAATGAGCCAAATAAGCTACAAAGATGCAGGTGTCGACATAGATGCCGGCAATAGTTTTGTTGAGAACATCAAACCTTTAGTAAAATCTACACAGATCCCGGGTGTTATCGGCGGTATAGGCTCTTTTGCGGGAGCGTTTGAGCTGCCAAAGGGCTTCAAAGAACCGGTTATGCTTGCTGCAACCGACGGTGTCGGAACCAAACTAAAGCTCGCAATCGACTCAGGCATACACAACACAGTAGGCATCGACCTTGTTGCTATGTGCGTTAATGACCTCATTTGCAACTTCGGCACGCCATCTTTTTTCCTAGACTACTACGCTACGGGAAAACTTGACGTTGCTGCTGCTACCAATGTTGTCGCAGGTATTGCAGAGGGGTGTAGAAGAAGCGAATGTGCCCTTATCGGCGGAGAGACTGCAGAGATGCCGGGAATGTACTCACAAGATGATTATGACCTTGCAGGGTTTGCTGTGGGCGTAGCAGAGAAGAGTGAGATGGACAGAGTATCACTTGTAAGAGCGGGAGACAAACTCATAGCGCTTCCAAGTTCAGGGCTTCACTCAAACGGCTTCTCTCTAGCACGTAAAGTACTGTTCGAGAAGATGGGTATGAAGTTTGAAGATGAGTTTGATGGCAAACCTCTTATAGAGACTCTTTTAGAGCCTACACGCATCTACGTCAAAACATTCAAAGAGATCAAAGAGAGTGTAGTCGCACTAGCTCACATCACAGGCGGCGGAATAGTCGAGAATCTTCCCCGTGTTCTACCTCAAAACCTAAGAGCTGAGATAAAAAGAGACTCTATTAAAATACTCCCTATTTTTGAGCTTATTTCACAGCATGTAGAGATGGATGAGATGTTTAGAGCATTCAATATGGGTGTCGGTATGATCTTGGTCGTAAAAGATAAAGATGTAGAGAACGTACTTGCTAAAACAGACGGTTATATTATCGGTGAAATCAAAGAGGGAAAAAGAGAAGCGGTTTTAGTTTAAAATTTTATAGTTTAAAGCGGTGAAGAAAATCTTCACTGCTTCTGGCAAAGCCAAGTGGCTTAGAAATCGCCTCTTGCAGCTTTCTCTGGAATCTTCTCCATAGCCTCTTTTACTCTTAACATATCTTCAAAAAGATCGTCATTGATCGGCTTCTTATCAGTTCCGCCGTAAAGTGCCAAAGTCATATCCATAGTGATAAGGTATCTATCGCCGTTTCCATACTCTACAAACACAATTCTACAAGGCATAAACCCGCCATAGTAACGTGAGTGGTTAAACATCTTCTTAGCAACGCTTAGTGAACAAAGCTCAATAATTCTTGCATGTTTTACCTCTTCAGCTTTTGCATCTTCTAGGTTGAACATATTTTTCTCGCCTACAACCATCATGTTGTACTCAAGCGCTACTGATTGAATAGACTCTATGACCTCTTCTTCAGTTACATCATCAACAACTTTAAACTCAAGCATCATAGCCTGTGCAGGATCTCCGGTCTCACCGATAGTGCCCATCATCTTAGCGTAAGCGGTTCTTGTTTCTCCTGAAAAATCAAATACAAAAACTTTACCCATATTTAAATATGAACAACCACTAAACACAAATGCAACCATTAGTGTAGAAAGTCCCATCATTATATTTCTTAACATATATTTCCTTTGTTTGTAGAGTTTATTTTGTGATAAAAGTGATAAAACTATCACAAAGTAAATTTAAGATATTATAACACACAATTCTGTAAATCTACTGAAGTTTTTTCGCTGGTTTTTCATAAAATGTGTACCGCCAAATAGGCGGTACACTATATGTAGAGAGAGTTCTTAGAACGCGTAGTTAAGTTGAACTGTATAGCTTTGCTCAGAGTGTTTAGTTGTAATGTCTTGACCTAGAAAATTGGTCATTTTTTCTTCATTTTCTAAGCCATAAACAACAGCTAAATCCATAGAAATAGTTTCATTAAATGCATAAGTACCACCAAGAGATATGTGAGACTCCTGAGTACCAGGAAAACCTAACATGTTGAATGTGTTAGTGATATCGAAACCGTAACTATCTAATGTCAAATTTTTACCTGTATTGTCTTGAACAGCACTCTCTGCATACTGGTAACCTGCACGTAGTGCCCAGCCGTCAGTAGCATACTCATAACCTACTGCGATAACATCTTGGTCTTCCCAGCCAAAATCTTTATAAACTTCAGCATCTTCCCAGTTAATATTTTTATAGTCAACTGCTATAGTATGCCCTTGCATTGTATAGCTAACACCAATACCATATTCAGCTGGAGTAGCCATTTCATCTTGTGTATATCCACTTGGACTCATTGGAATCATTGGGTTTATTGCATTTGACAATTGATCATCAATATTAAATTTAATTTCTGATTTATAAACAGCACCAATAGTGAAACCATTTGTCTCATAAGCCATACCAAGATTAAAACCAACAGATAAATCTTGCGCTGCACCTGCTCCCACACTTAAGTCATCAGTTATACCGAAACTAGGATCACCTAAAGCAGCAGCCATATTATTCTGTAGTCCTGAAGACATAACATAATTAATATCTAAAGAACTGTATTGAACTATTGGAGTAATACCAACACTGAAACCATTAGCTGTATATGCTAATGGAACACCAAACTGCATAGTTTGAAGAGCAGTAACCATATCCATATGTGATGCATCACCACGATAATCAACACCTAAGCCGCCTGTTCCCCACATACCGATACCCCAGTAGAAGTTATCATTAACTTTAGAAGCCAAAGAAACAGAAGGGATAACAAAAAAATCAGAGTCACTAGTTTGTGTTCCAACTTGAGACATATCATATCCACCAAGTCCATCAGAAAGAACCATATTGTTATTAGTTTCTATGTCTGGCATAAAAACAGTTCCCCCGAAAGAGACTTCATTATTACCTTTAATAGTAGTTATTAAAGCAGGGTTTGACAAAGTTGACTCTGCCCCCATTCCTGTTGCAATACCAACACCACCCATACCACGAGACTTGGCACCGACACCCATCAGCGTTGAACCATTCGTTGCGAATGCAGATGTTGCACCTAAAGCTAAAGCAGCTACCACTGCAAGTTTAATTGTTCTTTTCATTTTCTCTCCTACGAGTAATTTTTTAGAATGTAAGCATTATAGGAGAGTAATTTTTAACCGTTTCTTAAACGAATAGTAAACAAACATAAGCCAAGCTTAATAATTATCTTTAATTTGTCAGATATATAATCTTTGCATATAACTAAAATCAATATATGCTATAAAAAATGCCCTATTTAGCTTTTATATAAGTTTTTTGTATATTTTGGTACGGTTGATATTATATAGATTATCTTTTTGGGATTATTAAAAAAGCGTGATAAAATTATCATAACGTGTAGTTGTGTAACATATATGTAACAATTTTATTATATTACACGTGAAGTAAAATCGCCCAAGAGACCATAACTAGGCGCAAGAGAGTAATTTTACTTAAAAAGTATGCTCTCTTTTATATTAATGATCTTTTGATCGCTGTAGATTTGTAGATTTTTTGCACCTCTTATCTCATAGCCTGAACTGTCGTCCAAAACTCTGCACTCGGGATTTCGCTGTGCTGTGCTCTCTTTTGGTACATCTTTTACAATATTTTTTTGTGCTTTAAGATCCAGTACACCTTGACTTAGCCCGCCAAAGAGTCGTCCACTGCTATCCTGTAAGAACTCTTTTGCCTCTTTCGCTTCTATAGTGTCGCTTATATTCTGTTTAGCGATCTCCTCTTCGATCTCTTGCGCATCTTTTGCATCAAAGATCTTCTCATTGACTGCATGAGAACTATAGTAAAGCTCGCTGTTTGGAAGCTCTACACTATTTTGACTAAGTCCGCCGAAATATCTCTCAAGCAGACACTCGCTCGGAACCAAGTAGGCACGACTATCACTTATGACAACATCTTTTTTATACTTTTTGCTAAGCTCTTCTAAGCTTTGCATATCAACGGAGTTAGATATATGAATAAGTTCGTAAGCGCTAAGCGATGCTATAGATGCTAATGTAGATAGAAAGATCTTCACTTAAATATATCCTTATCGCTTAACCACAATATCCATGAATACTTCTTTATATTGCTGTTATCAAAAAGTGCATCATCTTTTATGCGGTAGTACTCATATACGACAGAGATCTTCCCGTTATTTGCCGCCTTTATGTATGGCTCTGGGATAATTATCTTATATGAGAGCGTACCTGGACCAAAACCTCTCTCATCTGCATCTTCAAGTGCTAAAACACCGTATAGCTCTTTCTCTTGAGATGGAACTTTTACAAGAACATGCTTTGCTCCAAACTCTAAAGCTCTTCTATACCCTTTTATAAACTTCTCACCGCCGATATTTAAAGAGTGATAGTGAATTGAGCTTTGAAATGGAGCGCTAAACTCTCCTTGAAGTTTAAAACTGCCGTCTCTTGCAGCTATGAGAACCTCTTTGTCTTGAATCTCTCCGTGAATTATCTTTTTTGTATATGTTGTAGTAGAACACCCTGTAAGAAATAGCAGCAGTGTTGCTAAAGATAGTATATATTTCATTTTATATCCTAAGTGGTTGTGAGTAAGATTTTAGAAGTATATCAGTTAATAACTGATTAAAAGATTTGATTTAAATAATTTAGATTGATTAAATAAGTTAGTAGAAGAAATGACCAACTAGGCAGCGACCTACGTTTCCACACCTGAAAGATGCAGTATTATCAGCGATGAGAGGCTTAGCTTCTGGGTTCGGAATGGGGCCAGGCGTTTCCCTCTCTCTATAGCCA
>NZ_SZPX01000006.1 GCF_005217605.1 Sulfurimonas crateris | reverse complement strand
TAAATGCACCCGTAGATTCTACTCCTATGATAAAATCATCACTATCTAAAGATAACTCAGCTAATCGTTTGAGTAGTTCTCTAAGACCTAAAATATCTGAATATATCCAAAACGGTTTAACAGCAAACTCATTAGTATCATCTAAGATACAAACATAATGTTTCTCTTTCGCAACATCAATCCCAACGTAATACATAATACACCTCTTGTAGTTAGTTTGTAGATCTCATAGCTTCGTGTTATAAAAGGTAAAGAGTGTTAATCTCCCCTTAGCATCCTATAGATGATTTTATAAAGCTAACACAAGACGTTTTATGTGCTGGTACTTAAGTCCAAAAAGGAAAGAAACCTGTTTATTATTAGCTTTTGTGAAAACTATGAGTCTTTAAGAACACACAACCATATTTTAACTATTTGGTTGATAAATATATTATACGAAGGATATACATGTTCGGTAAATTTTTTAATTTTTTAACCGGTAATAAAACAGCTGAGCGCGTTCATAAGCAGTTGGACGCTCATCAAACATTTAAAAAATCTTCCATTATGAGCGTGGCGGCAGAATTAAAAACCGTAGGGCTGGAGAGTAGGGTATACAGAGAAGAGTATCGCTTGTCTCTTCGTCAGGCAGAGATCAGAAAACAGATGGATGACGCACAACACCGGCAAGATGTCAAGATGATGCAGCTTGCACATGAGAAGGCTCAAGAACTCATAAAAGAGTATGAGACTCTTTTAGTGGATTATGAAAAACTTGCAAACATTAAAAGAGAGATAGCAGGACTTAGTCATATTAAATACGAATCTCAAAAAAAGTTTCAGGATGTGACTGCTACACCTGATCCTCATTTTCACTATTAAGGAGACAAAAAAAATGAAAAAGACAAGCTTGAGCTCCCTTGCCATATTATTGTCTCTATTGTTTGTTCCAAATTCTCTGAAAGCCGTCTGCTGCGGATGTGCTATAGTTCAAGCTATGATGTGGGAGCTAAATGCGACAGTTCATAAATCGGTAGAAGCTATGGACGAAGCGCTCGCTCTCGACTTTAATATCACTGTTATGGCCGACTCTAATATTTCTAAGCAAGAGGCGCTTAAAAGAGAGGAAGAACTAAAAAAATCAATAATGATTTCAAAAGAAATTGTCGGTTGTTATGAAGAGATTAATTTCATACTGGAACAGACAACCAGTATAGAAGCAGTAACTAAAAGCGTGGAGCTAATTAATGAATTTGATGCTGTAGAAGAGGAGACAGAAAGATGAAAACGAGAAAAATAAAAAATACAGATATGGCAAAACTTAGTCGCATAAAAAACATGCTTCAAAGTGAGCAAGAGACTATTAATGCAAACTTGCAAATACTAAGACAGGAGCGAGAAAGCCGCCAAGAGCCTTTAAAAATAAATGCCTGTAACGATGTTGCTGCCCTCAATCCATTCTATTTTCTTATGTTAATAGCTCAAGAAATAAAAAAGATGCACACTCAAGAACTGGAGAGAAGACTTGCAGATGATCTTAAGAAAAAAATAGAAGGAGACAATCTTTTAAGTGCAGTAGTTGATAGAGTAGAAATAATTCAAAAGGCTACAGAACATGAGCTTGACGACTTTTTGGCCAAAAACAATGTGCTTGACATATTAAGTAATGAAAAAATCAGTCAAATGTTAGATGCGAGTTTTGGAATATCTGCAAAAAACGAACAAAAACATACACAAAAGGAGATATATGATGAGTCAGACACCCACACATACTGAAGACAATGCAAAATATGAAAAGCTGCAAGAGGCAATTCTTGTAAAGTTTATAAAACAGACGGAAGATAGATTGAACAGTTATGAGCAAAGAATCGAAAATATGATACAGACCGTAGGCAATGTTAATGAACTTGTGCTTGAAATTACTGACATAATGTATAGAACTTCAAGCGCAAATACGCAGCTTGAGATAGATGCGAAAATATCAACGGCACTGGAGAAATTTGAACTTGAACAATATTCAAAAAAAGATACTTACAAAAAACCGTTTTCGGTGCTTAACGCCACGATTGCGGTTCTATCTGTTACAGCTGTTTTGATAGTGGCAAAGGAAATTTTGTTTTAAGTGCCAGTATAAATGTGCATAAAAAGATATGCTTAAGTATTATAAACAGATCAAGCCTAAGAAGCAATCTGCTTTTTGTATGCAGTTGTTTCTAAATAAGTTTAATCGCGGTTCCTTGACCATGGTAGTAGTGGTTTACTTCTGAAGCTATACGGTTAGTGGTTCTACTATGTGATACAGTTGTTGATGCGGAATGATCAGTTTTAAATCCAACAATAGCATCAGCACCCATTTTATAGGCTTGAATGTATATTTGTTCTCGATTACTTGACTCACTTGAATGATTTTCTACCACCCCTAAAGTTTCAAATTTTATATCATTTCCTAGTTGATTTATTGATGTTATATGAAGAAAATTTTTATATATTTTTATCTCCAATTCTTCTAGTGAATAAGGCGACTTTTCTTTACCTAATGTACCTAATGCATAAGAAATATCATATAAAGCATATAGAATTAAAAAAAAACTAACAACTGACAAAAAAAGCTCTGCATCTCGTGAAGTAGATGCAAATAAATAGATCATAAAAAAAAGTATAAGTATGTGCTTTATTATTATTTTAAATATTAATTTTGTCTTCCAATTAGGATCTTTTTTTTGATTTGATTCTTCAATTTCTTGTTTTTGTTTTTCTAAGAGTTTAGAAGCAGCTTCCTTTATTAATTGAAAATCAATATGTTGTAATTTTGGATACTCCAAATGTGTTGGTACGCTTATAGGTGTGGCATATTTATTTGATTTAATTTTTTCAGTACTATTTAATATTGACTCTATAGTCACAACCCAATCCTACTTTTTTATTTTTAAAATTTAAATTTTATGAATAGTCTTATTCAACATTTATTTAGTTGAATTTCGACTATTCATAATTATCAGTGCCTATTCCAATTTGTCGTTTTTTAGGCAATGTTTGAGTGTTTCAAACATTACAAATACTATACATCAAAAATAATAAAAAAGCAATAATTAGAGACCGTTAATAATTATAACCTTCCATCTCATTTTTCAATTTTAATATAAAATCCTCATCGCTATCGTTAAATTCAAGCTTCTCAAAATCAGTCCATCCTTTATTAATAAGCATTTGTGCAATAAGCTTAATCTCTTCATCATCGCTATATTCTGCTTCTATTCTTTGTGCACTGTCTATAATTTTGGAATCTTTTGAACTGATAACAATATGGTCGCTCTCTTTTTTAATAAAGTACTTAGATAGGTCCATGTCCGCATCTATGTCGTATATCTGTTTAAATATCTTGTTTTGGTAAGAATCAAAGAATTTCAGATTTGCTAAATTACTTGCAAGCGCTTCTTCGGGCAAATGCTGCTTGTTTGAATCCATAAGCTGCCTTGTGATCTCACTCCACGTAGTGTCTATCTGGTTATAATATACACTATACTCCTTGCCTTTAAAATTAAATTTAAGACCTATGTTTTGCCGTTTTCCGTTGATATTTTTACTTTTAAAACCGATACCGTCATAGCCGCTTTTTTGTAAAAACAGTTTGAGCTCACGTTCATTTCTTGCATACTTTAAAGCTTCTTGCAAGTCCTTTTTTACGGCTTCATTAAACGTTTCAAACGGTCTCTCTTTTTTACTCTTCTTTTTTGCCTGCATGCCGGAATAATCAAACTCCATTACTTCAAGATTGTAGCCTCTTGCTGCAAGTTCCCCTATAATAGTTGATTGAAAACCGTTGCAGTACTTTATATAATCTCTTGATAAAAAGTTATCTCTATCATTAAGTCTCTCAAGTGCTCTCTTGTCTTTTCTAGCTATTGCCTCTAATGTTTCGCTCATCTGCTCATTTAACGGTATCGGATAGAGCTTTGATATATCATTGCCTCTATACTCAAACGATAAATCATTCTCAAGAAGCCTCTTTTTTAAATTGTTCATAACTTTGATATAAAACTGTAGATTTCCAGTCTTTTGTGTATACTCCAGCAAAAGATCTAAATTATTTGTCATATCTTCGCTTTTGCGGTTGACATAGTTAGAAAACACTTTATCATTCATTTTCTGGGTCCACCAGGAAAAATTACTGCATTTTTGCATAAGACCTTTATATCTATTTGTTCCGTGTTCTTTATCTTCTGCAAAATGAAAAACCAAACCATACTTGCCGGCTTTCTCTTGTAAATGTTTTTTAAGATGATAAAAGCTTCTGCCCATCTCTCTGTTTGAAAAAAGAAAATGAAAATGAGGCTCTATGTTATCAAACTCTGCATCAGAATTAAACGACCGGTTATGATATGCTGCAAGCACATCATCTTTTAAATTGAATCTCTTTGTAGAGTAGTACTCTTTTTTATTGCCGTGCCTATCCGTATATGTTCTTGTTTTTACTCTAAATTCATATTCTGTATTTGTAATCTCATCCAGCAGATCTCTCATGACTTTATTGATCTTGTCTTTAGTGTTATGGCCTTTTACAATAAGTTGAGATGTATCAATGCTACACTTAAAATGATGCTTGTGAATAGTAGAGTTGTACTCTTTTATGTCATTCTTGATTGTATCCGCATGGTCTAGGATATGCAAATCAACTCTAAAATTCTCTTTCATTATCATCTCTTTCAAGCTCGACGACAGTTGAGCATATAGCAAAAAGTATAGAAAATTATATCATAATTTTTTTATGCCCATACCTGATTATTAATATTCAAGTTTGTTTCAATTATTATTCAATTTATTTCATATATATTCAACTAAGGTAAATAACATTCAAAATAAGGAAAATAAATGCTATAATTAGTCAAAATTATTCAAATGGAGTCAAATATGTCTTTGGAGGAATTTTTAACGAATAACGAGCCAAATAAGAGAAAAAGCGTATTTGAAAAACATAGGGATACTATTTTTACACTGCTGGAGAAAGAGTATTCTCAAAAGCAGGTTATAGAGTATCTTAGAAGTGTATCAAAAAATAAAACAGGTATTACTGATTCAAATTTGAGCAAATGGCTCAAAAGAAACAAAACCAAATTACAGTCTGATCCTGAAAAAATTATCTCGATAAAGCCATTGATAAAAACAGTTAATTCAGATGAAAAGCAACAGCAAAAGAGCAATACTGCAAAAAAAGAAAAAAGTTATCATGATATGACAGAAGAAGAACGTCGAGAAGAGACAAAAAAGAGCTTGCATGAAGCAGTAATGACTATGTATCCTAAGCCGGCTTATTTAGGCGATATAAATAAAGAGTAATTAACTATTTTTTTGAATAATCCCCAAAAATACATCTACAGCTTGTTTAGCCATTAGTTCTTTTTGATTGCTATATCTTTGTGTAGTTGTGATTTTAGAGTGTCCCAGAGCTTTAGAGATATGCTCTAACGGCACATTATTATTCACAAGCGTAAATCCTAGCAAATGTCTAAAATCATGTATAGTCATCTCTTCTATTCCTACATCTTTTCTAATGCGGTTCCATACTCGAACTGGAAATGTAAAATATGGTCTATCTGTTTTTGGATTTATAAAGATAAAGCCGCTCTCTTTTTTATCTAAGTATTCAAAATGTGCCAAAAGCTCATCATCAAGAGAAAAAGTAAGATTTTTTCTTACTTTAGATTGAGAGTCTCGAATATTATAAGTTTTATTTTCAAAGTTTAAATCAGACCATTGCATACTTAAAACTTCTCCGGCTCTTCTGCCTCTGAGTAAAAACATAAACATAACTCTATATTTATTATTTGCAATATTCATAATTGCTTCAAAAAGAGCTTTTACTTTATTGTCAGGTAAGTTAAAATATTTGTTTGGGTCGTAGTCCGGGAACTTCAAACCTTTAATTACATTTTTAGCAATAATGCTCTTTTCTATTGCATCATTGAAGATTGGAGAGAAACAAGTTTTTACGGTTTCTATAAAACTTGGTTTAGATCCATTCTTAACCATAATATTTATTACCTTTTGAAAATCGTCTTTTGTAATCTGCTTGAGCTTTTTTGACTTCAAATGTTGCGGTATATGGTTGCGGTAAAATGATTTATAGACAGTTATTTTTTTAGCGGATAACAAATTGCCGCTCTCTTTAAAATCCATATACTCATTAAAATATGAGTCAAGTGTCGGATTATCCTCTGCTCTTATAGAGTCTCCGGCTTTTATTTTTTGTATGAGTTCATTTCTCTTTTGAAAGGCTATAGAGGGGTTTGTTCTTATTGTATCATTAGAGTACCCGACTATCTGTTCCGTGTTAATAAGACCTCTTATATTTATTCTGGCAATGTAGGTTTTAACCTTTGTTTTAGGCTCTTCTTTATAGTAAATACCTGCAAATTTTGTTTTTATCAAATCAGACATTTTTATTTCTACCTTGTTTAAAATCTTACCGCAACATTTACCGCAACATTTTATCAGTATTTAGTAGTAAATGGATATATGGAAATTGTAACAAGTAAAACATAGGGGAAGCTGAAAGTGCCTAAAATAAGTAATTAGTAGTAATAAATAGTGGTGCTCACAACTGGACTCGAACCAGTGACTTTTACCTTGTCGAGGTAACACTCTACCAACTGAGTTATGCGAGCAAGAGCGAAATTTTACCAAAAAATTCTTAAAGTAAATTTTCTGCAATTAACCTATTGGAAAAGTTATTAAAAAATAGAATTGATGCTCGATATTTACTTTTAATTTATGTTTATTAAGTGTATAATTCCACCCATAATTAAAAAGTACCATAAGGCAAGTTATGAACTTAACCGAGTTAGAAGAGATAGGCTTAAAAAGTGTTGGTAAGATTTATCATAATCTAAGTTATGATGAACTAATTCGACATGAGATTGAAAATGATGAGTGTGTTGTAACAAAAAAAGGTGCAACAGCTGTGGACACGGGAATTTTTACCGGTCGCAGTCCAAAAGACAAATATTTTGTAGATCGTTATCCGTCAAATCAATATATCGCTTGGGGCGATGTAAATCAAAAGATCAGCGAAGAGATATTCAATGAACTTTTGGATCTCTCAAGAGAGCAACTCTCTGGAAAAGATCTTTATATAACTGATGTTTTCAGCGGTTCAAGCGAAGCTTCAAAAAAATCAATACGTTTTGTAACAGAGATAGCATGGCAGTCTCACTTTGTTAAAAATATGTTTATCCGCCCTAATGAGGAAGAATTAGAGAACTTCAAGCCTGAGTTTACGGTACTAAACGCTTGCAAAGCCGTTAATGATAAATGGATGGAGCATGGGCTTAACTCTGAGGTTTTTGTCCTTTTTGATATTGAGAACAATCTGGCTATTATCGGCGGTACATGGTACGGCGGCGAGCTGAAAAAGGGCATCTTCTCTATGATGAACTACTGGCTGCCACTAGAGGGCAAGCTCTCTATGCACTGTTCTGCAAATGTCGGAGAGCGCGGTGATACTGCACTTTTCTTCGGACTTAGCGGTACAGGAAAGACTACTCTCTCAACAGATCCGCACAGAAGACTTATCGGCGATGATGAACATGGATGGGATGATGAAGGTGTATTTAACTTTGAGGGAGGCTGTTACGCCAAGGTCATAAACCTTGACGGCAAGAGCGAGCCTGAGATCTATAACGCCATTAGGCCTGGTGCTCTGCTTGAAAATGTCGTCATGTATGGTGACGGCGAGGTCGATTACGAAGACTCAAGTAAAACAGAGAACACCAGAGTCTCTTACCCGATAGAGCATATAGACAACCACGAACCATCTTTGGGCGCGGGTCACCCTGAAAACATAATCTTCTTAACTGCGGACGCTTTTGGCGTTCTTCCTCCGGTATCAAAACTTACTCGTGAACAAGCAATGTACTACTTCTTAAGCGGATATACTGCAAAAGTTGCAGGAACAGAGCGCGGTATAACAGAGCCTGTAGCAACATTCAGCGCATGTTTTGGAGAGGCTTTCTTGCCGCTTCACCCTACGGTGTATGCCAAGCTTTTAGGTGAGAAGATCGATAAACACGGCGTAAACGTATATCTTGTAAATACAGGCTGGACAGGCGGTGCTTACGGTGTTGGTCACAGAATGAGCATCAAAGACACTCGTGCTTGTATAAACGCGATACTAGACGGAAGCATAAAAAGCAGTGAGTTTGATGTAACAAGAACGTTTGGTCTTCATGTTCCAAAGACTCTAGGAGAGATAAATCCTGAGATCCTCAACCCTCGTAATGCATGGGCTAATAAAGAGGAGTTTGACAAAACTAGAGATACATTGGCTGAGATGTTTATAGAGAACTTTAAAAAGTATCAGAGTGAGGACAGCGAATTTGACTACTCTGCAGCAGGACCAAAGATAGAGAGTTAAAAAACTCTCTATTTGACCTTTCTTTTCGTCGCGTGAGTCATATATAACCATAAAGCCCCACCAAGCACAACTAAAACAATAGGCGCGATCCAAGGCTTTTGACTTATTGTCTCGGCTATATTCATCAAGAAACTTCCAGAATAGTAACTTCCAAGCCCAAAAGCAAGTGCCCAAACTCCTGCACTTAAAACATTAAGAATGGCAAATTTTTTAAAGTCATATTTGGTTAGACCGATCGCTATTGGAATAAGTGTCTTTATCCCATACACAAATTTTTGAAAAAGTATTATCCATGAGCCGTTTTTCTTCATCATGATGTGTGCAAGGGCAAGTTTTCTTCTATGTTTTTTTAGACCGTCCATCATCATTGTTTTTTGGTATCTTGCCATATAAAATAGTAAAAAGTCGCCAAGTGCGTTTGCAACAAAAGCGATAAGAATAGATGTCGTCAAGTCCATTTTGCCCATAAAAGAGAGGACCCCTGCTGCAATGATCGCTACAAACCCTCCGCCAAGAGAGTAGAGGAAAAGTCCTATATATCCGTAAGTAGCAAGATTGCTAAATGTATCTTCCATCAGTTTTTGTCCTATAGTTTTTTAATTTTTGTTATCTCGTCACGAAGTCGTGCAGCCTCTTCAAAGTTTAGCTCACGAGCTGCTTCTTTCATCTTTAGTGATAGCTCTTTTACCATCGCTTTTCTCTCTGCAGGAGGAATTTTATCCATTTTTTTATGCTTTTGGTAAATACCGCCGTAATCTTCTACTTTGAGATTTTCATCAAGTTTGCGGATGGTAGTTGTCGGCGTAATATTATGCTCTTTGTTGTACTTCTCCTGCATCTCTCTTCTGGCATTAGTGATGTCAATAGCTTTTTGCATAGAGGAAGTGATTTTATTTGCATACAGAATAACTCTGCCGTTTGCATTTCTAGCACCTCTTCCGATCGTCTGGATAAGTGATGTCTCGCTTCTTAAAAACCCCTCTTTGTCGGCATCCAATATTGCTACAAGACTCACTTCTGGCAAGTCAAGCCCTTCACGCAGAAGGTTGATCCCTATGAGAACGTCAAATTCGCCAAGACGCAGTGAGCGGATTATCTGATTCCTCTCAATCGTATCAATATCTGAGTGCATATATTGCACTTTTATTCCAAGATCTGCGAGATATTTCGTAAGTGCCTCTGCCATCTTTTTTGTAAGAACGGTTATTAAAACACGCTCATTTTTCACTGTGACCTTTTTTATCTCATCATGTATATCTTCCACCTGATTTGTAGATGGTTTTATCTCCAAAACGGGGTCAAGAAGTCCAGTTGGACGGATGATCTGTTTTGCTATAGTGCTTGACATCTCAAGCTCGTACAAGGAGGGCGTTGCAGAGACAAAAAGGTAGTGAGGAGCTTTGTGTATATACTCATCCAGCATCAATGGTCTATTGTCAAGCGCACTTGGCAGACGAAAACCGTAATCTACAAGAACCTCTTTTCTTGCTCTGTCCCCTGCGTACATTCCTCGGTATTGTGGAAGTGAGACGTGTGACTCATCAACTATTACGAGATACTCTTTATGGTGCAGAGCAAAGTAATCAAGCAGAGTGTAGGGTGCTTCTCCGGGTTTTTTGTTTGTGAGCAGTCGTGAGTAGTTCTCTACACCTTTACACATTCCCGTCGTTTGCAGCATCTCAAGATCAAACTCTACCCTCTGTTTTAGGCGCTGATACTCAACTAGTTTGCCCTCTTTTTGAAAGTAAGCAAGCCTCTCGTCAAGCTCCTCTTCTATGCGCTTTATCGCAACTGCCATTTTCTCTTGGCTAACACTAAACTGCGAGGTTGCGTAGATGGTAAACTGTTTATGCTCTTCAAGCTTTTTGTTATCTATTACATCAAAGGTATAGATTGCCTCTATCTCGTCACCAAAAAACTCTATGCGGATAGCCTCTTGTTCAAAGTAGGGCGGAAAAACATCTAGAGTCTCGCCGTTTACGCGTATATGCCCGCTGTCGAAGTAGGTATCGTTTCGACTATAGCCCATTTCGACAAGGCGAAGAAGAAGCTTTTTTTGTGCAATTGTGTCGCCTATGGCAATGGACTGCACCATATTTTCATACTCTTCAGGGTCTCCCAAACCGTAGTTTGCAGAGACGGAAGCCACGACGATAACGTCATCATAGCTGAGAAGATTTGCGGTTGAGGAGAGGCGAAGACGCTCAAGCTCATCGTTTATGGCGCTGTCTTTTTCAATAAAGAGGTCTTGACGCGGGATGTAAGCCTCGGGCTGATAGTAGTCGTAGTAGGAGACAAAATACTCTACATGGTTGTTTGGAAAAAATTGTCTAAACTCAGAGTAGAGCTGAGCAGCAAGAGTTTTGTTGTGCGTCATTATGATGGTCGGCATCTGCACTTTTTCTATAACACTTGCCATTGTGTAGGTCTTTCCGCTTCCGGTCACGCCCTCTAGGGCTTGGTAACGGTTCCCTTTTAAAATAGAATCGCTTAGGGTTTTAATGGCTGTAGGCTGGTCGCCTGCAGGCGAATAATCTGAATAAACTTTAAATTTTGACATGTGAAATTATAGCGGATTTGGGGTTATCTCAAACTCTCAATGTAGTTTAGTTGACAATGGCGTTATGCCACTGAACTAGAGTCAGCCTGTAGCCGTCTTTTATGGGCAGTACTTCATGGCTATATATGGGGTTGCTTGGAAAAACTATCATATCTCCCGCCTCCGGGTAGAGTTTTATCTGCTTGCCTTCTGCATCGAAGAGATAATTAAAAACCAGTTCTCCGCCGCTAAAACTGTACTCCTCACGGCTATGGTTTTTATGCGGGGTTGTAAATAGAACTGTGGTGATCTTGCGTTGTGGTGCCACCTGAACAAAGCCTACCGTTCTGCCATGGGCATCTACCAGCTCGTTTGAATCATCCGAATGTTTTATATAAAATGACCCTTTTGTGTATTCGAGCGCCTGAAGAGTTGTAGATGTAGTGAGTGCTACGCTGAAGAAGCGCTCAATTTGGGGCTGATATATTTTAAAGTTCTCTTCATAGAGCCCCTGATGAAGTTCAGATAGTTTATGAATGAGAGTCTTTCTGATGCTCTCATCCACGCTTGGATCTACTACACTGCCCAAAACTCTTGTCTTTACCTTTGCTTTTTCTCCCTCTGAGGTGTTATAGGCGTACTCCGAGATCTCATGGCAGATCGCTTTTGAGAAGAAATTTTTAATAATAAGATATGGATAGTCATAGTATGGATTTGCTAACAGACGCATTTCAAGTTTTAGTTCTGCGATGAAGTCGTCGCAAAATATGTGGTTGCTTATCTGGTGCATTTGGCTACTTTGCAAACCTATGTTTAAAAGAGGTTTTGTTATGTAATTTATAATTTTAGAATTGTATCTGAGTTAGAGTAAATTGTGATTAGGAATATTTCAAAAAAATTAAAAAAATCTTAAAACTGTTATGTAGTTAAAAAGTGATAAGAAACATAAAAGTTAAATCGGATAAAATTACTCTGATTTAAAAATTTAGAGCGTAACGCGTTCTTACCAAAGGAAACCAAAATGAAAAACATCATTTTATTAATCGCATTGACATTAGGTGCTCTTCAAGCAGACAACGTAGTCCACTACGATACAAAAGAGGCTAAAACTCCCATTAGTAAGCCTAACCATCCAAGCTCAGATATTTATTAATATCTAAAATTTTATTTCTCCTTCTAAAATAGGTCTTTTGGCCTGTTTTAGTGACACTCTTCAAAACCCCCTAGATTTTTCTTTTCATAAAATAGATAGCCAAAAAAGCTATAACCGACAAGGAGACCATTAGTATTAAAACGCTGTTTGTTCCCGATAATCCATCTGAAAAAGGCAAGCCGCTGGTATTCATCCCAAAAAAGCCTACTATCAGATTTAGAGGCAAGAATATTGCAGAGATAATGGTAAGTGCAAAGATCGAGCGGTTTATTCTCTCGTTTGTCTGAGTTGTGTAAAACTTGTAGATATAGTCAAGTTTTGAGAGCTGTAGTGAAGCAGAGCGCAATGTTCTCTCAAGGTGCTCATGAAGATCTAGGTAGTGGTTCAGCGGAAAATCATCACACTTTTTATAATATGCAATCGTCTCATCCATGGTCGAAGATGCATGTGTAAGTATTCTCTCGATTCGCACGATATTGCGTTTAAGTTTTAGCCATCTGTTCATAAAAGAGTTTGTAGCTTTGTTTAGGTAGAGACTCTCCTCTATATCCTCTATAAGATCGCGGTAACTATCAAAAGCTTTTAAAAGCTCATCGACTATACCGTCTAGAATCTCATAAGGGGCTTCAAAGCGGCTTCCCAAGGGCTTGAGCTCTTTTTTGTCTCTCATATATAGATAGCTATTCTCAGGTGTTATAATAAAACCCGTAGAGGTAACTTTCATCTCATCTAAAAGAACAGGGAGCCTGAGGATTAACATCTCATAACCATCATTTTCATCAAAAATAGATGGATGCGTTTCGTTTTGCAAGTCTTCTATATGAAGGTTATCTACCAGATTATGTACATTGCTCACTGTTTTCCTTTTATATCTTAAGTTATATACAGATTTTTTAAAACCTTTATCATGCTCTCAACGGCAGTTTTAGTAGTAGTCTCATGGACTGTGTGGTAGCCTATTGTCGGGATCTGCAGGGTAGTTCCCTGAATCTCCCCTTTTGTTGCGTGAATAAGTCTTCCAAGCTCTGTAGTTCCAAGAGAGCTGATAGTGCCGTTCTTAGCCATTTTAGCTTTTAGGTAGCTGTCTTTAAAATCATATCGTATCTTGTTCTTTATAGCTATCTGCTTTATCCTATTTTTTAAAGGCGATCTAAATACGGCATTTGAATCTCTGTTTCTCATAACTATATCTATATTTCTGATCTCATCGAGAGTAGGGTATGGGCTTGTGTCAAGGACAAGCAGCTCATCTGTTTTTATATCAAAACGTCTAAACCACTCCAGCAAAAATCTCCAGCTTCTTCCAGCCTCCTCAGAAGCGGTAAAAAAAGCTGTCCCTTTATAACCGACGGCATACATATATATAATGATGGCTATACTTACGACATTGTCAAGCTGTGCCGAGATGAGGTCATCTTTTATCTCAAGTTTATCGGTAAAAGCTATCGGTGTTCCTGGAAAAAGATAGTCAAAACCCTCTATTTTAAAGATAATGTTCTTTCTTCTTTGGCATAAAAAAGCATCCTTGATGGAGCCAAGCCCCAAGTAGGTTCCAGACCAAGGTTCGTACGCCTGAACTTTTTCATCGACAAATCTTGCAGTAAAGTTGTGAAGAAGCTGCTCAGAGCTTGAATCACCCGTCAAGTCCGCCTTGTTTTTTGCAATAAATGCAGCATACTGAAATTCGTTATGCCCAGTGCAGATAAGACCGTGTCTGTCGGCGTGAGCAGAGATGTAGCCACTCTGCGGGTCACTTCCCTTTGCGATAAGTACACCGTCGTAATACTCGACCTTTACGCCCAGCTCTTCAAGCTCTCTTTTTATAAACATAAAGAACGGGTGTTCCTCTCCAACGACGCTTGGTATGCGGATAAGTTGTTTTAATATATCGTAAAATAGTTCCATGATTACTCTATTATATCCTCGTTGTTGAGTTCAAAAAATTCGCTCAGTTCGGTTACGTTCTCATTGAAACGCTCGATCTTGTTCTCTGCCACTTCAAGATTTCTAAGTTTTGCTATATGAAAGATGGCATCTCCCTCTTGCACAAGCGGTATTTCAGATTTACCGATAATAACACCGTCATACGGCGCGCTTAGCTCAAAACTGTTATCTCCAAGCGGTTCATCAATAAAGGCGATGATCTCATCTTTTCGCACCGTATCTCCTAGAGCCTTTATGGTTCTAAGCATTCCGCTCTCGCTTGAGCGTATCCACTGGCTGTTTCTTGTGATTATAGGATTCTTCATGCTTCTTTTCTTTGTTGCTTTTGGCAGCATACCGTTTTCTCTAAGTACGCTGACTATTCCGTGAACTCCTATTCTTATCGAGGTTTCATCAAACCTCAGAGCCTCGCCCGCTTCATAAAGAAGTATAGGTATCCCCTCCTCTTGAGCAACTGCCCTCAAAGAGCCGTCTCGAAGCTCTGAGTGAAGAACAACGGGAGCTCCAAATACTTTTGCCAAAGAAAAAGCGTACTCGTTGTCTATGTTCGTTCTAACTTGGGGAAGATTTGATTTGTGGATCGAGGCGGTGTGAAGGTCTATGCCGAGGTCGCACTTTCTTACGACCTCGTCAAAAAATATTTTTGCCACTCTGCTTGCCAGAGAGCCCTTTAGACTCCCGGGGAAACTTCTGTTTAAGTCTCTTCTGTCAGGCAGATATCTTGAGAGCGTCATAATTCCATAAACATTTACAATAGGAACAAGCAACAGTGTGCCTTTTATCTTTTTTAAAATGCTTAGTTTTCTAAGCCGTCTTATTATCTCTATGCCGTTTAGCTCATCTCCGTGAATCGCCGCGCTTATAAAAATAGTAGGACCATCTTTTTTTCCTCTTATTACGTGGATCGGAAGCTGAGTCGGTGTGTTGTAGAGTTTTGGGAGTTCAATATTTACGGTTAGGTTTGCACCTTTTGGTATCTCCTGCGAACCTAGAAAAAAATTTGCACTAGGCATATGTTAAGCTCCGATACTATCTTTTTTTAGTTTTCTTTTTTTTGAACTTGCCCCATTTTTTGGAGTTACGTTTTTCTCAATATACTCCATGATCTTTCCGGCTATATCTATCTGTGTGGATTTCTCAATTCCCTCAAGTCCGGGTGAAGAGTTTACTTCCATTACAAGCGGACCTCTTGATGATGGGATCATATCGACTCCGCAGACTCCAAGACCCATCGCTTTTGCAGCTGCAAGTGCTGTTGCTTTCTCTTTTCTTGAGAGCTTGTGTGCAGTTGCGCTTCCGCCCTGATGCAGGTTTGAGCGAAAGTCACCTTCTGCTCCCTGTCTTTTCATTGCTCCGACAACTTTTCCGCCTACGACCAAAACTCTGATGTCGGCTCCGCCGGCTTCCTCAATATACTCTTGAACAAGAAGGTTTACATCCATCCCGTAAAATGCGTCCAGAACCGATTTTGCCGCCTTTTCGCTATCTACCAAAACAACTCCTACACCCTGAGTGCCCTCTAATATTTTTAGTATAAGCGGCGCTCCTCCGCTTAGCTCTATGACATCTTTAGCGCTTGATTTGTTTGAAGCAAAAACGGTCTTTGGCATATCTACGCCGTTTTTTGATAAGATCTGAAGACTTCTTAGCTTATCTCTGCTTCTTGCAATAGCTAAGTTTCCTGATGTCGAAAAAGCGGACATCATCTCAAAGTGTCTCACCATTGCAGTTCCGTAAAAAGTTCTACTTGCTCCGATCCTTGGAATAATAGCATCGGGTGCAGGAAGCTCTTTGCCCTGATAGTTCACTTTTAGCTCGCCCTTTGCTATTTCGATACTGCACTTTAAGTAGTCTATGACCCTGACTTCCCACCCTTTTGCCTGCGCTGCTTCAACTAATCTTTTTGTAGAGTAGAGCTCTTTGTTTCTTGATAATATATAGACTCTCATATTTTTTCCTGATTTATATTTTTTTTGTTAGATACTCTTTTGAAACATCAACTAAAAATTTGTTTGCCAAAAACTTTTTGCCGATCAACATAGGGTACTTCATATCCGAACGGTTAGTAAGAGATATAACTGTTTTGTAGGTTTTGCCGAAGAACTCGACATTTACTTTTATGGATGGCCTGTGTTGAAGTTCTCCGTTTGAACTGCGCACTTTTTTCATTGCATACAGAGGAACCGCCATCTTTTTGTCACTATATGCGGGATGTACTTCATCAAGCAGCCTAAAGTGGACGATGTTATCTTCATCTACGGATATATCATCGCAGTGAAGGGCATTTGAGTCGGCACCGGTGTCGATCTTTACATCAAGATCATAAAGATCCAGATCAGGGATCGAGATAAGCTCTCTAGTACCGATAATCTTTTTTTCTGTCATTAAATCAATCCGATGTTTTAAGCAGATTATATCATATATGAGCGTCAAGAGCATTAAAAAAAAGAGGCTTTCTTAAAGTTACTTTTAGCAAAAAAAAACTCATTTGAGAGTATAATTTTGCATAAAATAAAAGTTTAGTTATGGGTAGTAGTGGCTTTATGCTAGAAGAGATTAAGCCCTTGAGGGGGTATGAACTGTATTTGTTAAGAGGGCAAATATGACTTTTAAAGATTTAGAGTTTATGTTAGAGTTAAACGGTGTAATGAGAAAGGATGTTGATTACATTTTGGACTTTAGCAGAAAAAACGGCATAGATGTAGAGCAGATCGATGATGAGCTCAATAAAATGGGGTATGAGAGAATTATCGAAAACGAGCTTGAGAGTTCATGGGACGATGAAGATGACGAGTATGAACACGTAGAGAAATTCTCACATAGAAACAAATATTCAGACGATTATGAATAAAAAGATACTTCGGTAGCATATAAAAAAGCTACCGATAAATAGATGTTTACTTCTCGCTTTTGACTTTTGGCTCAAAGAGAGTTCCAAGAGTATGATTATCCTCAAGCAGAAAAGATTTTGCGGCACTCAGATCAAACCCGTTGCACAGAAGCATTCTTTTTCCGCGCTTTATTAAAAAATCAGCAGCTTTTAGTTTTGTCACGATCCCGCCTGTCGCAAATTCGTTGTTCGCAGTCGAGGTGTCTGCTAGAGCCTCTTTTGGAAGTTCATTTACGGTTTTATAGAGTTTTGCGTCTTTGTACTCTTGAGGATTTTTAGTGTAATAGCCGTTAATATCGCTAAGTATGACCAGCAAATCTGCTTCTACGGCATAAGCTACATTTGCAGAGAGCTGGTCATTGTCTCCAAAAAGCTGCTCAGGTGTAGATGTAATATCGTTTTCATTTACTATAGGTAAAATATCGTTCTCCAGATGCGCATCTATGATCTCTTGAAACATTTTAGTACGTTTTCGTGAGTCAAAATCATCTTCTGTAAGTAAAATTTGCGCCGTTGTAATATCATAAATATCAAATTTCTTTTTGTATGCGGTCATTAAAATAGGCTGTCCCGCAGCCGCTAGTGCTTTTTTGCCGATCTGTTTTCTTTTGTCAAGTTTTAAAATAGAATATCCCGCAGCGACTGCCCCCGATGTTACTAATATTACGTCATACTTCTTTTTAAGCATAACAATAAGTGTAACCAGGTTTAACATACGCTCCTTCGCAATATGATTATTCTCCGTCAGGACAGCAGTACCGACTTTAATAACAACTCTTTTCATTAATTTTCCTTTGTTTTTCGCAGCTCGTTTATAATCAACTGAGCTTTTGGCCCCAATTGTAACAAGTTAAAGGTTTAGTTTTTATTAGTTTGAACACTAAATGAGCAGAGCCCATTTAGTTACGCTAGCCGCTGTGGGACAAAACAAAGTTTCTTTAGAAAAGTTTGCCGCGCTAAGCGGCAGAAAATTTATAAAAAAATTTAAAAAAAAACTAACGCAAATGGGAAGAAAAGGTTAATCTCCTACACTAAATTATGATAGAATTATGTTCAGATAACGATTTATAGGACTGTTTTATGCAAAACCAAACTACCTTGGCAAAATTAAGCGAAAAGATCTCATCTATTGTCGAGAAGCACAACTCTCTTAAAGAGGAGAACGAGGCGCTTAGACTCGAACTTGTAAAATTAAAAGCCGAGAGTGAGATAAAAAATCAAGAGATAGCAAGATTGATAGAACAGAATGCTCAAAAAGAGCTGGAGATAGAGGCTATAGTAGAAAAATTAGAAAGTATAATGGTTTAAAAATATGAGTAAAAAGCTTGGTTTAAATATTGGCGGACGTCGTTTTGATGTTGATGTTGAAGAGAGTTTTGCCATTTTTTTGCAAGAGCAGATGAGAAAAGATTTCAATGTAGAGGGCAACAACGACCTAAAGACATTGCTTCAGGCTTATGTTCGTAAAAACCACGAACTTTTTCTCCAAGAGCAGAGGATAGAAGAGATCACAAAAAAATTAGAATTTTAAGACAAAATTTATTATTATATAAGCTAAGAGTGATATAATTTCGGTCTCTTTAATAGAGATGGTGTGCGCTCGTAGCTCAGCTGGATAGAGCACTGGTTTGCGGTACCAGCGGTCACACGTTCAAATCGTGTCGGGCGCACCATTAAAAAACTCCCTCAACAACGAACTTTCAAAGAAATTTAAAAAGTAGAAAAATTGTTTAAGTTTTGTACTTGTCCCACTTTAAGTCCCACTTTTGAAAAAAAATAATTGCCCTTTATTGACATTTTTAATAAAAAAACTATATAATTATGTTCATTTCATGAATAAGCCAAAAGAATTGGCATACATGGAAAGAAAAAAAAGAAGTAAAAGTTAGGTTATAAAACACACAAATGAAACGGAAACACAAGCTTTAATTAGTTGAGTGTTGGTCTCTTGCAATGCATGTTTCCGAGCAAACTAAAATTATAAAGTTCACAGTAAATATGTATAAGAGTTTGCATAGAACTAAAATAAAAAGTGCGCTACTTACCTAATTGCTTTATTGGTAAGACAAATTTTTGCTGATTTGTAAACAGAACAAATTGTTACTTTAACAACATGTTGAATTTAGACAATATGTTTCAAAGAGTCGACAATATCTTGGCGAGAATAAGAGCCAAAACTGATTTGTTGTTAGAACAAAAAGAGTTTTCAGAAGTAGACCGAAAAGTTCTACTAAAACTTGCAAAATCTTTAGATAGATTTTCAGATGCAATACTAATGATTAAAGGAGGTGCATCATGATAAATAATAAAGGTTTCAACATTCGTTAATTACGAACAATATAGTCTGTCAAGCACGTAAATGTATAAAAGATGGGAATCTTAAGCAAGACCCATCATAGATAAGAATAATTTGTTTAAACAAATGTAAAATATGAATGATTTATATTTCGATTTGATGTTTATCCAGATTAGTAAGCCTTAATGAAAATAAGTGATTAATAATATCAGATGAGTATACTTAAAAGTTCAGTATGCTCATGCTATTTAAGAAGTTCTTTTTGAAGTAGCTCACATAATTCTTTTGTGCTGCTTCCTTTATCCTGCATTAATTCTACTTTTTCAATAATTTGTATAGTATGTTGATTGATAGCAGTATTGTAAGCATCTTTAAATCGTTTAAAATCTTCAGTATTGATGTATTCTTCTGGCATTAATGTTCTAAGATATATTTCTGCGGTGATAATTTTTGATAGCTTTGCAAGTTCATCATTTAAAAATTGTTGATGAAATTTTTCTTGAACTATTTTTAATATCTCATTCTCAATATCTTTAAAAGTAAAATCTTTGTCAATAAGGTCTAAAAATTTATCCTCCTCACAAGATGATAAATACTCTTTTTCATTATAAGAATTAAAAATCTCATTTGCAGGTCTTCGTTGTGTGATTTTGTTCTCCGCTCTTTTTTGCATCCTATGATTATGTTTGTTTCTTCTCTTTGTTAGATTATATTGGGATTGAGATTGCTCTAGTATTATACAAGGAAACAATTGAGGAAAAAGTTTAAGGGTTTTTTCTATAAAGTAATCTAGTATTTGTAATTCATAGCTCGATAATCCATTTACATGAATCATTGTTTCTAATGTTTCAGGCGTAAATTGTAAGATACCTAATTTATTCAGTATTTCAGTATTATCGTTTGCTTCTAATTCTGTAAAATTATCAAAAATATTTATCACTTTTGACCCTTCTAAAAACTTTTTGTTATTAAATCAGAGAAGCTAATCTAATATTTTTTGCAGTGATATGTTAGCACAAAAGTACACCTTGTAAAAGGAACTGCAAAATTACAGCTAATGGCTAAATAGACATTGACCTAGCTGCTTAGTTGAATTTGCAAGTAACTCTCTAGCACAATTTAATAATAATGTCAAGTATAGCATAGTCAACTTTGACCGTCCCTGCATTCCCTCCAAAATCTCTGAACGGTACAATAACGACATCAATTGATAATTCAAAGGCGCCTTAAAACACTTAAAGGACAAACAAGATGAAAGAGAACCAAAAGCGATGGTTAACACCTGTTGAATTTGAAGAGGAATTTGCTATTTGTGTTGAAACGCAGAAAAAAATGAGAAGTGAAAAAAGAATACCATATAGCAAAATTGGACGGAAATTTGTTAGATATGATCGATTGAAAATTGATCAGTGGTTCGAAGAGCACGAGGTAGTAGGTTATGAACAATAATTTGAAACACAAACATTGGTTTCCACATCCTGCCAACCTAAGAAATGAAAGAAGAATGAAGCGAGCAATGAAAGATTTGGATCTGTTGGCATCAGAGTTTGAAATAAGTTTACCAATATTGCAAACTGTCATTACAAGTTATGGTTTTTTTGAACTTTTTACAACTGATGATGGAGAAATGTTTGTATCCCCATTATTAAATGGTTTAATGGTACCTTATATTGAAAAACAGAAGAAGAATCAGATTGCTGGGCAAATATCTGCAAAAAAAAGAAAATTAAAGCAGGAACAACAACTTTTAGAATTGAGTCAATTACACTCAGTTCAAGACATGTTAAACGGTTCTGAGACACATGTTGCACATAATAGACAACAAGAGACTAAAGTAAAAGAGAATAAATCTCTCTGGTTGCATGATTTTCAGTTTTTCAAAAATTTTATAGTGAATGCGTACAAAGATCAAATTGTATGTTACGGTGCTTTGGATTTTAAAACCAGCACAGGGATAAAAGTCACTACACAAGGCTATCTGTTTAATACACATTCTATGCAAGATTTGTCACCTGATGAAGCCAAAAAAGCTTGGAAGTGGATGTTTGAAAATCAAGATAAATTGTGTGAAATTGAGGTGCAGGATGAGTGAGTCTTTGATAGAACAATTTACAAAGATGAATAGAGAAGTTCAAAACCAAAAACTTAGACTTTTTGCACGAGTGGACACGAGTACAAAACTAAAAATTCTTGAGCGACAAAAGCCAATTTTTCACAAGCTCAGGAGTTCTTATAGCAATGTTGAAAATGCAATACTAACGTTAGTTAGCTTGATTTTGGCGATTGATGATGTTTTAAAAGAGCTTGATACCGTAAATCTTAATGTAATCAAGCTAAAAAATAAAAGCGTCAGGCAAAAAGCAAAAAGAGACAAACTGTTCGGATACTGGGCTGTTATTCGTACTTTAAAGTTAGAACAAGATCTTAGTTTTAGACAAATTGCACAGTACCTCAAAAAGTACCACAAATTAGAGGTCGCACACTCCACGCTTTATAAATTCTGGAGTGAGCTAGAAACCATAAAAAATGAAGCTAAAGGAGAAAATTAATATGGATGAATTAATCAAAAGAGATGATACAAATATGCCGGAGCCTACTGTTGTGGCACTTAACAATCATATGGAAATAGGCATACTAAGAGGCTTTGAGATTGATGTCAAAAACACTAAAAAATATATGAGAAATGTCCTTTTTATAGTAGGCAATGAGGTTATTACAGATAATTTTGCAGACACGATTTTGTTGAAAGAGGAGTTAAAACTGTTTGACAAAGGCGATGAGCAAAACACATTTTTTAAAGTTGTACAAAGAGAGTTAAACGGTAAAAAGGTGATTAGCTTGGAGCTTTCTTTGGACGATGGTAAAAAAATCTATATCTCAAAATCCGAAGCAAAAGCTATTGTTGATATCTGGAATATGGCGATGCAGGGATATTCGTTTGCAAGGATCCTAGAGTATGAAAACACTCAGACGCTAGAGAGTTGGACGGATATGCTATATCAAAGCAACTTATTAAAGCTTGGAAAATAGTTATGGTCTTATATATTTTTATCTTTGTTGCACTCCTTGTTTACCTCTTTTTGAAATACAGAAAAATAGATACTGAGTCAATTAAAAAGAGGGATGCACCTATAAAAACTTGTACTAGCAAGGCGGCTTCTCCGCCTCACAAACACTATGTTTTAGTTGGTGATAAAAGTCCCATGAAATACTATTTTTACCCTATTTATATATTTCACTCAAAAGAGTCTCTTGAGCTATATAAAAATATTATCGTTGCGTACGCGATGATCGAGGAGCCGTTTCACACGACTTTTGTTCATATTTTGCTTTTTTTGGATAAAAATGATGACTTTATCAAAAGTAATCGTACGCAAGAGTTTAAACTCAAGATAAGAAACAGTGGTGAGAAAGGGAGTGCTTATTTGGTATACTCCATAAAAGAGCTGATTTTTAGGACATTGTTGAGTCTTTTTCAAGACACTCAAAGCAAATATGGTAAACATACAATGCAAGCGCTTCTTTTAGCAACGGCTTTTGTCTATATGCAAAAGATGAGACAGTGGCAGTATTTGACTAACGAAACTAAAGATGAAGTTGAACAATGCACCTTGGTAGCACAATCTTTTATGAAAAACGAAACATGGCAGAGAGAATATGTGTTTCAAATGATTAAAAAAATAAAAGAGTATGATGAAGAGTTCTCTTTTATCAACTTTTATTTTGAGAGCGCAAAACGCTTTGCGCAAGAGTACCCTTATGTTGAACATCACTATCATGAGCAAAAGTTATTGCCTAGCTTTAGCACGATAACGCCTTCTCGAAAATCTCTTTATGCACTAAAAGATTTTGGTGTTTGATAGAGTTTGTAGAGGATTTTAAACCTCTACAAACTGACCACAAATCTCATCACTATATTTTTGCGGTAATTGCACATCAGTCGCATATTTTTTAAAGTTTGACACAGCACTGCGCATTGCATCGATGATACTTTTATACTCTTTAACTCCATGCTTTTTTGCAAGCTCTTCAAGATATTTTTTGCCTGGATTCTTGCCTTCTCCAAGATACGTTGTGCTATGTTCACCGCCTGGACCAAAAGAGAATGTCAAATCATACGCAGGTGCAAATATCCAATTATTGTTTTCATCTAAAAGATAAGAGAAGTTTTTGGCATGATCATCACGGTTATGTGTGAGCAGATTAAATACCGCTAATCTATACACCTTTAACACCTCGCTCATATCTTTTGTAAGATTAAGAGTAAGTTTTAAAATGTCGTCATAGTCAATACTTGGCAATCTAAAATCGCTATGAACTAACCCTGCTAATGAGTGGATGTGAACTCTCTTATCACCGCTTCTATCGAATCTCTTGATGGCGAAATAGCTATTTTCTTTACCTTGAAGCAGTTTCGTTTCGCTTATATCTACACCCGCATCTTTTGCCATAAGAGAGTAGATATACTCTAATTTCCCAATATGTGGGCTATCTGTACTTCCTGCAAATTTGACCATATAGTGCTCAAATCCATCCACAAGAGGTTGATTTGATGGGAGTATTTGAGCATCTTTATTTATCTGCACCATGATTTTTGGTCTTGCACCTGCGCTTGAGCCGTTGTTTGCTATGAGAGTTTCGATATTTTTGGCACTTACACCTTTTAAAATCTCTTGTGATGAAAGAGCTAACTCATCCAAATTTATTGTCTCTTTTGCACTTACACCCTCCATAAGCGGCTCATAACTTAGCGCCCCTGTACCAAATTCACCTATCATCATAAGTCTATCAAGCGGTGAAATCTGAGCAAAATTGACCCCTTGACTCATAAGATGTCTGTCAATCAGCAGCTTTCCCCAGCCATCAGGCAATGAATCTGCAAAAACTCCAAACAATCCATCAAATACTCTATCATCACACACTTTTACACCTGTACTAAGAGGAAGTTTGTATGGCGAGAGTTCAATTCCTGTTTTTAAAAAGTTACCATCATATTCAAAATATATCTGCCTCTCTTTCAAAGCAAGTCGCCCGACTTTGAGTTTTTGAGATTGTGTGTGCAAATAAACATTGACAACTTTGATGCTCATTTTAACTTGCCTCTCTTTTTTAAAGGTTTCTTTTTGGTTTGAAGCAACTCATCCAAAGAGCTAAAAGAGTTCTCTTTGGTTTTTGCGATATTCATAAAATCATCAAGACAACCTAAAACGACAGAGAGTTTTAAGAGTGACTCTAAAGAGATCTGTGAGCTGTTTTCAAACCTCTTTAGACTCCCGAGACTCACTCCGCTTTTGCTTGCCAAGCCCTCTTGCGTTAGGTTTAACGCAAGTCTTTTTTGCTTAAAGTTTTCTGCTAAGTGTTGCATTACCGATTGGGGTGTGTTTATATTTATAGATAACATATTAACCTCAAATAAACTATAGTGATATTATAGCTAATATTTGATATATAAAATAGTAGTTATCTTCAATATAACTGTTTGAGCAAAAACCATCGATTGAACTATAAAAAAAGTGTTTTTTAGGATGTTTCAAAACTGTATTTTTGAGTGTTTTTTACAAATTTTATTAAAACAGCACTAATTCCCATCTTTTGGAGATTTAAAAATCACTCTCTTTCAAAAAGGAAACCGTAAAAAACATTCGCACCTCTTAGAAAAAGTCAAAACCTTAATCGAACAAATTTCTATGCTAAAGTTTGTTATTAAATTTATGACACATGAAATTAATCGTTGGAGCTCAATATGCCCAAGGGTATATGTACCATCGTAACTAAAAGAGCTAAAACAGATGCAAGTTTTATAAAACAAATGCAGATTGACTAAACAAACTTTGCCTCAGATAGCGGCTAAATCTATCAAAAGTTAAAACAAAAAAAAAGGATAAAAAATTAGAGGAAGCGTCTATTATCAAAGTGCACAATTAGCTAAACAGATCTTTGAAGCCGGAGCAAAAAAAGAGGATAGAATCAATCCTAATAATCCCCATTTTCAAAAGGTCGCCTCTTTTAAAACAATGGAGAGCTATAGAAATATATGGAATAACTTTTTTAACTACTTGCAAGAACACTGGAGCATAAAAGACTTTGAAAAGATATCTGCCGAACATATAGCAGCTTACATGGACTACAAAATAGAGTACTATCCATCTAAACAGTACTTAGAAAAGATAAGTGCCGCACTCGGCAAACTTGAAATCGCACTCAAGCGTTTTGCAAAAAATATTCATGGAGTTGAAAAAGAGTATGATTTCTCTATCAGACAAACCATTTTAGATGAAGCAAGAGATTTAAAATATGTTGTCAACAACTATCATAACCGTGCTTATAGAAAACCTGAACTTTTAATCCATAATTTCAAAAACCCACTCCATCAACTTGCAGCAAAAATTCAGCATGAGGGTGGAGCCAGAATTGAGGGTGTGGCACTTATAAAGACCGAACAACTTTTGGGAACTAAACAAGACAATATTACCAACACTCAAAAGGGCATCATTTTCACAAAAGAAAAAGGTGGTAAAGAGGGAGAAGTTTTAGTATCGCTTAATACATACAATGAGCTTCAAAACTATCTATTACAAAATCCAAAATTTAAAATCAACCGTCAAGCCTACTATGAAGATATCAAACAAGCAGCACTTCTTTCAAACGAAACCCCTGAAGCTTCTCATGGGCTTAGATGGAACTTTGCAAAAAGACGGATGTTTGAGTATGCGCAAGCCGGCTACGGTTATGAAGAGTCGCTGCAACAGGTGAGTTATGAGATGAAGCATAATAGGGCGAGTATTACTTTGCACTACTTATAGTTACATTATTCTCTTTAAATACAAGAGAAATAAATAGAATCATTCATTCATTTTTATGATATCTTTTTGGATAAGCAGCATCTTTATAACACTTCCTGCCGAGCGAAACTCACTTTTGGCGTATGCTTCAAGCTCTTTTTTTTGAGAAGGAGTGAGGGCAATGGTTATGGAGGCGGTGGACTGTTCTGCTTTTACTTTGCTCCCCTTTGGGCGACCCTGTTTTTTTTGAAGATCTAGGTGTGTTTTAGTCGGTGTTGTTGTCTCATCGGTAATGAGTTTATCAAATTTTGCGCGAGCCATTAGTTATACTCCTCGATTTTTTTCATTAAATCTTGCATTACAGAGGATATCTTTTTGTAGGTGTGCTGTTTGAGTCCGCCGCTCTTGGCAAGTTCTATAATGCTTACTCCATCATTTTCGGCAGTTTGCAGTGCTCTTGTATGTGGAATAGCAAAACAGTCTATCTCATCTTGCGTATGCTCTGCTAAAAAACTAACAGCATCCTCGATATCACTCTCTTTGATATATCCATTTACTACAAACAAAACGGGAAGTTCCAAATTTTTTACACGGTTGTAGCTCTGCAAGGTTGTTCCTAAAGAGTTAATAGTGGGATTAAACGGCAGGAGTATAAGAGTCGCGTTTTTAGCAATACTCTCAAGACGAATATCATCGAACCCTCCAAAGTCATAAACGACATCCCCACTTTCAATCTCTGGTGCTTGTGCATCAAGTGCGATTTTTATTACTCTGTCATCAAGTGTTTTTGTGAGCATACCGTATGGGTCAAGTTCTATGATGGTTGTGTCAAAATGAAGAGCTATCTGCGTAGCAAGCATAGATTTGCCAACGCCGCCTTTTTGATTATATATGATAATTTGCATTTTATTACCTTGGGTATAAATGAAGTTAATATAATACACTTTTAATTATTTAATTACAAGATAATTAATGATTTCTTTTATCAACGAGATTTTAAAGTAGAATTTCGTATAATAACCTCTAAAAAAGATTCAAACATGTAACAACCCAAAAAAATTACCGCACATACACTCAAGCGTATTGAAAAAACCCTAAACAAGATCAACTCTCCCATGGGAGCCTTTGAGCTCTTTTTTACACTTTTAGGCTCTATGGCACTAGAGGAGTGGTTTGCACCAACCAATGTCATTAACACTCTTTTTCAAAATGCCGTATTTAATTCAGATGATGAAGCCAGAGAAGTCATCAACGAAATAATGAACTTTAGCAATGATATCAGCTTTACTCTGATGAAGTTTGAGGAGGGCAACTTTAAAAACAGAGATATTCAAACACTGAGCAAAAACCTTTGCAAAATAGTTTTAGATAAACTCACACATGAGTCACTCAGAGAGAGATATGTTCCCTCTATCGTTGCTCCTCTTTATAACTCTTTTGAAGCTAAAGGGTATGATGTAGATGACTTTAAAAATCTGATTCACTCTATACATGCTGAGTATAAAGAGTTTGAGGGGCTAAGTGAAGATATTGCAGGAGTGATATCGATGCTCTCTTTGTGCAACACAAAAGAGTTTACAAAGATACTCTCAGAAGATGGCGAAACACTCGATGGATTTTTAGACTATTTTGTGCAACATGCCATACCGACTTACGCAACACTTGATTTACTTAGAAAACTGGAGTATTTAGAAGAGCAGAACTTTGAAAAGGCAAAGAGAAACGACCCATGCCCATGTGGCAGCGGTAAAAAATATAAAAAACGCCCCAAAAGAGACTCCATTTTTCAACTCATGGAAAACGGAACATATTTTTGTGATTTAGATCTTATGGAGAGTGGCGAGATATCCGACATTAGAGACTATTTTGCCTCGCATCCAAAAATTATCGATGAGTACTTAACTAAAGAGCAAAACTTTTTAAGTGAACTTGAACTAAAGACGATAAAAAACTTTAAAAATATCCTCTACGACCAATTTATCATTATGGAACGCATCAACAACTCCGAAGTGCTTGCGTGGAATGTCCAAAATAAAAAGATATATCTGGTTTATGGGCTTTATGACCCTATTGCCGAGGTCGTTCAAGAGTTGCCTTGTATCGCCTCTTTGATACTTTTAGAGTATGAAGAGAGGATAGTGTTTGATGGTTTGATGGGCGTGAACCGTGTTGAGATTGGGAATAATATGCTGCTAGATATGATTGAGGAGTATAGAAGTATTAGAGATGCAGATGGGGTTGTCCTGAGGCTTGGGGAGTAAAAAATCCCGCAAGAAGTTACGCCCAACTCTCATAAAAAAGAAGAAAGTTGGGATTTAAAAATTTTACTCTTTAGGATAGACCGTCGCAGTCAGTGTTGTTTTATATACTGTTCCCACAAATGCGTATGTCCAGGACTCTTTAATCTTTACATCTGTCAAGTAGCCGTTACCTGCTTGAGCTTTTAGCAGTTGGTAAGCTTTCTCATGACGATCATTTATGTCAATGGGTATAAAAAGTAGCAACTGAAATCCACTTGCAGAAGCACTTATCTCTCTACCTTTGTCTTTTGAGCCCTCATATGCTTTTGGATCAGGAGTTTCAATATAGATTGGAGTGCCGGAACACCCTACGATAAAAAAACCAAATATCCCTAAAGAAGCAATTGCAACTATTTTTCTTATGTATTTCATTCTTTTATCTCCCTTATCGCATCACCTTTGATTGTCACATCTTTGCTTGTGCCAATGATCCACCATAGCCAATCTTCTTGATAAGTTACATTAACAAGCCCTGTAGCTCCAGGAACACTCTTTAGTGCATTGTCGTATGCCCTTTCAGTTCTTGAATTTAAACCCATCGGGATAAAATAGTACGCTGTGCCAAGCACTCCCAAAGAGCCGCTCGCACTTCCCTCTGCTTTTCCTAAAACTTCATATTTTTTTGGCTGCTTCGGTGCAATAGTTACATTGTGCGATGAACAACCAGACAGTATCAAGAGTGTTGCTGCTGCCGCTAGCGGCAAAACTATTTTTCTCATTTTGTATCTTCCTTTTGTTGTGATTTTATTTTTATAGCATGAGAGTGTTTTTTACATATTTACCCCCTTGGTAATCAAATATAAAAAAAGTATAGAAAAAACTATAGACGCATCTTGTCTATGAGCCTATTTATCTTTAGCAATAACCTTAAATTCTACTCTTTTGGAGCGTTCAGTATCCTCTGTTTTAGACCCATCAACATAAAGCGGTTTTGAAAAAGCCATCCCGTTTGCTCTTAAGTTTGCTTCGAGCCACTTGATGTTGTTTCTAATAAAAAAATCATCCAAACCATAGCAAAGTGAGAGTACATTGCTAGCTCTTTCTTGAGAGAGATGCATGTTTTTTAGATAGACTTCTTTGGCGTCAGCGATACTTCCCCATCCATTAGAGGTGTGTCCCTCGACCCGTATCTCTTCTATTTCGCTCTTAAACTTAGTGTTGCTTAAGACTTTTATATAGCGAGGGAAAAAATCTTGGAGTATCTCATAAAAAGCTTCTGGCACTTGTGCGCCGCCTGTTTCAAATGGTGAGTTAAATCGCATAATGTTATTTTCTGTAATAAGAGCCTGCCATTTCACTAAATCTTTGTCAAACTCTTTATGGAGCGCTTTGTTTAACTCTATTTTATAGTTCTCTTTTTCGCTAAGAAGTTGGTATAAAAAAGAGATGGAGATAAACATAAATATCATCATAAGCGCTGACATAACATCTGCTATATTGATCCAGTTGCTCTCACTATCTTGCATCTTAGAGTCTCCCGTTTGCTTCACGCAACAGTAACTGCATATTTTCTTTGACGATGTCGGTTGTCTCTTCAAGTGATACTTTAACCTTATCGCTTGAAGAGGTAAGATTGTCTATGAGTTTTTGAATATTTGCCTGCTCACTCTCTTTTGCAAGTGATATCTGTTTGAGCTCTTTTATAATATGGCTAATGCTTTGTTCACTCTCTTGAATATGACTCTTATAGTTATCCTGCCAGAGAATCATATTTTTTACCGCATCATTTAACTGCTTGAAGTTGTCTCCAAACTGCTCGGTTAGGTTTTTGTTAAAATCTTTGACAACTTCCTCAAGCGCGTAAATAACTTCCTCTTTCTTCGTTGCTTGTGGCTTAAAGATGGAGAGAAGTATGGAGAAAAATATCCCCATCCCAGATGTAACAAATGCCGTCTTAAGCCCTTCAAGAAGCTGTGGCATACTCTCTTTTATATTTGTTACATCAAAGTGATAAAGACCGATAGCTATACCTATAAAAGTTCCTAGTATCCCAAGGCTTACTATCTCGTTTTTAAAATTTCTTCCTCTGTTCTTCATGCTTTGGATAAAAAGTGCTACTATCATTATGCTGATTGTTAAAGTTATGGCATTGGTCATCATTTGCTAGATTCCTTTTTATTTGCGTAGATTTTATGAAATGTATTGACTTCATTTTGATACTTTTTAACCAGATATGCATGTCTGTATCTATATTTAAGTGCCAAATTTGAAGCATCATATGTCAAAAGTCTGTTGATCATCTCTCCAAACTCTCTTTTGAGTGATGGATAGTTCGTAAAAAAGACAGGCATCGCTGGTAGGTGACTTCGTATCTCTTCATGTCTATGGTTTAGTTGCTCTAACTTCTCAAGCAGAAGCTTCTCTTCCTCTTTGAGTGACTCTACAGGGCGCTCACTTCCAAACACTTTTTTGTTGATTGCTTTAGAAAGGAGCCACCCGATAGCAAAAACAACTACACCCCATACTCCGCCGACACTAACACCAAAGAGACCGACAACCCCAATGACGATATAAACAAGTACGGAAGAGATAATTATGCTTGCGACCTTCTCTTCGAGTTTAGAGTTTATATCTTTTTGCAAAATGTTGTCTTCAATATTTTGAGAAGCGCTTTTGAGCTTGAGCGTCCATTTACGATACTCTTTTAAGAGTCCATCTAGTAGTGCTATCTTTGACATGATTAACCTAAGAGTTCTAAAAAGAGAAATATCCCAGAAGCACCTAAAGCACCTTTTGCAAAGGAGTTTGCTCTCTTTTTTTGCTCACTCAAAAGTGCATCAAACTCCTCATCAGATAAATCATCTTTTTCAAGTCCTGCCTCTTTAAGGTTTTTAATCACCTCCTTATATGCATGGCTCTCAATCATCACATCATATTGCGCTTTTGTGGCACTTTTCATACCTTTGAGTTTTTCTACTAGTTCTTGCATGTTTAACTCCTTTTTATGTAATTGTAGATATTTAGTTGGACTTATTTTGTCTATTTAGTAACACTTATTGTTTATCAGGTATTTTTTGCCAAAGCTCTAAAAAGTAGTTTTTATACTTGATAGCTAAGGTGCTATTTTGTATGATAAGCGTGTTTTCATCGTTTGTGCTATTGCCTGCTTTTGTGAAGTTCATGGAGCCGCTGATGATGTGGCTGTCATCTACAACCATGGATTTGCAGTGCATCTTGCCGCCAAAGTTCTCAACTTTTACCTCTACGCCTTCTTCTCTTAGCTTTTTATGCATGGAGTACTTATTGCCTGCGGCACTTGCATCTAAGATGATTTTTACATCAACGCCTCTCTTCTTTGCTCGCATAAGTTCATAAGAGAGCTCTTTGTGTGTTAAATAAAAAATCGGTACAAAAATATACTCTTTGGCGTTCCGGATAAGCTCTTTTATCCCCTCTTCGTAAGTGTTTGATTTTGGAGAGAAGTAAACAGAGATTATGGAATCCTCTGTTTTTATGCGCTCATAACCTCTTTTGTTCTTTTTTTTGGAGAACTTTTTTTCATCAAACATCTCATCAAACTCCTCTTGATAGAGTGATACAACTCTTTTATCGTCGGTTGTTACGGCGTTGTTTGCGTTGTAGCCGCCCGTACCCGTATCGCTTATGTTTGCCGAGCCGCTCCAAAGAGTTTTTCTGTCGATGATAAAAAATTTGTTATGCATAATGTAACTTTTACCATCACTCACAACGCTAAAATGTTTATAGAGTGTATGTGTATCTGTATAGTAGTTATTGCCATGTGAATCACTATCGACAACCGCTTTTATAGTAACGCCTCTTTTTTTTGCTCTTATAAGCGCCTCTAAAACCGCATCTTGCTCTCTAAGTCCATAGATAGCAAAACTGATCTCCTCTTTAGCATCATCAATAAGCACTAAAAGCTCTCTGCCAAAAGATGTGTTTGTAGCACTAGAAGGTAAACTGCTCGGCACATGTACAAAAAGCTGCTCTTTTGCAATGAGAACAACTGTAAAGAGTAAAAAAAGAAGTTTTTTCACTTCGCCACATCTTCATCTTTTTTCTTTGCGTACTTTGCCAAGATAAGGTCGGTTGTATTAAGCAGCTTTTCTTTTTGTACAAGCTTCTCATGAGCAGATAAGATTGGCTTATCTTTTTTAGTCTCTTTTTCTTGCTCTATTTTTATAGCCTTTTTAAACTCTTTGGTGTTTAGCCTTTTTAGCATCAAGATATTGACGCCAACTATTAGCACGATTAAAAACCATTTTAAAAATAGCAGATAAAGTATGCTCTCTTTGTTGGATATTTTAAGTACGCTAAAGAGATCATTATAGACACCCATTATTATCAGAACAAGCCCGACAGAGACTAAGAGTGTGATAATCTGCTTTTTAAACTTCTGCCACAAAATGTAGTAAGTCCCGCTTCTAAAGATAAATCCTAGCATCGTTATTTCCTCGCTAATTATTTTTACTGAGGAAATTGTAGGGATTTGTTTAGACATATTTAGTCTATAAATAAATATTAATGACATGCACTAAGTAGTAGATTGTGGTTGTAACCATAATTTTTGGCTATAATTTTATATACCCATCCATAAAAGGACAAAAATGCTGCAAAATCTTAAAGAGTATCAACAGAGCTATCTAAGAGTGTTAGATACAAACTACAAAAGATATATACACGGCGTAGTAGATTTCAACCAAAAACTCATCGGCATCATAGGTGCTAGAGGGGTTGGAAAAACCACTTTTTTACTTCAGTATCTTAGAGAAAACGATTTACCACTTTCAAAAAAGCTCTATTTTAGTGCAGATGCCATAGATTTGGATTCACTCTTTGATATAGCATTTGAGTTTTCCAAAGAGGGCGGAGAACTTCTCATCATAGACGAAATTCACAAATATAAAAACTTTGAAATAGAGCTAAAAAAGATATATGACATGCTTAGTCTCAAAGTAATATTTAGCGGTAGTAGTGCCATAAGGCTTGACCACTCAAAAGGAGACTTAAGCAGAAGAGCATTGCTCTACCACATGAAAGGGTTATCTTTTAGAGAGTTTATAGAGCTTAAAAAGTCCATAAAACTACCCACTTTTACAACACAAGAAATATTTAGTAACCATATCGATATAGCTTATGAACTGGGTAATGATTTTAAACCTTTTGAGTTTTTTCAAGAGTACCTAAAATATGGATACTATCCGTTTTATTTTGAAAATGAGCAAAGCTATCTGCTCAAACTCCAAGAGACCATAAACACTGTTATAGAGGTAGATATCCCGTCCATCTTTCCCATAGAATACGACAAAATCATAAACTTAAAAAAACTTGTTCGTTTGGTGTGCCAATCGAAACCTTTTAAAGTCAACATAAAAGAGTTATCCGCAAAAATAGGCATAAGCGACTACCAAACACTCTATAAATACCTAGAATATCTCAAAAGAGGAAAGATTTTAAATCTCTTAAGAGCCAAAAGTAAAGGAGATTCTATCTTTGTAAAGCCAGATAAAATCTATCTTGCCAACACAAATCTACACTATAGCTACTGTGATCAAGTGGAAATCGGCACTATTAGAGAGGTCTTTTTTATGAGTATGTTTGATGAAAAAGATATAACACTATCATCAAAGGGCGATTTTAGTGTAGAAGATACTTACATAGTAGAAGTTGGCGGAAAAACCAAAAGCTATAACCAGATAAAAGATATGCCAAAGAGTTATATCGTATCTGATGATATAGAAATAGGAAGCGGCAATAAGATACCGCTATGGCTTTTTGGGTTTTTGTATTGAAATAAAATATTTAATAAATACAATTAAACTCCAAAGAGCAGATTAAAAAATCTCTGCCAAAAAAAGATAGTATGTGCGCTTTTAAGGATAAATTTGAGCATTATTAACAATAGACAAGATGCGTCTAAGCTTTGAGATATAATAACTACAAGAAATTCAAGGCAATATGTATGGCAACCAAATGATTTTGAGCATATCTATTATAAATTAAGAGGACAAAAACAGATGCAATGGAAAAAAGAAACAATTATTTTAGAAGATGGTACTAAAGCAGAAGCTCAAACCCCTGTTATCATCTCTGCAAGCAGAGCGACAGATATTCCCGCTTTTTATGCTGAATGGTTTATCAAAAGATGGGAGGATGGATATCTCAAATGGACAAATCCTTTCAATGGACAACCTCTTTATGTAAGTTTTAAAAATGTAAGATGTGTGGTCTTTTGGAGTAAAAATCCACGAGCTATGATGAAACATCTCGATTGGTTAGACGAACATATACCAAACTACTACTTCCAGTTTTCACTCAATGACTACGACAAAGAGGGCTATGAAGGCAAAATATCTTCAGTTGAGAGTCGAATAAAAACATTTAAAGAGTTATCCCAAAGACTAGGTAAAAAAAGAGTTGTTTGGCGGTTTGACCCGCTAATACTTACGCAAGAGTTGGACATAGAAGAGCTTTTAAGAAGAGTGAAATATATCGGCGATGAGCTGCATGAGTACACCGCCAAGTTGGTTTTTAGCTTTGTAGATATCTCCATCTATAAAAAAGTTCAATCTAATCTAAACAAAGAGCATGTTCCCTACATAGAGTGGACACAACCGCTTATGAACACCTTTGCCAAACGCCTCAGCGAACTTAATAAGAAGTGGGGTTTAGAGCTTGCAACATGTACTGAAAAGATAGATCTTGATACTTACGGCATATCGCACAACAAATGTATAGATGATGATCTCATGGTAGATCTTTTTTCGCATGACAAAGAGCTGATGGAGTTTTTAGGCGTAGAGATAGAACCTGCGGATCTCTTTAGCGATGGCAAAGTTGTCAAAACAAAAAAACTCAAAGACAAAGGACAAAGAGAAGATTGTGGCTGTATCATGAGTAAAGACATAGGAGCTTACAACACTTGCCCACATGAGTGCAACTACTGCTATGCAAACGCTTCTAAAGAGTTAGCAAAGAGAAACTACCAAAAGTATTTAGAAAATCCAAATAGCGAGAGTATAATATAAAACAAAAGTACACTTTAGCTTTTATAGTATTTATGATAAACTATACTTTATAAATTAAAAGGTGTATTATGATAGAACAACTACAAGAAAAACAAAGAAAATTAGTATCGATAGCCAAAAACATCACTTACCTAAGAAAAGAGTTTGATTTTATCAATAGCGATGAAAGACTCATCGCTCTCATAGGTGCAAGGGGTGTTGGAAAAACTACACTTTTACTACAATATTTAGGGCAATACTCACTTGATGAAGCCCTGTATTTTAGTGCTGATGATATAAGCATTGCTGCGTTTGGTATCGTTGAAATTGTTGAAGAGTTTTACAAACTAGGTGGGCGAATCGTAGTAATAGATGAAGTGCATATGTTTAAAGAGTGGGCAGCACATATCAAAAACCTTTATGACTTTTATCCTGATCTGACTATTCGCATAAGTGGTTCGTCTATGTTAAATATTTTGATGCAAAGTCATGATTTAAGTAGAAGAATACTCACTAAGGAGCTTGGGATACTTAGTTTCAAAGAGTATTTTGAGATTAAACACCATGCTACACTCTCTTCATTTTCTTTTGAAGATATACTATCAAATCACAATGAAATATCTTACGAACTCATTTGTAAATACCCAAATCTCTATAAAGAGTTTAAAAACTATCTAAAAAACGGTGCCTATCCCTTTTTTACCATCAGTAAAAGTGAAGAGAGTTTTGCTAGTAAACTTTTTAACTCTATAGAGAAAATCATCTATGAAGATATACCCTCAACCCAAAAGATAAAGTTTGAAAATCTTATATCATTTAAGAAGCTAATATATGCAGTAGTATCTGCAAAAGTGCCATATAGTGTAAAGATAGATTCACTTGCAAAAGAGCTAGGGGTGAGTGAGCCGACACTTTATACTTATCTTGATATTTTAGATAAGACAGGTATCTTTCGAACTCTTAAAAAACAAAGTACTAAACAAAGTAAAAAACCAGAAAAACTTTACTTTCAAAATACAAATATACTCTATACCCTAGCAAGTGACCAAAAAATAGCTACAGATATAGGGGCCATAAGAGAGACTTTTTTTGTGAACTCATTTAAAGAGATTTACTATAGTGATATAGGGGATTTTGTAGTAGATGGAATTATTTTTGAAGTGGGTGGAAAGGGTAAAAGCTTTTCACAAGTCAAAGATATAGAAAAAAGCTATCTGGCTATAGATGTAGATACTACAACACATAAGCACAAAGTCCCACTTTGGCTTTTTGGGTTTTTGTATTAAATAGAATAGTTTAGACAAAATATGGGTGTTTGGTTTGGTAGGATTTGGAAATGGAAAAAAGTGAAGTATCATTTATAAAGGAAATACGATAAATGCAAAAACATACAAAAGAGATTGATAAACTATATGATTGGGCTACTGAAAATGGCTTAGTAAGGCTTTCGGATGAATCATCATTTGGATTTCCAAAAGATAAAAGTAAAATCTTAGAAATAGAAGCATTAGATTTATCAGGTTACGAACTAACTGAAATACCAAAAGAGATAGGTTGCTTAACCAATCTAAAAAAGCTTTGGCTAAATGACAATCAAATATCAAAACTTCCAGATGAATTTACAAAGCTTGTTAATTTGGAGTATTTATATTTGGATCATAACCCACTTGAAGAATTGCCTACAAATATAGATAATTTGATAAATCTAAAAGTTTTAGAAGTTTCCAATACAAAATTAAAAAGGTTGCCTCCAAATATTGTAAAACTTAACAACATAGAATCTATATGCTTTGATAGTACAGTAAAAAACAACTTATTGTTATGTCATGAAAGTTGGATTTATAATATAACAAATCAACAGAAAGAAGATAAAGAATGAATGATAAATTTTTAGAAATACTCCTACAACAAACTCAAGATGCGATGACATCATTTGATGGAAAGCTAGATATACAGCTTGAAGATAAAAAATAATGTTTGCACAAAATATGGGTGTTTGGTTTGGTAGGGTTTGAGAGAAAAAATAAAGGATAAATTAAATGTACAAATGTAAAAAAGTTGAAAACTATATTGTTATATACAATGAAACACGGAAATTTAGAGTATTAGACTTTAAAGAACCAAATCAAATTAAGATAGTAGATATAACTTATGGGAATAAAACAAGTGGTGGATATTGGGCAAACATAAACGATTACTGTGATGAATTTATGTCTGAAATAATTAAAAGCAATATAAAATAAATAATGAAGGCAATTTAGTAAAATGAAAAACAAAAAAATTAATTTAACTCAACTTTTAAATAAAAGAGAGTTGTATCACATATTGATTGAATATGTTAATGCCGCTGATATTTTATATAAAAACACAACAAGTGATAAAATATCTGCACCTTTTATTTATCTCATTAGACATTCCATTGAAATTGGATTAAAAAGCACAATCTTGTATTTATGTGAAAAATCTGATTCAAATTCAATGTGTACAGAAGAAAAACTACATGGACACAAGCTATCCAGATTGTATAATTGTTTTAATCAGCATTGGCAAACCATTGCTAAGAAATATGATTTGAAAAATCAAGGAGAAACACTAAAAGATATTACAAATAATACAGATAAATATTATAAAGAACTCAAAGAGCTGATTGATTTTTTTGATGAATATGATGAGGAATCTACATTATTTAGATACGGAAATAAAAAGCCTATTGAAATAGAGCAAAAATATAGTTTTTTAGAGAGTGAATATAGTGGCACAGTTGCACTTATTGATGTGGATAAATTTATAGAAAAATATAAAAATTCAATGTTGGTTTTTAAATATTTAGAAGATGCTTTAACAGATTTTTTTGAATATATAAATGATGTTGATTTTCAAAAGGAACTGTAATGGGCTTAACAAAAGATGGGAAAACATTATTTGAATTACCAATTTATAGAGTATCAGAAGATGAGTATTATAAAAGTTTAAATGAACATTATCAAAAAAGAAAAATACCTCACAATGACCCTCTATATGAAGAAAGTTTAAATCAAAATTTGTTTAAAGATTTCGGTGGTGATTGGAAATATAATGAAATAATAGGGTATTTAAGATTTTATAAAGATGTAGATTATTTCATCTATATTAACTGTTTTTATTATCAAATTAATAAAAAAAGGATAACAAAAACACGAACTAAACAATTTATCCCTGTAGATGATACTCTATGCAAAATAACTATTAAGTCTTCGTACGACAATCGGAAAATTGCTGAGAAAATTACTGAAATGGTTGATTACTGTTCAACTTTGCCAGCTGTACATAAAAGATATATAGATAGAGAAATTTTTGATAATATGGTAAATTGTATAGATTGGCGAGTATTGCTTGAATTAGACAAAAAAGGAAATGGATAAAATGAAAAACAACCTAACAACCACAAACCAAAATGCAAAACTAGCACTAATCAAGTCAAAAAGTTTACTTAATATTACAAATGGTTTACTAGCAAATCGTTCAAGTAAAGAGCTAATTGAGAGCTTTGAAAATTTTAGATTTTCTCTAAATCTTGGCTATAGTAATTCTGTAAGCTGTATAACTATAACACATGATGGAAAATATATAGTAAGAGCAAGCTTGCACGGTACCATCAAGCTATGTGAGATAAGCAGTGGTATGGAATTGAGAACATTTAAGGGACATGGTAGTCAAATATTTTCTATAGCCACAACACCTAATGGAAAATATTTAGCAAGTGGGGGTTGGGGTAGTACCATCAAACTATGGGATATTAGTAGTGGCAAGGAGTTACGAACATTTGATGGGCATAGTGATAGTGTAAACTCTTTAGCTATTGCCCCTAATGGGAAATATATCGCAAGTGGCAATGGAGTTCCTTTGACAAATGGAATTATTAAGCTGTGGGATATAAACAGTGGCGAAGAGCTACTAACATTTAATGCGCATAAGTCTGGCGTAAGTTCTATAGCTATCACCACTGATGGAAATTATATTTTAAGTAGTGATGATTATTTTAATAGAGAAGAAGATGATGTTGATTATCATGATTATGCAGATCAATATCATGATGTTGCAGATGGAATCATCAGGATGTGGGATATAAACAATGGCAAGCTGGCACGATCATTTTTTGGGCATAGTCGTAGTGTAAGCTCTATGGCAATAACTCCCGATGGAAAATATATTGTAAGTGGAAGCTGGGATAAAACCATTAAGCTGTGGAATATAAACAGTGGCGAAGATGTACGAACATTTGAGGGGCATAGTCGTAGTGTAAGTTCTATAGCTATAACTCCCGATGGGAAATATATAATCAGTGGAAGTGCGGATAAAACCATCAAGCTATGGAATATAAACAGTGGCAAAGATGTACGAACATTTGAGGGGCATAAGTCTGGCGTAAGTTCTATAGCTATAACTCCCGATGGGAAATATATAGTAAGCGGTAGCTATGATGGTACCATAAAACTTTGGGAGATAAACAGTGGTAAACTACTTTGCTCTTACGCGGCATATGAAGATGGGGAGTGGCTCTCTTGGACACCAGATGGATACTATAACTGCTCTAATGGGGCTTATCAATATTTCTCTTTTGTAGATGATAGTAAAGATACGCTTGAAGCTGTACCACAAAATCATCCTATCTATAAAGCAAAGAAAAAAGAGATATTGCTTAGTGATTATATAGGTGGTGCAAATCCGTATGCTAAAAATTCACCACATACAGATATGCCAGAAATAGACATCGACGATGATGAAATCCCATTTTAGGAAAAACAATGCAAAAAATTAAAGAAAATTTAGAATCATTTTTTATTATTTGGGGAATTATTTTATTTTTAAATCAAGTAGTTTTATTTGGTGGATGTTTTAACCCAGTGTGCTTGATAGCAGTATTGCCACATACGGGATTTATTGCCTTTCTTGTACTAATATTTTTTATACATGATGAGAAGAAAAATAAAAACACCCTGAATAAAAGAAATGGAAATGAACTAAAGAAATAATAAAAATTTCGTAAAGCAAATAGCACAAAAAAATATTTTTAAGGATTAATATGATTATAACAACCAATAATAACATTCAATATATTAGACACAAGATACTTAGTCCTCTCCATATTATAAACACACCGGCAATTGGTATTACATTGGAATATTTTACATTTCTTAATAAAATTGTTAATCATTATACTGAGTGTAGCGACAATACTATAACGAAAAAAAAAGAAAGTATATTCCCTAGTCGAGAGTCTAACTCTTTAAGACAAATAAACTCAAGTTTTATTAGAGAGTCTTATAAAGAAAAGTCCTTTCTTGAAAAAGCATCTTTTTTTCTATCTACTGCAAAAGACGCAGTAAAAACAGTAAGTATTGATACCAAGGTTGATGATATAAATGAATACAACAATCCATTAATCGCCAGTGTATATAAAGACAAATTATTCAAAAGGCATCCAGAATACAAACAAGCAAAAGATGAGTTTGATAGACTAGAAGATGAAAAAACTCAAAAAATCGAGCAAATGAATAATTTAGTTATAGAGTTAAATACTTTTCGTCAATATATTTTAGATGAGTTTAATCCAATTGTTTTAGAACTGCTTGATTTACTAGATGATGAGTTAAATCCAAAAATAGAATACATGAAGATTTCAGAAAAATTACATCAAACAATAGATTATAGTTCTGAATCAACTTCATCAAAAGAAACTATAAATTCTGAAAAACTGTTAACATGGGATGCTTTAAAAAATAAGATTGAATTTTTAAAAAACAATAATGAGGAACTAAATAATATTTTAGAAAATGAATTTTTAATGCACTATAAAAATGGAAATCTAGAATATTTTCATGCAATTAAGTCAAAACTTAACTCGCTAATTAAAGAAAATAAAATAAAACTAGCAAAAAAGCCAATAATTCAAAAAGATATAGAACTAGAAAACCTAAAAAAAGAGCTAAAAAGCTTAGAATCCAAACTCCAAGAGTTAGTAGAACAAAAGACAGAATACCTAAACGATATAGAAGAGTTCAACCGTGAGTACAATCTTCACTTAGGGGAGCTTGTCAAAGAGATACTCAAGCTCAAAAAAGAGATCCTCTATAAAAAAACCATCAAAAAGCAAAAACAAAAAGTAAAATACCAAGAAGATATCCAAACTTTTCAAGAGTCAAAAGAGACCATAGATGAGCTAAAATCTACCATAGCAGAACTAGAAGATGCACTTGAAACTATAGATGAAGATGATGAAAACTATGAAGAACTTACCAAAGCTTACAACGAACTCAAGGAAGAGCTTAAAAAGCTAGAAGATGAACTGGAGCTTCAAAAAGAGGAGCTTGAACTTGCAAAAGAGTTTATAGAAGATGAGACTTTAGAGCAAGAGTATGAAGAGGTTAAGAGCCATTATGAAGAGTTTGAGAGTGAGTATGAGCATATAAAAGAGTCTATTGAAAACTCCCTAACCCTCAATGAAGAAGAGAAAAAAGAGCTAAAATCACTCTACAAACAAGCAGCAAGACTATGCCACCCAGATATAGTACCAGATGAGCTTAAAGAAAAAGCTCATGAGCTTATGCAAAAACTCAATGATGCCTATAGCAAAAAAAATATATCAAAAGTAAAAGAGATACTCCACTCACTCCAAAACGGCACAAGCTTTGAAGTATCGAGTGAGACCATAGAAGATAAAGAACTCCTAAAAGCAAAAATTAAAGAGTACCTTAAAAACATCGAAGCTATAAAATATGAAATAGAAGAGATAAAAGAGGATGAGACCTACCAAACTATAGCAGAGCTTGATGATTGGGATGAGTATTTTGAAGAGTTAAGAGGTGGATTGGAAGCAGAGAAAGAGAGGCTAGAAGAGGAAGCTAGAGAGGTTTTGGAGGAGAAAGAGAAAATAGAAGATAATGTATTGATTCAATGGGCAATACAGAACAATATAGATGAGATTCTAGAACATAAAAATCAATTAGAAAACATAAAAAGGCTTAGATTGAACGATAAGAATCTTACTCATATTCCAAAAGAAATTACTAGTTTATCTAATTTGGCAGAGCTAAAACTTTGGAAAAATAATTTAGTAGAATTACCTGAAGAGATAAGCTCAATGAGTTCTTTAGAGGTATTGACTTTATCAAATAACAACCTGATAAAATTACCAAAAAATATAACACAGCTTAAACTAAAAAAACTACAACTTCGTGATAATAAATCGTTGATTCTAACTAATGAACAAATACAATGGATAAAAAAACTTAAAGAAAATGGTTGTGATTTTGAAATGGATAAAGATTTATTGAGTAGGAAAGATATAGAAACTACACAAGAAAAGAAAATATCTAAAAAAACAGGTGTAACGATTGTTAAAAAGAAAAATCAAAAAGAACAAGAAAAATCAGCAACCATTACTAAAGAGAATAGCCCATACGCAAAACATATCCACTCTATTGAAAACATCAAATTTGAAAGGATAAGAAAATATTGCGAAAATCTTTCAAAAGCAAATGAAGCCGATGAGATGCAAAAGCAGTTAGGTAAAACCGGGAAGATGTATAAAGCACTTATCTATAGCTCCCTTGAAGTATTTATAGAATATCTTAATGGTGAAACCATCACATTGTGTGATTGGGGATGTTCTCAAGGAATAGCCTCTATGCTAGTACTTGACTATATCAAAGAAAAACAACTAGATATAAAAGTATCTGATGTAATCCTCATAGATGATGACACAAAATCACTCAGCCGTGCCATGGCACAAGTAGAAGCATTAGCACAAGAGAGTATAAAATTTACTCCTATAAAAAGTGATGATAATAATATTTCAGATACAATAAAATCTAATAAAAATAACACTATTTTGCATCTTTTTGCAAATGACAATATGCCTATAGACTTTTTAGAGATAGATTTTGATATATTTGATAAAGATTTTGTCTTGTGTGTATCAAATGAAAACAGAGAGTTTGTAGATGAAGTGTATGAAAACTTTAAAATTTTTATGAATGTACAAGATTTGTCTATACTTAATGGCAATATTGGTATGTTTGACAAATATGAGAGGGTATTTACAGTATCTGAAACAATATACAATACTCCTACAATAGATATAGATAGTGATGCGATACCATTTTAGCAAAAAGCCAAGTATATAAATTATAATTTTATATAGTATAATGGTAAAAATTATACTATCAAAGAGATAAAATGAAAAAAAGAACATTAGAATCTATACTCAAAATCGCCCTTGATACTTTTCCTGTAGTGCTTCTAAACGGTGCTAGACAAGTGGGTAAATCAACTCTTGCACTTGATAATTTTCAAAACTATCTTACCTTTGATGATGGGGAGCTTCGACTTTATGCAAAGGAAAATCCAAAAGGTTTTTTAAAAAACCTAGACTTTCCTATATGTCTTGATGAGATACAAAAGGTACCTACACTATTAGAATATATAAAAATGCATATAGACTCAAAAAGAGTAAATGGAGATTTTTTACTTACAGGCAGTTCAAATGTATTAGATCATAAAGAGAGCAAAGATACTTTAGCTGGAAGACTATGTGAATTACGACTTCATCCACTTAGCTCAAAAGAGAAAAATGATAAATCAGATGAAAATGTCATAGAAAAATTACTTAAAAGAGATTTTAAACTAGCCAAAAAAGATTATACCGATGAAGTATGTGAGCATATTTTAGATGGTGGGTATCCTGAGATTTTAGAGCTTGGGGGATTGTCAAAAGATTTATGGTTTACCTCTTATATCGCCACATATATAGAAAGAGATGCGAGAGATTTAGCTGATATAAGAGATATAGATAGTTTTATAAAGTTTGTAAATGTACTAGCTTCAAGAAGTGGAACGATACTTAATAAATCAAGCCTAAGTAATGATATAGGGACAAAAGATATCACTACAGATAACTATCTTTCTATCATAAGTCGTATCTATCAAGCGACACTTCTAAAACCATATTTTGTAAATATCGGCAAACAGTTTGTAAAGTCTCCAAAAGTTTTTTTCAACGATACTGGGGTACTTTGTAGTTTGCTTCGTATTAATTCAAAAGAAAAACTTCTAAGTTCAACATATAGCGGACAAATTTACGAGACATATATATTTTGTGAACTTCAAAAACATCTCTCATATTTACAAAAATCGGCACAAATGTTTCACTATAGAACCAATGATAAAAAAGAGATAGACTTCATCATAGAGGTTAACAATGAGATATTGGCTATCGAAGTAAAACAAAGTAGTAGCGTAAAAAAAGAGGACTTCAAGCATATTATAGACCTACAAAATAGATATGATGAAAAGAGATGCTTGGGTATAGTGTTTTATAATGGAGAGATGGTGGTTGAGTTTAGTGATGATTTGGTAGCTATACCTTTTGGGATATTTTTGTGATGGATAAAAGTTTAGTTAGTACGAATCAGAATGCCAAAGTGGCTTTGAGTAAGTCAAAAAGTTTATTAAATATAACCAATAGAATACTTGAGAAAAAAGATAATGAATGGATTGAAAGACTTTTAAAATGGGCGGATGAAAAAAATATTCCTGATGCACTTATAAATTTTAATATGGATAATGTTATCGAGAATATAAATAAAATGATATTATTAAAAATAAACAGTGACTTAAAAAATGAAAGTGCAAAGAATGAGTTAATGATTCAGATGAGAATTGAAGCTGCTATTTCCGATAATATAACAAATATCATAAATGCAGTAACATTTATAATTAATTTGCCTTTTTTATCAATTGATTTAAATAAAAATCCATACCATTTTGAATTAGAATTTCCATCTAAAATAATCAAAAAAATATTAGAACATAATAAAAAATTGCATAAGACACACTATGGCATACACAGAAAAAGAAATTTATTATTGCAAACTGAAAATTTAGACTTGAGTTATAAGTGTATATTATTAACTGAGGATGTTTTTAAATTAAGAAATATAAAAAAAATAAATCTAACGAATAACTCATTTAGTAGAGCTGAAATCACAAAAAATGATTATGGTGTAATAAAAAACATACAAAACTTGGAAAATTTAGAAGAAGTACATATAAAAAATATAGGTTTAAGCACTTTACCAGATCTCTTTAAAAATCCTAAAAGACTAAAGGTGTTTCATTTTGAAAATAATAGAAATTTAATATCATTACCAGAAGAGGTGGAGTATTTAACAAACTTAAAATCATTATCTTTGAAAAATAACCTAAAATTAGTTTTATCAAAAGAGCAAAAAAATTGGATTAAATTACTAAATCAAAACTATTGTGATGTGATTTATGATGATGATTTATTTGATAGGAGAAAATAAAAAATGCCAAGATTTCAATTTTGGTTACCAACAGATGGTAACTTGACACGAATACAAAGACAAGCGATAGATTTACGAGAGCCGATATTTTTAAGTGGAGTTCCTGGTACTGGAAAAACTGTAGTATCTATCAAACGACTTCAATATGCTTCAAGCAAAGGCAAAAAAGGAATAATTTTTACTTATGGAAAACTTCTTAGAAAAACTATAGAAGAGAAACTTGAAAACAACCCTAAAATGCCGGTCGATAATATTCACAATTGGATGTGGAATGCTCAAGGTAATGGGCAGAGAAGATACTTTGATATCATGACAAAAGATGAAAACATAATATCTACAGTACAGCATCTTAAAGCCCAAGGGATAACATACGATGAGATACTTGTGGATGAGGGGCAAGACTTGTCGCTAAATACTTACAAAATACTCAAAGAACTCACACCAAGCCTGTCAATTAGCGCCGATGATGCCCAACAGATAAACAATAATGAAGAAGCTACCAATGAAAATGAGATTTTAAAACTATTTGCAGGTTTAAAGAAGTTTGAGCTTGATGATATATTTAGAAGTGCTTATGAGATATACAGCTTTGCTATACAGTTTGTGCCAAATAATGCAAGAGCCAATGATGAAAACTTACTTGAAAGACTCAAAAGAAAAAACTCTGGTGCTGATAAGCCATATATTTATCTGGAAAAAAATCTTGATGGAGTATATCAATCTCTAAGAGATATCATCGATGAAAACCCAACGGATAATATTGGGATACTTTTTGAACAAAGGTTACATGTAGATGAGTTTGCTAAAAATCTTTCAGATGAGTATGAAGTGAGCAAATATAGAAATCAGGACGTCATACCGAGTGAGCTAAATAATATCATCATCACTACTTTTAAATCTGCAAAAGGGATAGAGTTTGACATAGTTATCATCCCATATTTTCCTGATGGTGCTATGAATAGAGCTGAAGAGTATTATGTGGGAGCGACAAGGGCAAAAAATCAAGTCTATTTTTTAGCTATAAACGATATACCTCAAATAATGACTCATTTTAAAGAAGATAGTTATGAACTCGTTGATAATAGAGGTTAAAATGTATCTACTTCAAATAAATAGAATCAAACTACAAGACTATATCCAACGAGGACTAATAGTACCAGATAAGTATCTTGATGAAAACAAAGAGATAGATACCCAATCAAAAAATCCAAACTTTTTAGTTGTATCTGATGGATATATAAAAGAGCTAGATGAGTATCAAATACTTTTAGAACTTATTTTTACCGATGAAGAGAAAAAGAGACTTCAAGAAGTGGATGGCATTTATTATTTTGATTTTCCTCTTCCTATAACTCGTATCAAAAAAGTATATGTGCAAAATCAACAGATTATAAAACACATAGATGTACAAATCCAAAATGGAGAAAATGGCTTTTTACCTAAAAATCTTTTTTCTGTGTATCTTAAAAATAAAAAGCCTATATTTGAACAAAGAGAATATAAGCCACTACAAGATGATATCGCTATAGATAATTTTGAAGAGCAAATAAGAGTTTTTGATAAAAGAATGGGGATGTTTGCCTTTATGAAAAACAGTGAAGTTTACTACTGTGATGATGTTAGCAAAATAGCCAACTACTCAGAACGCTATTTTAGTACACTTTCAAAACTTCTTGAAAAACCATTAGATGATAAAATATTTGAAGAGTTAAATATACTCAAACAAAACGAAGAGTTTAAAAAGCTATTATATTCAACTGCTCAAATAGATAAAGAGTTTATCATCAAAGAGTCGCAAAAGATTGAAGATAGTGAACTTAAGAGTATCTTCTTAGAGATGATAAGCCCTACAGGCACAAGAAAAGCACTCAAAAGTTTACTTGAAAAAAATGATATAGAGCATTATCTTATAGGGCTAGTGTACTATTTTAGGCAAAAAGACTCCAACAAAAAAGACAATTTCAAAATAGATATAAAAAGCTTGATACCTTATGAAGTGGCTGAAATATCACTTGCTATTTTGGGTATATATTTTGGATATACAATTTTAAGATCAGAAGAGAAAGTAGAGATAAAAGATAAGTATTTCAAAAAACTTTTTAAAAAAGACAAGCTTAATATGAAGTTTACACTTGAGAGTAAGCTTGATTATATCACTATCGAAACTATTTATGACTATTGTTTTAAAGACAAAATAAAAGGGTACGAGTATGAATATCTTCCATACCCTAATCAACCAAAGTCTGTTAAAATAACTCAAAATAAAAACTATGGTGTTAAAAGAGAGACATATTTTGATACGGAATATATCACGATAGAAAAATTCAAAATAAAGAGACAAAAAGTTTTTTTGAAGTAGGAAAAAATGATATTTGATTTTAATAAATTTTCAAAAGATATTGCAAGCTTACAAACACAAGATGATTTTAGTGCTTATCTTGAGTCATGTTTTCTGGAGCTTGAAGAGTACTTACTAAATATTTCAGATGATGAGATTCAAAAAATAAAGTTTGATATAGAAGATATGCTTTATAATTTATTGGATAACAATCTTATACAAAACCATAACAGCAAAACTATTAATGCTTTTTTAATACTCCTTGCTGAAAAGTTTTTACAAACTTCACTCATAGGTGCTATAACTATCATAGCTGATTATCTGCCAAATGGTGCAACAAAACTAAGGCTTGAAGCAGCAAAGCTCTACCTCAGAGTAAATGATATTTCAAAAGATTACTTCAGTAGATATGATGCAATTTTGGGTTTACTGGATAATTCTGTAAAAGTCGATGAGTACAATACTAAAGCTATCAAAACATTTTTGTACTTTTGCCAATTAGCGATAGCTCAGTTTCAAAGAGTCGGCAATGAAGAGTTGTTTAGTTTTTTTGTAAAAATGCTTTTAGAGAAAAAAGCAGAGCACGGGTTTCTCCAAGATGTATTGCTAAAAAACTTTTATGAGCAAATCATCAAGACAAATCCAGAGGATAGCTATCTTCTTACAACAAATATACTAAACTCCATCAGTCACAAAAAGCTTCTTTGTATACTTGAACCATCAACCGTCTCTAAAGAAAATAGCCCATACTCGCAAAAACTCTATAGTCTCGTTAATCCAACTTTTGATGAGATAAAAAGTATCGCATATAAATATATCCAAAGTATTGGCGATAAGCAGGAACTCTATGACAGACTTATAAGGGGTGAAGCTATCATAGATGATGAAGTCTTACTCTACAAATATCTCGCCTCTTTTGGCAGTAAGCATAAAGCAAAACTTTACAGTGCGTATGATGCCATCATAGACAAACTCCGATATGAAAAATTTAATATAGTCGATTGGGCATGCGGTCAAGGTATGGCGACCATTGTACTTTTAAACTATGCTAAAGAGCGAAATATAGAGCTAAACATAGAAAACATCACTCTCATAGAGCCATCTTCTCTCGCACTTAGCAGAGCTTTGCTCCATGTTGATGTACTTAAACAAAAAGAGTATAACATCTGTGCTATAAACAGTGATTTTGATTGCTTGGACGCTGACATGTTAGATTGCAGCAACGGTTTAGAAACTTTGCATCTTTTTTCAAATATACTTGATGTTGAAAACTTTTCGCTTGATACTAACTTTTTCAAAAAAGTCTCTCAAGGTAGCAATACTGCTTCTATTTTCGTGTGTGTAAGTCCAAACAGAAACGATAAACTTAACAATAGGCTTGATCTATTTTTCAATTATTTCGATGAAAATTTCGATACAGAGCTTATAGCTTCAAGAGATACCGACATCAACGGTACAACAAGATATGAAAAAATCTTTGAAGTAAAACAGATATCCGAAGAGGTGGTTCAAGAAAAAAGAGACGAGATACAAATAGTTCAAAAAAGTTATCAGCTCGATATATTGGATGCGTTAAACAATTATTCGAACTATGTTGTACCGATACTGAATATGAAAATCTTAGAAGACTCTATAAACTCAGATCCTGAATACGCAATCTTTAAAATACGAAAAGTTGCCGAGGTTATCACCTCTAAGATTTATAGCCAATATGAAAAAAACGAAAGAACTATCTCTTTTAACGATAAAATCCGCTATCTCTCGTATGAGAAAAAAGTATTTGACAAAACGATTACAAACTATGTGCAGACGATTAGAACCATAGGCAACCGAGGCGTCCATGAAGAAGATAGAGATACCGGCAAACAGAAACTTGATGCACATTTGATGGTTATTGCACTGGTGAGTTTTTTAAATGAACTTACAGATAAAAAACTTTTAAAGTAGCCAAAATGTGACCATGGAATCTTTTATAATTTCCTCAAAAATAGAGGAGAAGTATAATGTCGATTCACGAATTGTACAATCATAAACTTTTAGAGTTTATCACTAGTAATAGATGTAATTTCTCAAACTCAAATTTGCAGAGCTTGGATGAAAAGATTTTTTTATTTGTCAATCTTGAAGAGCTTGATATAAGTGAAAATAAGTTGCGAGAGATACCTGAGTCAATCACAAAGTTACATAATTTAAAAACTCTCATACTCTCAGATAATCAACTTCGCTACTTGCCACTAAACATGGGCGAATTGCAAATGTTAGAAAGTTTGTATTTATCTGGTAATAAGCTCTTTGAGCTACCGCAAAATATAATAGAATTAAAAAATCTTAGATGGCTGAGTCTATGCGAAAACCCGAATTTACAATTGAGCGAGTTACAACAAAAGTGGCTTCAAGAGCTTGCAGAAAATGGCTGCAAGATACTTTTGTAAACTAAGCGCGCATAAAATTAAAAATAAATCATAGACATAATCTGACTATCATTTTCACTAAAATGACAAAGAAAAAACAAAAAAAGGAAAAAAATGTACAACAAAGTAATCATGGTAGGACACCTAACAAAAGATATAGAGATGCGTTTTACTCAAGGCGGCTTGGCGATAGCAAACACAGAACAAAAATCTAAAGAACAAACACCGGAGTATAACCCTTTTGATGATGAATTTGAAGAACCACCATTCTGACAATAAATATATTTAGACATAATATGACTATATAGTTTGATACAGTATGAAAAGTGAAATTTGAAAATATTTATTAAAATATCAAAACTTAGTCGATAAATTAGAAAAAAAGCGATACAACATATGCAGATGAAAACCGCCATACCGTGGAAAACTACCATTGATATCAACACCACTCGCAATCTCTTTTCTTGCAATAATGAGAAGTTACCTTACGAGATAGAGCTCTATATCTGCTCATGCGGTTTGCAAAAGAGAATCATCAAGCAAGCAAAAAAGGAACTAGAACAATACCAATGCAGTGAATGTGGCAATGATGTTTTTTATGATGCACTCTATTATATTTCCAATCATGCGTGGTATGTCCCTATAGAGAAGATTCCTTTTTATGATCTGCTGCAAGAAAATCTAAAAATAGAGATAGAGCACAGCACAGATGAAAACAATTTGCTTTTTTTGCTCAACCTTCAGATTCCAAACTTCATAGATCTCTCAAGTGAAAAAGTTGAATATTACGATAAAACTATTTACTCTTTATTTGTGGATAAAAACGGTCGAAGCAATGAAAAACCTATGGTTGAGTTTGATTTGGACTTTTTAATTGATGATCATTATTTTTATGGTAAGGATCCATCTCAAAGTGAAGTAATAAACAGACACCCCTTACTCGCTTTTTTTAAAAAGCAGATGTTACAACTCTTAATAAAGCACCCTTTATGCGATGATTTGGCACTTGTAAAATACGATTGCACCTCCATCAAAGATATCTCATTTTTTCTTGCATATCCACATCTTAAAGAGTATGGTTTTATAGCGTGGCAAGAGGTGCTTTTGCTTCCTGATAACAAACCGCTTACTATCAAGCAAGGACTTGAATATGTTTTAAGCTACAGAAAAGAGAAGTCACTTCAAAAAGCGGTGTTTCAAGACTATAAAGAGCAGATTAGTACAATTAAAAAATACAATTTTTATTATATTTTCTCCGTGTGCAAATATATATCTGATGTCAATATTGCAACAAGGATGGTGACACTCAAATTTGAAGATGAATGGATTGAAAATCGCTCTTATGAGGGTATTGAAGAGCTTTTTGCTTATCTATCGCAAACTTATACGCAAAAGCAAATAGAGATGCTTATGAATGATTTTAGCTGCAAAGCTGCATATCTATTTTTTGATACATTAGAGATGTTTAGTCAATTTGATGATGAAATGATACAAAAAATCGAAAAAGTAAAGCCGAGGTGTTTGGAGTTTCATGATGTGATTACATATATACATAGAAGGTTAGTGCATGAAAAACTGTTTGAAGTGAGCTTTGAATATAGTGTAGCACAAAAAAGAGGGTGTGTCATAAAAGAGCCATACAGCGTGCAACTCCCACAAAATGGACTTGAACTCTACGAGTGGTCAGTAGCTCTTCAAAACTGCCTCTCAGGATATGGAGAACTCATAAAAAACAAACGCACCACGGTGTATGGGTTTTTCAAAGATGGTGTTTTACACATGGCAGTCGAGGTTAAAAACAACCAAATAGTTCAAGCCAGTTCAAAACAGAACCAAAAGCTCTCAAGAGAAGATACAAACATCATAAAGGCTTGGTTTGATGAGTATGTCTCGCAAAAAAATATAAAAATACCTCCAATTTAATTTAAAATAGTCAAAATATGTCTATTTTAATCAATATACTTTGACTATAACTTAAAAGGAGAAAAAACAGTGAACACAAAAAAATATACTAAATGGGAATATGTATGTCATTAGCATTATGTTTTAATTGTGGAAATGTCAAATTTGGTGCATTGTGTGAATGTGATAAATGTGGTATTGCATCAACGGGAGATATGGATTTAGATATTTTATTCAGTGATTGGCACTTTTCAGAAGATGTCTTATCTAAATTTGGAAACGTTATAGTTCAAATCCAGCAAAATACGAACGATAAAAACTTAGCTTTTTGGACTTTCTTAAAATTCATATCAAATGAATACCCTAAAATTTTATCTATAGATGTTGATGAAAGGTTAGTCAATGAAGTTGAACAGATATTAGCGGAGTTGCAAATAGAGAGGTTTGAGATTGCATAATATAGATGTAGTTGAGGGGATATCGCCTAAAACTGCTACAACTTTATCATCTTGGATAGAAAATAAAAAAGGTAAATAAAATATGGAAGAAAAAAATATTACGATAGATGCAAGCTGTTGGCAAAAGGAATCGCAAATAGATATCATACATTTAAGAGATATTGAGTTTAGAATCATAGCTTCTATGTATAAATCAAAAGAGAACTTTGAAAAAATCACAAGTCAGATTAAAGCTGATGATTTTACTTTTACTGTAAATAAAAAGATATATGAGTATCTACCGTTTTATGCAAAAGAGGATAGTTTTTTTGGGGATGATTCAAAGAAGACTAAAATCGCTTTAAATATATTGGATATTTTTAATGTTAGTCATCGCACAACATTAAAAATTTTAGATAATCTAACTATGCATTTAGACGATATTGGATTTATTATTCCTGACGAAGTAGATAAAAAGCTTGATCTTGATATTTTTGAACTTTTAGATTTTTCAAAAAAACGACAAGAGATAATATCGCAAAATAGTGATGATAAAAAAGCTTACTTTGATATTGAAATTGAAGATGAGTATGGTTTTTATGTTGCTACATATTTCAATGGTATAGTTATGAATATAGAAACGACTTATATTTTTCATCTCCCAGATGAGCTATGTGATACTTTTGAATATGCAAATAAAAATATTCTGACCTATGTTCAAACAGACAACTATGAAGTAAGTATGAAAATAAATGAAGATGAGCCTGAAGATCTACAAGCCATTTGTTTAAAAAAGAATATAGATAAAATAGAACAAGTACAAAGATTAATCCAATGGGCAGATAAATATAAAATAGACCACATTAAATTCTCAAGAATAGGGGGATTTATTCATCAATGTAATGTAATTGAGGGTTTTGAAAATTGTAATTTAGAAGAGATACCAAAAGAGCTTTTTGAAATCAAAAAAAACAGCTTCTTGCTTGAATTTAAAAACAATAAAATCAAATCACTTCCAGATGGAATAGGAATTTCAAAATGTAATATCCTTGTGCTTTGTAACAATGAAATAGAAGAGTTCCCAAAAAGTGTTTATGAACTAAAAGAACTTGATACTCTTTGTTTGCATGGAAATAAAATAAAATCTTTACCAGATGATATGGATAATTTGACAAAGTTGAAACATCTTTCAATATCAAATAATCCTATCAAAAAACTTCCAGCATCTATCGCAAATATCACTACTTTAAAAGAGCTAGATATTGAAAATACCCTAATAGATGAAAACTCTCTAGAGTATCTACATGTAGAAAACTTAGAAAAAATAAGTTTTGATGATAGGTTATTGCCATGGTTTATAAAAAACTTTCATCGGCTAAAAAATATAGACACTATAAATTTGGTTCATAGTAAATATAGTGAATTTGATGATGAGATTAGTACTCTTGGATTAGATATTGATACTGATAGTTGGATGGATGAGAAAGATTATCTTGGGATGGGGTGTATCATGCTTTCACATAAAAGTGATCCATTTGAGATACCAGATATTTAAATAGACAAAATATGTCTATTTAAATTATTATAATTCTTTTAATATAACAAAGGGTATGAATCATGACATTAACAGCCCATCAATTAGAAATCTTCAATAAAATCACAACTACAGTAGAAAACAGAGTGAAATCAGTATTGAAAAGTAATGATATAGAAGATTATATGATATCTCTAAGGGGACCTGCTGGAACCGGTAAGACATTTTTAACAGCTCAACTTGCAAAATATTTCAAAGCAAAAAAAGAAGAAGAGTTTGATTTTGTGATTACATCTCCGACGCACAAAGCAACAGGTGTAATATCACAAATGCTCAACAAATACAACATAAACGCAACATGTAAAACTATTCACTCTTTTTTAGGGATAAAGCCATTTAAAGATTTTGAAAAAGGAATTGAGTTATTTAAAATTGACAAAACAAAAAAGCAAAAAGATACGACATCAATTCTTTTGGTAGATGAAAGCTCTATGATCGGCAGTGAATTATTTGAGTATATTATAGAAGCTTTGGAAACTAGTAGAGTCAACTTTGTGATATTTATCGGTGACCCATACCAATTATTGCCTGTCAATGACAATGAAAATACGATTTATGAATTAAAAAACCAATTTGAACTAAAAGAGGTAGTAAGACAAGCAAAAGATAGCTATGTATTAAAAATAGCGACCCAGCTAAGAGAGAGAATAGAGAGTAAAAAATTTATACCGTTAAATCAACTTTTTGCCAAATATAACCATGAGCAAATACAATTTTTTCATAATCAAGAAGATTTTATCAATGATTTTTACAAAAATGAAAAATGGTACAAAGAAGATAAGATAATAGCAACTCATAAAAATCAAAATGTTGACTCTTTTAACAGAATCATAAGAGCTAAATTTTGGGAGCAAAACAAAGCCTTCAACCCTGCAACTCTGTTAAGGGGAGATACGCTCAGATTTAAAGAGGCTTATAGCCCAAACGATACGACACTTTATCATAATGGTCAAGTTGTAGAACTTCAAAGTGCAACTTTAAAACATCATGACTCTTTAGATATTATGTACTGGGAATGCAGAGCCGTGGATGCTCATGAACAACAGATCTTTAGAGTGGTTGATCCTGACAGTTTAGACACTTATAACGACAAGTTAAAAACAATAGCACAAAAAGCAAAAAAGGCATATTACCCTGATAATACAAAATTATGGAAAACATTTTATGGCACAAGAGATATGTTTGCCGATGTTCAATATATCCATGCCTCAACCATACACAAACTACAAGGTAGCACATGCGATACTACCTATGTGGATGTTTTTACTTTGATGGATAACCCATATATGAGTATGGAAGAAAAATATAGACTGACATATGTTGCAGTTACAAGAGCAAAATACAATATCAAAGTATTTATCTCAAAACTTGATACACGAGAAAGATTTATAACTGACTCAAAAATCAATACAAAAGAGAAATTTGATGATATTGATATGATGTTGAAAAATATTTATTTATAGACACAATATGACTATAAAGTTTATTATAATCTCAAAATAAAAGAACAAAGTCAAACTTAGATAAAATACAAACAATAAAGAGGGAAATAGAGATGGAAAACTTAAACATAGAGCAAATTTTAGAAGAACAAAATATATTAGAACTAAAAAAAATTATTGACCAAAATATAGATATGTCAGAAATTAAATTAGTAACATATCTAGCAGAAATTTTTAATCAAAAAAAAGAAATAAATATTGAATTTCTTAAACTATTGCTTCAAACCAATATCAATAAAAAATCTCCAACAAAAAAAGGCTTTTTACCAGCACATCTAGCAACTTTATTTGGTGATGCAAAAGTTACTAAAGTATTCATTAATAATGGTTTTGATATGAATGAAAAAGTAGAATTTATTATATATGATGATTTGTGTTTAGACCCCAAGAAAGATAAATTGCGTATTAACCTTGAAGAGTCTGAAACCAAACGAACCCCTAAAAGTGAAGATAAAAAATATATTTCATCATTTGGAACCGCATTTGAAAACTACAATAGTGAAAATATAACATTGCTAATAGAAAATGGTGTAGATATTGAAGAATCTATTTATAGTCTTGATTCAATATTAAAACAAGAAGGTGGATTTTTTAAGTCTAGCACTTTAAGAAAAGTCATTAACAATAATGATACTAAGCTTTTAAATATCATGATAAAAAAAGGAGCAAATAAATTCAATACATCAGATTTAGCTGTAGCTTGTGAAAATCTTAATTTTGAGATGATAAAGCTTTTGGTAGAAAATGGTGCAGAAGTAAACTTTATCAATGAGGGCGATTCTATTCTTGAAGAAATTCCATTTGATATTGAAGATAATCCGCTGAGTGTTGTATGTCAAAACAGTACGGTTGAGCCAAGTGGTAAGTGTGCATCAAATCTTGATATTTTAGGTAGTGAAGTATTAAATATTATAGAGTATTTAATAGAAAGTGGTGCTGATGTGAATATTGATAGTCCGTTAATGGTAGCTTGCTCATTAGATTATTCCAAAATTAGTATGCCTTTTAAAGATAATAAACTAGAAAATAAACATTATGCCGATGTGAATCTTGACATTATAAAACTATTGATTGAAAAAGGAGCAAATGTAAATCATACAAATTATGATGGAACAAGCATACTAATGGAAGCTATGAATAGAATGAATGGCTTTGAATTAGTAAGAATTCTTATTGAAAATGGTGCTGATGTAAATCATAAAAATAAACAAGGCAATAGTGCTATCGCTCTCTTAAAAGATGAATGGTTTCATAAAGAATCGTATCAAGAAGACAATGATGGTAAATGGGAAATTGAGAAATTCAATGAAAGCAATGGAGAAAAAATATTAAAACTTCTCGTAGATAATGGTGCAGATATAAACGCTAAAAATAATATTGGAATGACCCCCCTGATGCACTATGCACTTAAAGGTCAGGACAGACTTGTAAAAATTTTACTTGAAAATGGTGCCGATATCAATGCAAAATCAGAAATGACTGCATATGAATTAGCAGGAAATGATGAAATAAAAAATCTTATAAAAGATACCAAAAATAATAACCCTCAAAAACTAGTAAAACTCCTCTCAAACTTCACTATCGACAAACCTATCAAATACACCACTCATGCTTGGGATTTTGGTGAACTTAAAAAAGAGTATGGGGATTTTGATGGATATATGAGTGCTGTCAAAAAACAGTTTGATGGTATGAAAAATGAGCTTGAAGAGCTTTCACCAAATCTATACAAAAAGATATATGCATTTTTACTAGAAACTAATCCAGAAGAAAACTATAATTGGTGTAGTAAAACTCATATAAATATCGGTTGGTCAAGCTTAGATGGACTAAAAGAGTGGTGCAACAATGGGAATAAACCTGATAATTTTGTACTTACAAAACCTATCTCTTATGAAGTTGATTTTGAAACGATTAAGCTAACAAAATTTAAAGATATTATCAATCTTTTTAAACAAGAGATAGAAGTAAGAGACAACTTTAAAAACTTAGAAAATCTATTTGCTAACCAAGTTGATAATTTAGGAGAAATTTTTAATCTTGATTTATCGGCTGCACAGCTTAATCGTCAATTTTATACAGATGTAGAGAAGTTTTCAAATGTTCTTAATAATATATTCAATGATATAAGCACACGAAAAGAGTATCCAAATATAGAAGTAAAAACTACGGAACTTGATGATAGAAGCATAGAAATAAAAATAACTCAAATCGATTCATGTTCAAGTTATAAGGCAAAAGGATTATATGACAGAGCAAATATTGCAGGAGATATTTCAGAAATCAAAAAGGCACTTACGAATCTCTGTGATTGGAGTATAGAGAGTAGTTGTGAGGGTGAAAATTTTAGAGTAAACTTCTTACATAGCAATAATGTCAAAGATATAGAACCACTTGAAATCAAACCAGTAGGATTTACCCATATTTTGAGGTTTTATAAATAATGTAATAGACTGTGTATTACAAAATAAAAAAATAATGTATTGGGATAATTATGAAAAAAATTGCGCTTATAGAAGATAGATATTCAAGACAAAGAAATTTTTTAGAACAAAACGATATCAATCTTGATGAATATGAAGAGATTTTAGAAAACTTTATCAATGAAAAGGCGGATAATCTACTTGAAAATATAATAAATGATAGTTTTAATCTTCAGGAGTTTGATATTGTCATTTGCCATAAATCTGTTGAAAACAATACGGTAATCTTGGGTAATCTCAAAGATTACTGTAAAAAACATCAAAAAATTCTAGTTCTTTTCTCAGGGGGTATATCTGTAAACTACTATAATAACAGTGAACTTGAACTGCTAGAGCTTAACTCAAAAATCTTTTATAGTAAAAATTTAGTGCTATTTTTAGAAGCTGTAAAAGCTGACAATGAAGATATTATGATGCTTTGTTATGGTGAAAAATGGCAACAAAACATTGTTGCAAATGTATTTGAAAAGACAAATAAGCTAATAAACAAAATTGATGATAAAGTTGTTTATTTAAAATTTGCTAACTTTGTAGATATAAAGAAGCTAGATAAAATAGATTACTGTTTTTATAATCTTGAAATTGAAAATAATCGAACCTCTAAGAGTGAAATAGAAAAATTTAGAGATAGTTTGCTCAGCTATTTTAAAAAAAATGAACCCTCTAAAAAAAGCAAAAATGCTATTAAAATCCATCATAACAATGTCATAGATATTGAATTTTATGCTGATATTGAATTTGACAGTACTGATGATATCGATACATATATCTCAAAAATTATCATAAACGAGTTGGGTTCAAAAGAGTTCGATACCATTTTTATAAAAGACAATCTCTCTTCAAACTACCTTGAACTTTATGGGCTAAGAGTTGCTTATCATATTAGATTATCAAGTGAACTTGGAGATAAACGGTTTGCACCCATTGTGATTATTAGTGATTTTGATGAAGCCACTCTAAATAGATTTACCCATGAGGCAAATATACTTTTTACAGAGGGAATTTACCTTTGCAAAAACACAAAAGAGGATATCCAAAATTATCAATCACTTGAGCTAAAAGGTGTATCAAATTACGATATGTTTTTATCCAAGATAGAAGTTTCTCCACCAAGAGACACTTCAGGAAGCCACGGTATAGCAAATAAGTGGAGCATCTATAGATGGGCTAATTTTTTGGGTGCAAAAAGTGAAGCGATAGATAAAAATAAAGACGAAATAGAAAATCAACTTTATTTTAAATACCTAAAAGCTTTACATAAACACCAAGATAATAAACTAAAAGATATCATTAAGTCAACAAAAGAGGGCAAGGTATTACTTATAGATGACGAGTGGGATAAGGGATGGAAAGATATATTAAGCCAGACCCTCACTAAGGAATATTTAGAGTTTAGTGCTTTTGAATATGATTTTAAAGATAAATCAAATTTTAATTTAATTGTACAGCTAAACTATAAAGAGCTAAAAGAACAGGTGGCACAATCAGATGTGGTAATACTTGATTTACGATTAATAGAACAAGACCATGAAAATGATAATATAGAGAATTATTCTGGCGTTAAAATCCTCCAAAAAATCCACGAAATCAACGCTGGCATTCAAGTTATCATGCTTACGGCTACAAGTAAAAGCACTATTTTAGAAAAACTTTATGAGAAAAAAATATTGGGTTATGTCAAAAAAGAACATCCTGAAGATAAAAGTATAGATACTATAGAAAATATTAATAAATTTGTGAGTTTAGTTGATAAAGGATTGGAGAGAAAATATCTTAAAGAAGTTTATATTATTCAAAAAAGACTTTTGAATATACTTTCAGATGATATTTTTGAGCAATATGAGCTTCAAAAAGAGCTTTATGAATTTTATTGGTTAAGATTAAAAAATGAATCAAAATACATTTTTGATATTATGGATAGTGATACAGAAAACAAATTTGCCTATGCAATGCTATCCATCGCAAGTTCATTAGAAAGTATTTTAAGTATTTTTTTAAAAGAAAGACAATATGACAACATCTTTTGGGACAAAGAAGAATATGGCTCAAAAAAATTAGAGGACAAATTGAATAAATTGCTTTCAAAGTTAGGTTCGTGTGAAACTTATGATTTTTATCTGTTAATAAAAAGAAGAAACGATTATTTACATGCGAATGAGAATTACGAACCTGTTTCTTCTGAAAATATTACTAAGTGGTTTTATTTGCTAGAGAAAGTTATAAATAATATAAAATTACCCCCTAATTATTTGCCTTATGTAAAAAAAGAGGGAAAGCATCACAATTTTCACAAAAACAAAGATTCATAGTTGCCCAAAATGCGACCACATAAAAAAGTATGATTTCAAAAAAAGTCGGAGCATGCTATGAAAGAACAAACCATAAAAATCCTTAAACCAAAAACAAGAGTCACTTGGGCGTTTAGTCCCGTTGAAAGAGTAAAATAGAGTAAGAAAATCTATAGTAGAAAAAAATATAAAGATATTTAGCCTGTAATTTATCATATTATGATAATATTAGAAGTATTATAAATTATCATAAAGAGATAAATAAATGGTAGCACCGATTGATTTTATAAAAGAAAAATATATAGAGCCAAACAACATTACGCAAGATATGCTTTGTAAGTCACTAGCCATAGGAAAAAAAACTATTAGTGAGCTTTACCAGCATAAGCGAGGCTTTACACTGCACACTGCAAAGAAGTTTGCAAAGTTTTTTGGACTTAAGCCCGAATTTATCCTTATGAAACAAGTCGAGTATGATTTGAGTTTAGATAAAGAGGAGTACGCCTTTATTAAGCCTTATGTAGAGATAAGCATGGAAGATAAAAAAGCAAACAGTGCAAAATGGATACTCTCATCTATCAACAACTCTATAAGCGACAAAGAGCTTCACTATAGTGTGGATGATTTGTTTCATATATTTTCTCTTGCATCGACTGAAGCAAAATATCATTATGCCATCACGACACTCTTTAAAGAAGTAAGCTATGAAGATGTTATCAAGTATTGTGAACTGCATAAGATTAAAAAATCAAACATTAAAAAGCTCTATGAGTTTTACCTTACTACATTTAATGCAAAGGCGATAGCAGAGTATGAATGGCTTTTTGAAGAACTTTGATATCCAGATGGAGACTTTAAACAGAGTCTATTTTGAGCTTTTAAAACCTATAGAGATGCACTCTAGTATAAAAAACTGGTGGGTATTTGGCGGCGGAACTGCACTCTCTATGTTTCACTTTGGACATAGAAAATCTTTTGATATAGATATTTTTATAACAGAGAGTCAGCTTTTTGATTTTTTAAACCCCAAATGGTATATCGATGAAACCACGCTCTTTAATAAGAGCGAATATAGATTTGACGGACTCAACCACCATGTCGCACTCAAAACAAAAGATGAGATAAAAGTGGATTTTATCCTAAATGAGTCCATCATAAAACCGCCCATAAAAAACAGCATTTTAGATTTGAGCTATGATCTTTACTATGAAAGCGTTGAAGATATCATCGCAAAAAAAGTGAAATGGCGCAAAGAGGACAATTTAACAAGAGATATATTTGACCTTGCCGTTGCCATCACAAAAGACGAAGCGATACTACAAAATCTTCTCTACTCAAGATTTATCACATTTGATGATTTAAAAAAGCTTTATAGCAGCCTTGAGCAACTCGACGTAGCACAATACAACTTAGAAATCAAGCTGATAGAGCCACAGAATGAATACTATGTGCTTTTAGCAAAAGAGGCAAGAGAGATAATCTTGAAAAATATAGACAAAATAAAATGATTTACATTTAGTCAAAATATGTCTATAATTAAAACTACAATTCTCCCATAAAAGCAAAAAGCTTTTAAAAAAGGAGATTTATGTACAAGAGATTAGTATTAGTGGTGTTTTTGGCGGTAGTGGGTGTTGAAGCGGTAAGTGCTGGAGGCTATAGAAATAGTGATGGCAGTTATGGTACTCGTAGTGGAAATAGCATGTACCATAGCGATGGAAGCTACAGCACAAAAAGTGGCAACAGCGTCTATCATAGTGACGGAAGTTACAGCAATATAAACGGCAATAGTGTACATCGCAGTGATGGTTCTTACAGCAACAAAGTCGGTAGTAGCATCTACAACAGTGACGGTTCATACTCCAACAAAGTAGGCAACACTTACTATCATAGCGATGGGACATTTACTACTGTCGATGAGTAAAAAAAAGAGAGGAAAAACAGAGATGACAAACCAAACAGCAAGAGTTTTGGAACTTTTAAAACGATTTAACGATGGAAAAAAAGTTTGTATAGATAAACTGAGAGAGGAAGCTGATCTAGAAGGTAGTACTAATCTGTGGTATCAAGAGGCTTACAAAGATAAAAAGAAAAATACAAAAAAAGAAGTAAACATACTCAATGCTGTTTCAGATAAAACTATTCGCAGAGATTTGGATGTCATAAAGCTTATTTTTCCGGAATCATTTGAGCTGATTCGTGGTGATAAGGGATGCTATAAAGCCATCACCAAAAAAGCGTTTGAGAACTTTTTGACTCCTGAGACCATCTCCATGATGGCGCAGGTTTACAATGTTGCACAAAAGAGCAATCTTTTTGCAAACATAGATTTATGTGATTCAGACAAAAGACTACTAGAGTCGCAGCTTAAAAAGTCTAAAGATTGCTATATGTTTATAGACAAGCCCTATGAGAACAAAAAGAGTGACTATCAACTCTTCAAAGAGATGGAAAATGCAATACATCATCAACAGCACCTTATGGTCAAATACGGCGTAAACGATAAAACAGAAGTTATGGATGTCAAACCCTATAAAATCCTCTTTATCAACCAAAACTTCTATCTTGTATGCGAAGTGGTAGATAGCCAATATGAATTAACTCAGTTACGAGTCTCAAATATAGCCGAAGTACAGATGGTTCCTAAGCAGTTTCATAAAAACTACGAGATAGAAGATTTCATCAAAGAGATACAAACACCATTTTCGACCTACAGAAGTGGTTATAAAAAGCATATGATAGATGTCGTCGTAGAAGTGAAAAAAGAGAAGGCTCGTTTTTTTAAAGCCAAAAACGCTCTTCCATCACAACGCATAGTCGAACAAAAACCGGATGGAGATTTAGTGCTTTCTTTTAGGGTAACACAAGAGCTTGAGATTGAAGAGCTTATCAAAAAATGGTTGCCGCACATAAGAGTAATTGAGCCGTTGTCGCTTAAAGAGAAGATAGAAAATGAGTTAAGAGAGTATATTTTACCTGAATGATTGATCAGAGATATTAAAACGCCAAAAAGGAATAAACCAATGATGCAAATACCAACACAAGAGATGCTACAGAGCCTAGAAGAGGGTTATAAAGAGTATAAAAAATCCAAAGCCGAGGGTAAAAGCGAAGTAATACTTGCACATATTAAGGGGTTTTGCACAACGCTTGAGCAGATTTTATCAGCTTATGGCGGAGTGAGCGTAGAAGAGATGATGAAGATAAAAGAGCCCATTTTAGGGAATGAGTCATTGCGAATGAATGAGGGCAATGGGAATAAAATAGATTTAAGTGCAGATTTTGATGAACCGACTATTTTTAGAAAACGCAGATAGCCCATTGTAAACAACAAGGAGTTATATGAAGAAGATTTTTACAATAGCAACTGCAAAAACTAAAGAACAAAGTTATGCAGTAGTGCTAAAAATATCAAACCCATCCCTAAAAACAAGCCTCCCAAGCTTATCTTTGGTGATATCCCAGCCACAGAGCCTTTGATAAATATCGGTCTGTATTGTTCTTTTAGAAACATTAAACTCCTCTGCCAAAGATGAGATAGTAGGTCTTTCATCTTTAGTGAGCATAGTGAGTATGGAGATAAGTCTAAAAAGAGCTTTGTCATATGATTTTTGTGCCATAGTAAAACTCCTTTCATTATGCAGCGTTACTTAAAAGCGGCAGTGCTTGAGTAATACTCACCAAAAGTTCTATTGTGAGTACAAAGATTGTATATCTGTACTCTTTTGTTAAGTGTTTTGCTTTTCTCATCCATTCTCCTTTTATCCTATATTAGTATTTATTAAGTAAATTATATACTAATATGCATATTATGTCAAGAACTAAATTGCTATATTAGTATTTTATATGGTAAAATTATCCAAATATAGTATAAAAAGGTATGTTTATGACAAAAGAGCAATTTATTCTAAGGTTGAAAGAGCTTGAAATCTCAAAACAAGATTTCTCCGAATTATGCAGAGTTCCCTATTCAACAATCAACAATTGGGGAGTGATGAGAGAAGGCAAACCTTTAGTAATCCCAAACTGGGTAGAACCGTTTCTGGACTACTACGAAAAAGCAAAAAAGCTAGAGTATGTTATGACTGAGATCTGCCAAAAGATAGAGAGTGTAAAAAAGTAGTCCGCACTCTCTTTTAAAACCTCAATTAATCTAAATATATTCTGCCCTCTCTAAAACGCAACCACGTTTTCACACGCATTTCTTATACTTTTTATAAAAACAGAAGAAGGCGATAGCGTGGCTCTTGAAATCTTTAAACTCTCAATCATCCTTGGTTTTGCGCTGGTGCTGCTGCACTTCTCGGCTTTAAAAAGGGGTCAAAAGCCTTCACTATGGACGATACTCTTTATCTTTATGGGCTCCTTTGTATTTGTAACCATACTCTCCTATCTCTTTGCGCTCTATGACAACAGTGCCGTTAAAGAGAAAAGAAGAGCGTTTTATGACGAGAACTCTTTTATCTGTGAAACCGGAGCGTTTAAAAAGAAGGAGCACTATCTTGTCTCTATAAAAGAGGGATGGAGTGTTTATGAGGATAGCTATTTTAAAAAAGAGGATCTGCTTTTAGAAATAATAAACTGTGAGCAGAAGAGGTAGCGGGCAGATGTTTTCATTTTTTTGTTTTGAGAACTATTTTCAAGCCGTTGATGAAGATGTTATAAAAGAGGTAACTTGGGGAAGTGGCAACTACAGAGAAAAGGCGGTGCTGCTTTGGGATCTGGAGAATATACCTTACAGCCATCTTCTAAAAATAAAAAACTCACTCAAGTTCGCACCGGAACGTTCATTTATCATAACTACTAACCCCATAAAAAACTCCAAGCTTATCTCTATGCAAAAGAACGGTTTTGAAGTGCTCGTAGCACATAAGAGCGATAGTGATGCAAAGATAAAGAGTGTCTACAGAATCCTCAAAGAGTATGAAGAGTTTATATTTATCTCCTCTGACAGCGACTTTGTAGATATCGCCAAAAAGATACTCTCAGAGCGTAAAAAACTTACTTGGATCATGCAAGACGCCAATAAAAAACGCATAGCTATGAAGATGAACCTGTGCGATAAAAATCTAAAACTCATCACCCTTAGCAGGTTTGAGCTTTAAAAATAAAAAGAGCGAAACAACGCCCGCACTCCCATATCTTACAATTATACTCTACTAAAGAAACAAGGAGAGCCAATGTCAAAAATACTCTACAGCAATGTAAACATCTTAATAGATGAGCACAACAGAGAGATACTTGTAAATCCTACAGGTGAGCGTTTTTACCATATAGGGCATAAAGAGATGCATAGTGTTTTTTTCGATGCAACGCTCTCCTTGGATGAGAATGGCATCTATACCATAGAGGGAAGACAAACACTCTACAACGAACACAGCGCTTTGGGGAGTGATTATGAAAAGCTTCTTTGCAAACACCCAAAAGAGCTAATAAAGAAAAGCTCTCTCTTCTGGCTCTTTGGAACATATAGGGTTTCGGGAGTGCATAAGAGAGAAGTGTCAAGCAAATATATATGCAGATATAAAGAATACTGCATCATCCAAAGAGAGAAGTTTCTCTCACATGAGTTTGCTCAAGATAAAAGTGAGTTAAAAAAGTAAAAAAATAGGAGACAAGTTTGTCAAAGAAGACAAGATAGTTTCCATATCTAGGTGTAATGAAAGAGAATAGCAATGGTTTTAAATCAAGATACACTGATACTTATAAGAGAGTTTTTTCCACCTTCAAATGAGCCGCCGCTGCTTCTCTATCTAGGGATCGGTATATTTATAGGTGTAGTAGTCGTAATAGTAAAGTATGAGCGATACAGCAAGATCAGAGAGCTTTTTATGAAGCTGTTTTAACAAAGGAGACAAAAGATATGAAGAGTATTTTAGAGAGCGTAGCGGTTATTGCTTTGGTTTCAGTATTGTTTACGGGTTCTATGTACATGTTAAAACTAGGCATTAACCATATAAACTCATTTGATATGGATGAAAAAGTAGAGGCGTTTGCAAATCAAAAGAAGCTCCTTTGCTCAACCGGCATTGCCAATAACCAAAAGATGCTTGTAAGTAAAAACAACAACTGGGAGATCTATAAAAACGAGTACTTTAAAAGAGATGATCTGCTCTTGGAGATTAGACTTTGCAGAGTAGAGGAGTAAAATATACAACAGTCTCATAGATTCTGTATAGACACAATTTTTTCTAATTGAGTGATAGCGTCTTGAGAACCTTTTAAATGGTTTGCACTTCTGTAATATAAGTCAACTGTATCCGAGCGTGTATGTCCAAGTGCCGCACTCATCACAGGAGCGGCAGCACCATACTCACTGAGTGCTGTAGCTAATAAATGTCTGAAATAATGCATTGTTAACTCTTGAATGCCTGTGTCATCTTTTAGTTTGGAAAGTTGTCTACGCGGACTATCCATAATTTGTTTTGTTTTTGGGCTTTTAAATACGAGCCCTGTTTTATCTAAACATATTTCCTCAAAAGCTATCTGGATATCTGCAGGCAGAAAATATTCTTGATCTTCACCGATCTTGTTATACTGAGCTTCTATGGTGTATTTTTCAGCTTGGAAATCTACACTCTCCCAGTGAAGAGTTTTTATCTCTCCCCATCTTCTACCGTGAAATGCAAATAAAAACAAGGCTCTGTAAAATGGATCATTTTGATATCTAGTATTAATAGCATTATATAGTAAGACTAGTTTTTCACTTGCATTTTTCACTTTTCTTTTGCGTTGACTTCTCTTTGGTCGATTAGGAATTGTCATCTGTGGTAACTTTTGAATTGCACCATTGGATTTAGCATATTCTAAAATAGGCTTAAGAACTTGAAACAAAACTTTTTCTATTGAGCGGATACTGTTTCCACCTTCTTTATATTGATGGTGATTTGTTGTTTCCATATTTTTTCGAATAGAGTCAATATGGTATTCAGAGATTTTACTAATTTGTTTGTTTCCTATGAAAGGTTCAATATATAACTCATATAACCTTTTACGATCATTTGTCCATTGCGTATCTGCACATTTTTTATGAAAATACTCTTTTGCAATAAAGCTTACTTTGGTATCGGGATTAAACGGTTGTAAGGTTTCAACTTTTTTTCGTTCTTTAAACAGTTCTGCTTCTTTGCGAGCGTTGTCTTTTCTAACTTTAGGAGTCCAGGCTTTTTTGGAAGAATAATCAATGGTAGTGGTATACTCTTTACCCTCTACTTTAAAGCGATATCTAAAGCGTGTGAAGTCCTTATTTGCTTTAAGACCTTTTAGTGAGCTAATATCATTGATGAATTCATTCGGTAAAGCCATATCGCAGTCCTATATATGAAAATTTAGAGATAATAATCAAAGTCCCACTTTGTATCCCACTTCTTTTGACACTATTATACCCTAAATGATATTGTTATAGTAAAGTAAGTATGCTATAAGCCCCTAAAAATAGGTGGTTTTACATTTTAAGAAACGATAGTACAAAGGTTTGCGGTACCAGCGGTCACATGTTCGAATCATGTCGGGCGCACCATTTTACTTAGCAAAATATCCACCCTCCAAAAAAACAATCACAAGCTTTCTAACTGTTTATCTCATTTTTTATAATTTGTGCAAGTTCGCAACACTTATCTGTTTTTTGCTTGTAAGTCAGATCATCGTTTAAAAGTATATTTACAAAAGCACTTCCGACTATGACGCCATCAGCGCCCTTTACTTTCTCTTTTGCTGTCTTTTCATTTACTCCAAACCCTACATACACGGGTGTTGGCGTATATTTTTTGATTGATGAGAGTATCGGTTGAAGGTCCTCGGAAACGCCTGAACCTGTTATTCCCGCATAGGCTACCATATAGATAAACTTTTTAGACTCTTTTACTATCTTCTCTATTCTCTCCTCGGTATCTGTCGGTGCTACAAAACTTATGTTTGAGATGCTGTTTGAGTCAAAGAGTTCTTTGTAAGCAAGTGTTTCTTCATAAGGAAGGTCAGGGATTATCAGTCCGTTTACTCCTATTTTTTTTGCAAGCGGGATCAGGTTGTTTAAGTCGTGTTGATAAAAGCTGTTGAAGTAGCCCATCCAGAGAGTATCGACCTTTGGAGCGACGACTTCTGAGATCTCTAAAAGGTGCTTAAATTTAAATCCAAGTCCAAGAGCTTTATGGTTTGCATCTTCGATGGCCGGACCGTCAGCAACGGGGTCTGAAAACGGAACACCAAGTTCTATGGCATCAACGCCACTCTGTGCCAGCGCCAGCGCCAGATCGATACTAAAAGATTTTTCCGGATAACCGGATGTTATGTATGCCACTAATTTTTTCAACTGCTCTCCAGATCTGGTAATTTAAGTAGAGAATATTTTATGTGTGTCAGCTCATTGTCAAGTTTGAGATCATCTTTCCAGATAGCAAACATATCGCTGATCTCCAAAAGCCAGTTTATCGTCTCTTCATTGACGCTTTTATGCTGGGTTCTTATGGTCTCAAGCGTATCTTCAACAAAAGCTGCAAGCTTTGCTATGGGTGTGATCTTTAAAAAACTCGAGGCAGACTTGATGTTGTGAAAGACGCGAAAAAGTTCATTTACGCTTATCTCATACATATTGGGCTTGGAGAGGTCTATAATCATACTCTCCATATAGTCAACCATCATAGAGTAGTGGTCCAGAAACTCATCGACTATTTCATAATCAAAGTTGGAATCTAAATCACTTCTTACGCCCATAAAATATTTCTCCTATATGGCCAAAATTATAGCAATATTTAGTTAAAATACCTTTATTACAAAGAAAGAGTGTTTATATGACTAAGAAAATGACAATAACTTCCATCAAAAAAAGCAAGGGTGCTTCCAAGCTGGTTATGATAACTGCTTATGATGCGCTGTTTGCGAGATTGCTGGAGCCTAGTTGTGACATAATTTTGGTTGGGGATAGCCTTAATATGAGCTTTGCAGGCAAGGGCGATACGCTGAGTGCAACACTTGAGCAGATGATCTACCATACAAATGCGGTCGCACAGGGTGCAAAGAGCAGTTTTTTGATCTGCGATATGCCTTTTGGTACATATATAAATCCTGATGAAGCTCTGAGAAACTCCATAAGGGTATTTCAAGAGACCACCGTTGATGCTCTAAAGATAGAGGGAGGAGAGGATAAAGCACATATTATCGAACATCTCTGCTCAAACGGTATAGCGGTCTGCGGACACATAGGACTGCTGCCACAAGCTGTTCGTTCAGAGGGTGGATATAAGGTAAAGGGTAAGAGCCAAGAGGAGCAGGAGCAGCTCATCAGAGATGCCAAAGCGGTTGAGAGAGCCGGTGCGTTTTGTATGGTCATAGAGGGTGTAAAAGCCGATGTCGCAAAAGAGGTCGCAAAGAGTGTCTCAATACCGGTTATCGGAATCGGTGCAGGAAAAGATGTAGATGGGCAGGTGCTTGTTTTTTCTGATATGCTTGGTCTGTTTGAGGAGTTTACTCCTAAATTTGTAAAGAAATATATGGATGGAGCCTCTTTGGTAAAGGGTGCGATAAAGAGCTACTCCGATGAGGTTAGAAGCGGCGAGTTCCCTCAAGATATACACACTTACTAATTGATGTTACGCACTAAAACGAACTCGCCCGTTTTAGTGGCAGGGACTAATACCCAAGGGGGCAGACCCAGTCCCTACAACCCCCTAAAGCTACGAAAAACTAAGTTTTTCGAGAATTATAAAATGCCTTACGGAGAGATTATGGAAAGATTGGTAGAGATAGAGAGATTTGACAACGAGGAGAGCTGCGAGATAACGCTTCGCCCAAGTGCTTGGAGTGAGTATATCGGGCAGGAGCAGATCAAAAAAAATCTCGGCGTCTTTATAGAAGCGAGCAAAAAAAGGGGCGAGGCGCTTGACCACATTCTCTTTTTCGGACCTCCGGGGTTGGGTAAGACCACTTTGGCTCTTATTATTGCAAACGAGATGGATGCAAATATTAAAGTAACGGCTGCTCCTATGATAGAAAAAAGCGGAGATCTGGCGGCAATACTTACTAATTTGGAAGAGGGTGACATACTCTTTATAGATGAGATCCACCGCCTATCTCCCGCCGTTGAAGAGATACTATACTCATCTATGGAAGATTTTAGGATCGACATTATCATAGGAAGCGGTCCTGCAGCACAGACCGTAAAGATAGACCTTCCTCGTTTTACTCTCGTAGGTGCAACAACAAGAGCGGGAATGCTCTCCAACCCTCTTAGAGACAGATTCGGGATGAACTTTAGGATGCAGTTCTACTCTTCTGACGAGCTTGCAAAGATCATCTCTCAGGCATCTAGAAAATTAAGCAAAGCCATAGCGCATGAAGCGTGTTTAGAGATAGCCAAAAGAAGCCGCGGAACTCCGCGTATCGCACTTAGACTTCTGCGCCGTGTAAGAGATTTTGCAGATGTAGCAAATGAGAAAGATATAGCGCACTCAAGAACAAAATATGCGCTTGAAGAGCTTGGAATAAACTCTCACGGCTTTGATGAGATGGATATAAAGCTTTTAAATCTGCTTGTCGGAGCAAACGGAAGGGCTATCGGGTTAAGTACCATAGCAGCAGCGCTTAGTGAAGATGAGGGGACCGTAGAGGATGTTTTGGAGCCTTATCTAATTGCCAACGGTTATCTGGAGAGAACTGCCAAAGGCAGAAGAGCTACCAGAAGTACTTATGAGATATTAAACATCGAAATTCCATACCAAGAAGAAGGAGGCCTGTTTTGAAGCCGCAATATTTTGTTGCCATTTTATTCGCAACGTCGCTCTACTGGATGTATCTGCTCTATGCCCCGTTCTTAATGGGCATGGTTATTGCGGCGCTTCTTGCAATATCGACTTCAAATATCCAGAACTTCTTTGAGAAAGTGTTAAAATCAAAGTTTTTCGCCGCGCTAATATCGAGCTTTTTGCTGGCGGTTCTCTTTTTTGTGCCGCTTGGATATTTTTTGGCAACCCTTACTATAAAACTAAACAGCATGGACCCTGTAGTCTTTAAGAATATAGAGATATTTATTAGAGAATTTTTAGAGACTCCGCCCGATTATCTCTCTTTTTTAAAGCCATTTACGGATGATATGATGAAGGATGTGAGTGTTAATTCTATTGCATCTTATGTAATCTCTTTTACTGGAAACATAGGTTCTTTAAGTGCCGGCTATCTTAAAAACTCTTTTCTTGTAATTGTTTTTTATTTTTTTGCACAATATAACGGCGGATTTGTAGTAGATTTTCTAAAAAGAGTCGTTCAGATGTCGGTTGAAGAGACAACGCTTTTGGCAAAAGAGCTCTCGTCGGTCATGAGTGTCGTTTTTTACTCGATCATAGTAAATGCTATGTTTCAGGGCATACTCTTTGGCGTTGCCATATCTTTTATGGGTTACAACGGGCTTCTGTTTGGGATCATGTACGGATTTGCATCTCTGATCCCCGTAGTCGGTGGAGCACTTATGTGGCTTCCGTTTATGCTATATGAGTTCTCTACAGGAAACAGCTCAAATGCCATATTTATAGCGCTATACTCTATAGTGGTCATTTCGGTGATAGCGGATACTTTTATAAAACCTTTAATTATAAAAGAGATAAATCTAAGGCTCCTAAAAGAGGATGATGCGAAGATGAATGAGCTTATTATCTTTTTTGCGATCATTGCAGGACTTACGACCTTTGGTTTCTGGGGAATGATACTGGGACCTGCGATCACCGCATTTTTTCTCACGATCATGAAGCTATTTGAGGCTAGAACAAAAGAGTGTGAATCAAGGGCAGAGCCGAGTTAACTCTTTTTGTATATCTCTGGGTAATCACTCTTAAATCTTCTGTGTATCCAAAACCAGAATTTCGGCTCATTAGTAATAAGCTTAGTGAGCCAGTCCGCTTGAAGTTGTGTAGCCTTTAAGATGTCAGCTTGCTCATCTTCGCTCTTTTGCACCTCAATCTCGTCAAAAAACTTCAGAGTATAGTTCTCTTCATCATCCGTAGTCATAATAACCGGAATAATAGCGGCATTAAACTTTCTCGCAAGATAGGCAGGTGTTGAGGTCTGGTGAACAAACTTGCCCATAAACTCTACCTTTAAACCATCCTTTTTATTTATCCCCGTATCGATCAAAATACCGCTGGCACCTCTATTTTTGATAAGCTTAATAAGAGGTCTTACGACATTGGACTTCTCTAAAGAGCTGTTGGAGAATCTCTCCCGCGACTCCAAGGTCCATTTTTGATACTCTTGGTTTTTCATTTTTTTGTAAACGGCTGCAATCGGTTCGGCAAAGGCTCCTATGGATGCTCCGCCAAGCTCCCAAGCACAGTAGTGGGGAGTTACGTATATAACAGCACGTCCCTCATTATGAGCTTTTTCTACAGCCTCCATATTTCTAATGGTCACTTTCCCTGCTAGATCCTCTTTGCTCATATGTCTGATCTCCATCAGATGCAAAAAGTTAAGCAGTAGATTTCTAAAACTGTATTTGACTATCTCTTTTTTTTCATTTTGTGTAAGTCTCTCCCCGAATATAAAATCCAGATTTGTAAAACCAACTTTTCTATATCTTGAAGAGAGGTAGTATGAGATGGTTGCCAAGAAAATAAAAAAGTTTTTTCTCACATATTTTGGCAGCAGCATCAAAAAATTTTCAAGCATTAAAAAAATTTTAAAACCCATTATTAAAGTTGCTCCGATTTTTATATTAGAAGCGGATTATATCAAAATGTAACAATGCCTTTGGTATAATTGCGCCTATTAATAATAAAAAAGGCGCGAAAAGTGGTTATATCAGATATACAAAATTTTTCTGAAGGTCGTACCAAGGCAAGAGCCTACTTCTGTTATCTTTTTTCAAAAAATATTCAAAACAGACTCCCCTCTCTCTCCGTAGAGTCAATTATGCCCCGTCTATTTAAGATAAAGGCAGATCTGGAAAATTGTGACGGCGTCTATCTTCTCGATCATCGTGGAGTTCAGGTCTCTCCAACATTTACCGCAACAGGACAGATCGATGATGATGTGGGAAGAATAAGATCGGACCGTGCCTATTATTACAGAGCCGTAAGAGAGGGCAGATGTACTATAACAGATCCATATCCTTCGCTTATAACTGGTGATCTGTGCGTAACTGCTTCACAGCCTGTGTATGATGAGCATGGAGAGTTGAAGTATGTGGCATGCTTGGATATGCCTCTTAGAGAGGTTATAAAGATCTCAAGATCTAGCAGGTTTGATAAATTTTTTACCTCTCTTTTTAAGTACTCGTATGCAATTTTTTCCTTCGCGCTAATAGCGGTCGCGGTACTGCTCTTTTTCAAAGGAATACAGAGCTTTTTTGTTTATGAGATCTCACCTAGCCATTTTAAGATAAAAGATGTCTTTGAAGCGACTATTTTGATCACGCTCGCCCTTGCAATCTTTGATCTGGCAAAGACCCTTATCGAAGAAGAGATACTAGGCAGGAACAAGGAAAACAGTATATCAGGTCCGCATAAGACGATGGTTAGATTTTTGGGTTCAATTATAATCGCTCTCTCCATTGAGGCGCTAATGCTAGTCTTCAAATTCGCAATTACGGACCCTGAGAAGCTTGTTTACGCGATGTATATCGTCGCAGGGGTCGCGATGCTGTTAATCACGCTGGCGATCTATATAAAATTTACAAAACTAAAGATTGATGAATGATAGGAATTGTTGATTATAACATGGGAAATCTGGCAAGCGTTCAAAACGCTTTTGCCAAAGTAGGTGCCAAGACGGTCGTTGAGAGTGATCCAAAAAAGTTTAAAGATTACGACAAGCTGATCCTTCCAGGAGTGGGAGCTTTTGGAGATGCTATGGAGCATCTTAGAGAGCGTAATATGATCGATGCCATAAGAGAGTTTGCTCTTAGCGGCAGACCGATACTCGGGATCTGTCTTGGTATGCAGCTTCTCTTTGAGAGTTCCCAAGAGTTTGGAAGCAATGAAGGACTAGGGCTTATTAAAGGCAAAGTTGTCGCTTTTGATACATCAAAGTTCAGTGAGCCTTTGAAGGTTCCTCACATGGGATGGAACAGGATGTTTACAAAAGAGCACCCTCTTTTTAAAGGTTTAGATGAGGAGCACTATCTCTATTTTGTTCACTCATATCATGCCGTTTGTCAGAACGAAGAGGATGTGATAGGTAAAACCGTATATGGCTATGAGTTTGCTTCTGCGGTTGCTCACGAAAACGTTATGGGGATTCAGCCGCACCCTGAAAAGAGCCATAAAAACGGGCTTAAAATATTAGAAAATTTTACAAGGCTATGATAGACACGCTATCGGAAGTAATTTCGCTAGCTACGTTAACACTAAGTTCTCTTCAGCAGAGGGCTTACGCCACTTGTGGCTTATGATTTAAGGATTTATTTACATGACTTTATACCCAGCGATTGATTTAAAAGACGGAAAAGCGGTAAGACTGACAAAAGGTCTTATGGATAGTGCAAAAATATACTCAGATGAGCCTTGGATGCTTGTTAAGAAGTTTGAAGAGATGGGTGCCGAGTGGGTTCATCTGGTGGATCTAAACGGTGCTTTTGCGGGCGAGCCCAAAAACTTGGATCAGATCATAAAGATAAGAGAGAACTGCAGTGTAAAGCTTGAACTTGGCGGCGGAATACGTGATGAAGCAACTATTAAAAAGATGCTTGAAATCGGCATAGACAGAGTTATTCTAGGTTCTATCGCAGTTAAAGACCCTCAGTTTGTAAAAGATATGGCGGCAAAATACCCTATAGCTGTCGGGATTGACGCAATAGACGGGTTTGTGGCAGTTGAGGGGTGGGGCGAGGTGAGCTCTATGCGTGCGACAGATCTGGCTCGTCAATTTGCAGATGCCGGAGTAGAAGCTATAATTTGCACAGATGTCGGTAAAGACGGGACACTTGGCGGTGTAAATGTAGAGTTTACGGTTGAGATTGCAAAGGCGAGCGGAGTAAGTACAATTGCAAGCGGCGGCGTTAAAGATGAGAGCGATATAGAAGCCCTTATTGCGACAAACTTGGTCGAGGGCGTAATCATCGGCAAGGCCTATTATGAGGGAACACTTGACTTGCCAAAGATGTTCAAACTACTCTCTTAAGCACCTCTTTATCGCAAAATAAATAAAATTTAGGTATTATTGCTTATTAATTTGCAAATTTTTATAAAAAGGATTTCCTTTGAAATTACTTGTTGTCGATGATAGTTCTACAATGCGCCGTATTATAAAAAATACATTGGCAAGACTTGGTCATAAAGATATCTTGGAAGGTGCTGACGGCGTTGAAGGCTGGAGCGAACTAGACGCTAATCCAGATGTGGATATGCTTATTACGGATTGGAACATGCCAGAGATGAACGGTCTTGAGCTTGTTAAAAAGGTTCGTGCAGATGAGAGATTTAAAGATCTTCCAATCATCATGGTAACAACAGAGGGCGGTAAAGCAGAGGTTATTACCGCATTAAAAGCGGGTGTCAATAATTACATTGTCAAGCCGTTTACACCACAGGTCTTAAAAGAGAAACTTGGTGCCGTTATGGGTATTGAGGTGTAATGCAAGAGCACTACTTTGAGTTAAAAGTCAGTGTATCTTCTCATCATTCACTGTTTTGCGATTTTTTAGCAGATACTTTGCCGATTGGTTTTGAAGAGACGGATGACGGTTTTATTATAAGAAGCGAAGACAACCTAGATACTATCATCTGGGGTTTAGAGCAGTTCGCAGAGGCTCTCTCAAAAGCGCTTGGTGAAAATATAGAAATTGAGTGTGAGCAGACAAAACTCAACAACAGTGATTGGGTACAGCTCTATCAAGACAGCGTACAACCCCTCACAATCGACAAATTCTACATTCATCCGACATGGGATGAACCTCATAAAGAGCTGATAAACATAGAGATAAATCCTGCTTTGGCATTCGGCACGGGCCACCATCCTACAACTGCATCAGCTTTAAGAGCAATAGCAAAATATGTAAAAAAAGGTGACAGAGTTTTAGATGTTGGATGTGGCAGCGGCATATTAGCGATAGGAGCCATAAAAATAGGCGCCGTTGTAGATGCCTGCGATACTGATATCGCATCTGTGGAGAACAGCAGACAAAATGCCGAGCTAAACTCCGTAGAGTTTGAAAATTTGTGGGAAGGCTCCTGTTCGGAGTCAAAAGGAAGTTATGATGTCGTCGTAGCGAATATCGTTGCGGACGTTCTCATTTTTATAGCAAATGATCTCAAAAATGCTTTAAAAGAGGATGGAGTACTTGTGCTCTCAGGGATACTTGATAAATATGAAGCAAAGGTTTTGAAGTTTTATCAGGATTTCGAGATTTTAGAAAAAATAGACCAAGATGAGTGGGTCACTTTAATACTAAAAAAAGGTAAGAAATAGATATGCAAAATAAAAAGAACAATAATAATGACGAGAACAATTTTTTCAATAAAAACCCGCTGATTACTTTTGCAATTTTCTCTGTAGTAATTATTTTGCTTTTTAAAGCGCTTATAGGCGATAGCGGTAGTTCAGATGCGATCGTAGCGGGTAACAAAAAAGTAAAACAGATAAGCTACTCAGAACTTAAGTCTCTTATAGATTCAAAAGATGTAAAAAAGGTCGAGATAGGACAAACGTATATAAAAGCGTTTGGAGCGGACAATATGACGCTCTACACGACAAGAATCGTTCCGGGTGACACAAAACTTACCGAAGCGCTTGAAAAACAGAGTATCGAATATACAGGTTTTAGCGAGACAAACTGGTTTACAGAGATGTTTGGATGGCTCTTTCCTTTTCTAATAATCATAGCTATATGGATGTTCTTTGCGGGAAGAATGCAAAAGAGTATGGGCAGCGGCATTTTGGGAATGGGCGGCTCCAAAAAGATGATCAACTCCGAAAAACCTAAAACAAAGTTTGATGACGTTGCAGGAGTAGAAGAGGCTAAAGAAGAGGTTCAAGAGATAGTTGATTTCTTGAAATATCCTGGCCGTTATGTCGAGATAGGCGCAAAAATACCAAAAGGGGTTCTTCTGGTAGGAAGCCCGGGTACAGGTAAGACTCTTTTGGCAAAAGCTGTTGCCGGTGAAGCGGACGTACCATTTTTCTCAGTAAGCGGTTCTAGTTTTATTGAGATGTTTGTCGGTGTCGGAGCGGCTCGTGTTCGTGACCTTTTTGAGCAGGCTAAGAAAGATGCTCCAAGCATTATCTTTATAGATGAGATCGATGCTATCGGTAAGAGCCGTGCAGCCGGTGCAAATATGGGCGGTAACGATGAGCGTGAACAGACACTAAACCAGCTTCTTGCCGAGATGGACGGTTTTGGGACAGACACGCCGATAATTATTTTAGCGGCGACTAACAGACCTGAGATCCTCGATCAGGCACTTTTGCGTCCGGGACGATTTGACAGACAGGTACTTGTTGACAAGCCTGATTATGAGGGACGTATTAAGATACTTAAGGTTCACGTCAAGGGCGTTAAGATGGACGCAGACGTAGATCTTGAAGAGGTTGCTCGCTTGACTGCAGGCTTGGCGGGTGCAGATCTGGCAAATATTGTAAATGAAGCTGCACTCCTAGCAGGTAGAAAAAATCAAAAAAGCGTAACGCAAAAAGATCTTTATGAGTCGGTAGAGCGTGCACTTGCAGGACTATCTAAGAAATCACGCAGAATCAATCCAAAAGAGAAGAAGATCGTCGCTTATCACGAGAGCGGGCATGCATTGATGGCTGAGACAACGACGGGAGCTAAAAAGGTATCAAAAGTATCTATTGTTCCTCGTGGATTGGCGGCACTTGGCTATACTCTAAACACACCTGAAGAGAACAAATTTATGATGCAGAAGCATGAGCTTTGGGCAGAGGTTGACGTCCTCCTTGGCGGGCGTGCGGCAGAAGAGGTCTTTATAGGCGAGATCTCAACGGGTGCTGGAAATGATCTCGAGAGAGCAACGGATATTATCAAGTCAATGGTTCAGACTTACGGTATGAGCGATGTTGCAGGACTTATGGTATTAGAGAAGAGCAGACAGTCATTTCTAAGCGGCGGCGGTATGCAGTCTACGAGAGAGTACAGTGACAAGATGGCCGAGAATATGGATGAGTTTATAAAAACATCGCTTCAAGAGAGATATAAATCTGTTGTAGAGAGACTAAAAGAGTACAGCGAAGCAATCGAAGAGATGGTAAAACTTCTTTATAAAAAAGAGAACATTACCGGTGAAGAGGTTAGAAATATAATTATTGATTTTGAAAAAGCAAACAATATAGAGTCCAAAGTAAATATTGTAATTAATGATATAGAAGAAGAGTTAAAAGTTGATGCAAGAATGGCTCAAGAAGAGGGTGATGAAAAAAAGCCAAAAAAGGATAAGGAAGAGCCAGATGAAGAGTAATCTTTTACCCATTGCAAAAGAGGGGTGGAGTTATCTGGCATACTCTGTTGCAGCGTTTATAGCATTTACGATACTTGATCTTGATATCTTACAGTTTTTGGCATTTTTAACAACACTATTTTTTATCTATATTTTTAGAAATCCTGAGAGAGAAAATATGCTTTATCAGAAAAACAGCGTTGTCAGTCCGGTTGATGGAGTAGTCTCTTCGATTGAGGAGCTTCAAGCTCAGAACAGTTATGCTTACAAGATAGAGATCGATGGGAGTTATTTCAATGTGGCTCTTCTGAGAGTTCCTTTTACTTCTACTTTAGAAGAGCTTGAGCTTCAAAAAGGTGCCAGACTATCTGCTTTTAAAGCCCTCTCAAAAAGTATAAATGAAAATGCGGAGTTGATATTTAGCGACGAAGAGTCGTTAAATAAGATGAAAATAGTACATAGATTAAAGCAGAGTGTAAAGGGAATAGATATAGATATCAACAAGAGTCAAGCTCTTGTTCAGGGTTCTAGATACGGTCTTGTTGTAAACGGTATCACAGAGCTCTATTTGCCGCATAACTTTAGACTAAACGTAGATATAGGCAACGAGCTTAGAGCATCAGAGTCTCTGATCGGTTACTTTACGACAGAGAGCAAAAAGAGCAAAAAATAGCCTCATACTCAGAAGTAGATCTTACTTCTGAGTCTTCTCAAACATCAGTTTATCCGTATCAATACTAAAATTAAAATATTCAGAATTGAAGTTGTTTTTATATATTCTTGAGAGCTGAATAACTGCCCCTTTATTGTTTTTAACCTCAAGATATAGAAGACCAAGAGCATATCTACTCTCCAAGAAACTAGGATTTTTTAGTTTTGAGAGTTCTAAAAGAGCTATCGCATTTGCATGGTGCTCTGCCGCCGTAGAAGCTACGGCACCTAAAAAGAGAGTCTGCGAATCACGCACTTTAAGGTTGTCAATAAGGTTGTTATAAAGAGTGTAAGACTCCTCGTAAAATCCGTCATACAATGATGCTAGTGCGAGTGAGCTTGTTAGCTCTTCCGTTCGCTCAGTAGTAGACTCCAGCACCGCTTTTAACTGCTCTCTTAAGAAGTAGAGCCTGCCTGTGATGAGATTTTGCTGAATATAGAGATATCTAGTAATATACGCGCCGAAATAGAGATCATTAAAGTTTAGCTCTTGAGCTTTTAGATAGTTCATAACCTCTTTTGCATACTCTTTTTGGTTTAGTTTGTTAAAGTAGGCATCTATGTGCATCATATGCGGAACTATCTCATCAGGAAGCATCGCTGTAAGCTTATTTGCGGCTTTTTGTGCGTAATTTGCATTGTTTTGTTTTAGTGCGATAATGATATCAAGTGCCAAATAGAGAGGTCGCTGTTTGTAGTCTTTATCAAGCCAATCAGCTAGAATTGCGGTGTTTCCCTGACTTATAGAGAGAAGCGTATTGTAGAGATCCACCTCTTCGCTAAACTCCTCATGAGAGAGAGCATCTTTCATTATTGAGAGCAGTTTTGCATTTTCACTGTCTATTAGCTGAGATGTCATAACGGCATATATGCCTGAGAGGTAGTTCTTTGCATCAAGATTGTAAGAACGCAAAAAGTGCTTGTGTGCATCGGCCATATTGCCCATCTGCGCATAAGTAAGAGCAAGATTATAGTGAAGAATAGAGTGCTTAGGCTGAATCTCTACGAGCTTTTGAAGCAGCTCGTTGGCTTCTCTTAGTTTAAAAGAGAGAGCCTTTTTTATTGCATTTACTATGCCCAGATTTACGCTTGAAGATGAGGAGCCTTTTGCTAGGTACTCTTTTGCCGAGTCTATGTTGTCAATATAAATATTAGCATTTCCTTTACGTATATAGCTGATGGTCTGATTTGCATTAAATGTTTTATATGGCGAGAAGTAGAATATCTTTTGATAATCAATTGCTCTGCTATTGATAACGCTGTTTCTATATCTCTCTTGAGCCTTCTCAGGATCAAAGAGAGACTCTTTTAGCTCCACTTTGATCGGATAAGGTTTATAGACCTCTTCACCGAACATATCAGTGATATTTTCTATATTTTTAGCCCCCTCTTGGATCTGACCAGATTTTAGGTTTACATATCCAAGTGCCAGTTGTGATCTTACTGGTTCTATCCCCTTTTTTATCGCATTTTGAAGATAGTTTTTTGCCAGTGTAAGGTCTCCGACCCTTGCATAAAGAAGCCCAAGACTAAAATCATTTGTTATCGGCTTATCACTCTCCATACTCTCAATAGCACTGTAGTTATTATTAAACAGAGCATTAATTCTTGAAGCAAGAGAGTTTTGAACTTTTTGATACTCTTGAGATGTAGGGTTTTTAAGTGCACTGAGCGCTTCTAGATAGTTGTCGTTATAGTAGTTTATAAGAGAGTAGTAGTAAGAGTATAGAGGTGATTGTCTCTCGTGAGGAAGATATGCATAGGCAAGATCGATGTAATATCTAAAACTCTCCTCATTTTGCAGATGCAGGGAACAGACAGCAGCGTTTATAGCGCTTACGCACCTTTTTTCGTTATTTTGTATCGCTTTTTGAAATGTTTTAAGGGCGATCTCATATTGGGCATCTTTTAGTTGGGCAACACCTAGATTGTAGGCAGATACAGCTTCACTGTATTGAGCTATCTTCTCATAAAGAGCAAGCGCTTCCGTCTTTGAACCTGTAGAGTAGAGATAGTCCGCTTTTGCTATCATACTCTCTATTTTAGTAGGTTCTACAGGTTTTGAGGTTGGTTTTTCCAGTCTTTCATCTATGTAGCCCATAGAGGAGTCGGCGGCTCTTTTTGAATCTTTTTGCATTGTAAAAAAGAGGAGTGAAATAATTAAAACGAGTCCTACACCCATACCGACAAGAATCAGCTTTTTTTTGGTTACGGATGATGACTCTTCATCGATAATTGATGATTTTGATGCAGCACTCTCATAAGCGGCATCGCTATCTTCAATAATTATTATCTCTTCTTCTAGTCCATCAGCCATTCTCTACCTTGCTATCGTTTCTTTTTTAAAGCAAAAAAAGTACCACTATACTAGTTTATATACGGCTCCAAAGCCTTTGGTATCGTAATGCTTCCATCTTCGTTTTGAAAGTTCTCCATAATTGCCACCATAGTTCTTCCAACGGCAAGTGATGAACCGTTTAGAGTATGAACAAAAGAGTTCTTGTTCTCATCTTTGTATCTTATTTTTGCACGTCTTGCCTGAAACTCTCTTGTGTTAGATACAGAAGAGATCTCTCTGTAGGTAGCTTGTCCAGGCAGCCAGACTTCCAGATCTACCGTTTTTGCAGCCCCGAAACCAAGGTCTCCGCTACAAAGAGTTACAAGACGGTGAGGAAGTTCAAGAGCAGAGAGCAGGTCTGATGCTGTTTGAACCATCTCATCAAATACTTTGTCGCTATCTTCAGGTTTTGTAATGCTAACAAGTTCGACCTTGTGAAACTGATGCTGTCTTATCATACCGCGAGTGTCACGCCCTGCAGCACCCGCCTCTTTTCTAAAACATGATGTATATGCCGTCATCTTAATCGGCAATTGGCTAGGAGAGAGTATCTCGTCTTGAAAGAGGTTTGTAACTGGAACCTCTGCCGTTGGGATCAAAAAGAGCTCTTGGTCTTGGATCTTGTAGAGGTCGTCTTCAAATTTTGGAAGCTGTCCAGTGCCCTCAAGTGCCGCTCTGTTTACGATAGATGGAACACTTACCTCTTCAAAACCTCTTTTAGAGTTAAAAGCAAGCATAAAGTTAATTAGGGCGCGCTCTAACTTTGCACCCATGCCAAAAGCGACGCTGAAGCGGCTTGTTGCAAGCTTGACTCCTCTCTCAAAGTCTATCCAGCCGTTTTGTTCAGCCAGCTCCCAGTGCTCTTTTGGAGTAAAGCTAAACTCTCTTGGAGTAAGCACTTTTTTGATCTCAACATTATCGTTCTCATCTTCTCCATCTGGAACGTCATCATCAGGGATGTTTGGAATCGACATAGCAAGAGACTCTAGCTCCTCCTGTTTTATACGCTGAACTTCAAGAGCTTCTGTGATCTTTATCTTGTTTGCATCGACTCTGGCTTTTAATTCGCTTACGTCTTTGCCCTCTTTTTTATAGATGCCAAACTCTTTGCTCATTGCATTTTGAGCCGCTTGAAGTGCCTCATACTCTGCTTTTGCAGCTTTTAGCTCCTCGTTTTTTCTCTTTAGAGAGTCTAGAAGGCTGATATCAACCCCTTTTCTTATGAGTTTATCGCTAACGCCTTGAAAATCTTTTTGTAGTAGTTTTAAATCAATCATTGTCTTTTTCCGGTAAATAAGTGGTGCAATTATAGCAAAATATAATAGACTTCTTGCATACCCTCCCCAATGTATTAAATGATGGATTTAGGTGTTGAGGGAGATTTTTAAACTAGATTTTATAGCTGCCAAACCTCTTTAATTTTATTTAATACTATAAGATCTTACACTATAATAGCTTTTTAACTAAAATACTCTGAGGGTTTTTATGAGATTAGTAAACTACAATTTTGAAGATTTAAAAAAACTAGATGCTTTTATAGATGATAAAATATCAAAAGATTCAAACTTATTGATACAGCTTTTAAGTGGCGAAATAAACACTCCAAAGTTACAGCTTATTTTAGAACTTCTAACAGCTAAACTTCCTAAAGCCAAGATAATCGGTGCTTCAACTTCAGGCGAAATTGTTAATGGAAAGATTCAAAGAAACACTATTGAAATATCATTTTCAATTTTTGAAAATACTAGCATCGAGACTTATTATTACCCTGAGGCTAATTTTGACTTCGGAGTAAAAGCTGCAAAGTCTTGCATAAAAGATGACACCAAAGCTGTAATTGCTTTTAGCGAAGCATTAAAAGGTGATTCGGAGTCTTTTTTAAATGGTTTTACCACTATAAATCATGATGTAATATTTGCAGGCGGAAATGCAGGTGATAATTTGGAGTTTAAAACAACATTTGTAATTAAAGACAAAGAGATATATTTTGATGGAATTGTATTGGCCACTTTAAATAGCAATACTCTACATGTTTCTAACAACTACTCTCTCGAATGGACACCAATTGGAAGAGAGATGATAGTTACCAAATCAGATAAAAACATTATTTATGAGATTGATAATAAGCCTGCTAAAGAGATTTTTTCCCGCTACTTGGGAGAAGAAACCATCTCAAATCTACCAGCTAGTGCAATAGAATTTCCTTTAGTGAGAGTTGAAAACAATATCATCATAGCCAGATCAATGGTCGGAGTAACACCTGATGACGGATTTATATTTGCAGGTCATTTTAACAATGGGGATAGAGTAAGATTTGCCATAGGTAATATAGAAGAAATACTAAATAATGCTTCAAAAATTCAAAACAAAATAGCAAAAAAACCTGTAGAGGCAACTTATATATATTCATGTGCGGCAAGAGACCTTTTTTTAAAAGAACAGCTTAATTATGAGTTTGGACTTATTGAAGATATAGCCCCAACTGTAGGAATGTTTACATATGGAGAGTTCTTTCACACATCTGAAGATACTAAGTTTTTAAATATAACAACAACGACTCTGTCTATCTCGGAGACAGATAATAAAACCGAACATGAACATATAGCAAATTATAAGCATAAGCAGAGTATGCTTAAATCGCTAACGCATCTAGTAAATGCCTCTCAAGACGAACTTGACGAGAGTATAAGTATATTGAACCAATACAAGAGAGCACTTGATGCAAGTTCTATCGTTTCCAAAACAGATGCTAAAGGTGTTATTATATATGTAAACGATGCTTTTTGTAGAATTTCAGGTTATTCCAGAGCAGAACTGATAGGTAAAAAGCATAATATTATCAAGCATGATGAAAATGATTTAAGTTTATTTAAAGATATGTGGAGAACAATCACAAACAAGCAAATATGGCGCGGTACTATTAAAAATATTTCAAAACAAGGTAATGCTTATTATGTAAAAACAGTCATAATGCCGATTTTGGGTGATGATGGAGAGTTAGTTGAGTATATAGCAGCAAGAACTGATGTTACCGAACTCATAGAAAAAGACGAAATTATCAAAAAACAATTTACGGATGAATTGACATCTCTTCAAAATAGGGAAGCACTGCTTAGAGATTTAGACTTGTCAAGCAAAAAGAGTACCTTAGCTCTGATAAATATAGACAGATTCTCGGATATAAATGATTATTTTGGCTACAACATAGGAGATAAGGTTCTTAAAGAACTTGGAAAAATTATTAAAAACAGTATAACCAAAGAAGGGCAAGCTTATAGATTGAGTGGTGATGAATTTGCGGTGTTGTATTTTGATCAAGAGCTAGGCAATGATATTAAAGTAAATCTTGAAAATTTAATCCAACATATAGAAAATACTAATCTAGAAATAGACGGTTACAATATCGCACCTATAATTTCTTGCGGTGTGTCATCAGGCGAAAAACAAGAGGCATACAAGCTCTCTCATGTTGCCATCAAAGAGAGCAAAGTAAACAATAAAAAAATTCTTATCTATGACGAGAATGAATACCTTAAAACACAGATGAAAAACAACATAGAAGTTATAGATAGTATAAAACTTGGGATTAAAGAAGATAGGTTTCTGCCCTTTTATCAAGGCATAGTGGACAATAAAACTAAAAAGATTGTAAAGTATGAAGCTCTTATAAGACTAAAGGGCTCAGATGATTCTATAATATCTCCATACTTCTTTTTAGAGCATGCAAAAAAAGCCAAACTATATAATAAATTGACTCTAATTATGATTGAAAAATCATTTAAGAGGTTTTCAAAATTGAAGCATGATCTATCCATAAATCTTTGCCTGCAGGATATCTCTTCAAAAGAAACTATAGATGCATTGATAGCAAATCTCAAAAAATATAAATGCGGCAATAGAGTCGTAATAGAGATAGTAGAATCAGAAGGTATTGAAAACTTCAAGGAGTTGGACCTTTTTATAAAAGAAGTAAAAAAATATGGTTGTAAAATAGCAATTGATGATTTTGGTACAGGCTATTCTAACTTTAGTTATTTGGCTGAGTTAAATATTGATTATATAAAAATAGACGGTTCTTTGGTAAATAATATTGATAAAGATATAGCTCAGAGAATTACAGTCGAGAGTATTTTACTCTTTGCAAAAAATATGAATATTAAAACAATCGCAGAGTTTGTAGAGACAGAGAATATTTACAATACATTGGTAGAGCTAGGGGTAGATTATTCACAAGGTTATCTTTTTTCAGAACCTTGTCAAGATATATAAATGTCAAGTTTCACCACGCTGTAGCATCCCATTTGAGGCACAGGTTCTATATAGAACCACCAACTAGCTTCTCTATGCTAATATATTTTTAGCCAACCCGAATTGATTTGCAGTCATGAGGTGAATTTTCGGATGGAGCGCTTTTAACTCTAAAAAGAGATTTTTGCTAAGCTCAAATCCTACTCTATACTCCTCATCTGCTCCTTTTTCATGCGCATCTCTAAGAGCTTCTATCCATGAAGCAGGTACGTTTATGCCGGGAACATGAGCTGAGAGAAATTGTGCGGTTCTTAGTTTTGTAATAGGAAAAATTCCTAGTATCAGTTCGGCACTTCTGTTTTCGTTACAGCACGCTTCGTTTGCCGCATCTTTTAGTTCAAGCAGCAGTTTTGCGCTCTGGATGTCGTAAGCTGGTTGTGTAATTATTCCAAGAGCACCGTGTTTTATCTTTTTTTGCATCTTTTTTTGCAGTGTCTTGGGATTTTTTGCATAAGAGTTTACGACGGCAAAAGGGTAGATCTCTTTTGATTTATGCAAAAGCGGTTTTCCTGCATAATCAATTCCGCTGTTAAAACATGAGATGATCTCAAGCAAAAGTGTACTGTCTGCTTCAAAAACACCCTTTGTGTGGGGCTGATCAGAGATAGATGCAGGATCTCCCGTAAGGGCTAGTATGGCTCTTACATCTACCTCGTTTGCTCCCAAAAGATCTGATTGCAGGGCAATTTTATTTCTATCACGCATGCTCATAGTCGCAATTACAGGCTTGTTAAATCTCTCTTGAAGCATCTTTGCGGCAAAAAGTGAGTTGTATTTTAACTTTGCCAGAGGATTGTCGGTAGTCGTAAAGGCGTCTACAAGTTTATCAAGACCAAGTTCTGCTATCGTCTCTATGATGGGAGAGAAAATAGGAGAGTGTCCCGGAGTGGTCTCTAGGGTGATGTATGTATCGTTCTTTAGTTTATTTATAAGTTCATCAAACAAAAAGTATCCTATTGATATAATTGCGCAATTATAACTAAAGAGAGAAGAATATATGCTAAAACTGGCTGTTTTTGATTTTGATTCTACGCTTATGGACGGCGAGACGATAGATTTTTTTGCTGAAGAGTTGGGCCTTGGAGAGCAGGTAAGTAAAATTACAGAGGCTGCAATGAGCGGCGAGCTTGATTTTTTTGAATCACTTCAGCAGAGAGTCTCACTTTTAAAGGGGCTGGAGTATAGCGTAGTAGAGAGAATCAGCCAGAATCTTCCTTATATGAAGGGAGCACAAGAGACAATTGCCGAGCTTAAAGCTATGGGCATGAAAGTGGTCTGTTTTAGCGGCGGATTTAGAAGTGCGACGGGATATGCAAAAAATATTTTGGGTTATGATGCCGATTTTTCAAACGTACTGCACCACAAAAATCGCCTCCTCACCGGCCTTGTCGGCGGAGATATGATGTTTAACTACTCAAAGGGCGATATGTTGGTTCGCTTGCAGGGTCTGCTTGGTGTTAGCGAGGATGAAACATTAGTGTGCGGAGACGGAGCAAATGACCTCTCAATGTTTGCTCACGCCGGAACAAGAGTCGCTTTTTGTGCGAGAGAGATACTGCGCAAAGAAGCAAATATAGTAATTGAGACGAAAGACTTAACACAAATATTAGGAAAAATAAAATGTTAGAAAACAGTGTCTGGAGACAGTACAATAACGAGAATAATTACAAAGAGATGTTGGCTAAATTTTGCAGACTCTCTTTAGTTGATATCATAGATGATGAGAAAGATCTTTACGCGGTGCTTAAAGCAAAACTTACAAAAAAAGAGCTGAGACTTTTTGCTATGGATAGTGCAGGCATAAGTGACGATGAGATAAAAGCCGAGTTCTCTTACGATGACGATGAGTTAGAGAAGGCTAAATTTAAGCTCTATAAAAAGCTAAAGCAGGATAAAGTGCGTCTGGCATTTAGAGCGACGGACGCAGTTAAAGAGGATTACTAATCATTTAAAAGAAGAACTTTAAAAGAGGCTCTTCTTGATCTCTCCTTGTCTTCAGTGTCATTTACGACTATTTTTTTAGAAAAACTAAGACCGCTTCCTTTGAGAATTTCAGATAACCATTTCTGTCTCTTGTCGTTTTGAGACTTAAACATATAGCTGAGCGTCGCAAAAGAGCGGTTCATAGAGAGGCGTTCATTTTTGATATAGCTGTTTGAAAAGTCGCTCTCTCCCCATTCGCTTGATGTATGACCGTTTATCTCCAGAGTTGCTATCTTCTCCTTGTTCTCATACAAAAATGTAAAAAGCTTTTTGCCAAATCTATCTAAGAAGCTCTTTTGAACATCTGTAAGCTTGTATTCGCCCACTTGAAAATAGAGTCTCTCGTCGCTAAAGTTTATTGAGAGATCCTCTTTTATAAGCAGTTCCCCTCTTTGAATCTCATCTCTGAAAAGCTCGCTAAGCATGCTGTAAAAGTCTGTTGATTTATAAGATAGTTGCGAGATGGAGAGGTCTTGGTTCAGTTTTAAAAGCCACATATTGGTCTCTTGTGAATCCTGATTTGTGTGTACTCCCGCAACAGCTATTTTTGAGTCGTGAAGTATATCAAGCGCATTAAATGAGTCGTAATCTCTAGAGCCGTAGTGCTCTTGAAGCAGCATTGAAAACTTTGAATCAAGAAGCATAGCAAGCCCGTCGGTATCGTAACTGTCTTGGACATAACCGACTCCTACGATCCTGCCATCGGAGTACTCTCTGATATCTTTTAGAACACTTGAATATGTTGTGTGAATTGTTTTGTCTTGTAAGATATTTTTTTGCAGATCTATTTTTATAACTCTTATCTGCTCTTTGTTCATTTCGTCTTTTTGGGAGAGGGAGATGGCAAAGGCGGAGTCTCTAAGTTTTATGATCCTGTGAGGGGTTATTCCTCTATCTTCTAACTGCTCATGCAGCCAGATCTTGTCTCCATGTTCAGTGATCCTCATAAGAGTAGCTCCCAAGCGATTATCTTTGTTTATTTTGCCCAAGACAATGATAGAACCGTCATCCGCCTCTACTGCGTCAACGCCTGCATCATCTTCGTATGATCCATACTTCTTGCTCCAGAGCATTGTGCCGTTTTTTGAAAATCTGGCAACATAGATATCATTTAATCCAAGTCCATTTTTAAAAATGTCATAGCTTTGGCTTGAGGAAGCCGTTGAAGAGCCGACCGCCAGAATTCCGCCATCACGAAGAGAGACGAGTTTGCTCATCTTGTCATGATTTGGTGTTCCAAACTCTTTGACAAATATCTTGTTTGCATCGGAATCCAGTTTTAGAAGAACCAAAGAACCTTCCAGCGTGTGCCCACCTATAAAGTAGCCGTTTTGCGGAGTTTTTACAAGGCTGGTTGCCTCATTGAACTTTGAGAGATCTATTGATCTTCTAAGCACTATATCTGCACTGTTATCGACCTTTACAAGATGCATCTGTGAGCCGCTGGAGCTTGAGAGAGAAGAGAGGTAATCAAAAGCGTTAGTGTATACGGCAGAAGAGTTTGATGAAGCATCTTTGTACTTTTTTATAAAACCGACTGCAGAGATAGAACGGTCATAATCTTCAGCTACATCAACTAAAGCATTATTGAACTTCTCATCTATAATGATCGAAAAATCCGCTGTTTTTGCGTATATGCAAGTGGTAAGTAAAAGAATGGTAAGAATATAGTGCATAATACTACTTTTTATTTTTTAAGTAGCAAAAAATATTCCTAAATCGATTGAGAGTTTGTTTGTGAGAAAATTGTGTGGATAAAAAGCGGTGCAAGAGCACCGTTAAACCTATTTTAGGTTTTCGAACGGTGCAGTTACAACTGCTTTACGAGTTACAGTATATGGAACTAATGCCGCAGCACGAGCTCTTTTAATAACTGTTGCGATCATGTCTTGGTGACGTTTACAGTTACCTGTTAAACGACGTGGCATGATTTTATATCTTTCTGAAAGAGAGAAGCGAAGAGCTCCTACATCTTTATAATCCATGAAGTCAATTTTTGCTTCACAGTACTTACAGTATCTTTTTTTATACTTTCTTCTTTCTGCCATGGTATTTCCTTTTGTTATCTATTATTTCTAAAACGGAATTTCATCTTCATCAATGTCTATCTCGGGAATAGAACTGCTGCTTGGCATCTGTTTGTTTTGTCCATAAGATTGCTGCTGTGCGTTGTCAGGCTGCTGGTAGCTTTGTGGCTGCTGCTGAGCATAACCGCCTTGCTGTTGTCCTCCAGCTTGACTCTGCTGTGGAGCATAGTTGCCGCCACTTTGGCTATCGCCTTTTGAGTCTAACATCTGCATGGTCTCAACAACTACAGAGTGCTTTGAGCGTTTCTGTCCGTTTTGATCTACCCATTGATCAAAGTTAAGTCTACCTTCTACGAGGATCTTACTCCCTTTTCTAAGGTATTGGTTGGCAATCTCTGCACTTCTTGCAAAGAATGTAATATCTACAAAGCAAACTTCCTCTTTTTTCTCTCCGTTAACGGTGAACTTTCGGCTTGTTGCTATAGCAGTGTTTGCTATCGCCATTCCGCCTTGAGAGTATCTAAGTTCTATATCTCTAGTTAGATTTCCAACCAAAATAACTTTGTTATACATGAATTTTCCTTCTTCTATTTAGGCTTTAGCCACAATTACTCTGCTGACTCTGCAGCCACTTCTTCTGTCTCTGCAGCTGCTTCAACTTCTTCTGTTTTAGCTTCTGTTGCAGGTGATGAAGCTTTTTTGTTAGCTTTTTCAACTAACTGGTTCCAAGCTGCTACTTCACGGTTTGTGTCATATTTGATAGTCACAAAACGTAATAGATCTTCATTGATACGGAAACGTCTCTCAATTTCGCCGATCGCTGAAGGAGCAACTGAATAATAAACAACATGGAAATAACCACGCTCATTTTTTCCTATTGGGTATGCTAATTTTCTCATCCCCATAGCGTCTCTTGCAGCAATTTCGCCGCCGTTAGAAGTGATAACTTCTTCGATAGCAGAAATGCTAGCTTGAATCTCTTCTGCCGTTAATGTTGGTTTTACGATTACTAGGTTTTCGTAATTTCTCATAGAGTATAATCTCCCTTTGGTATTTCGCCTATAAAATAGGCTTTTGTTTCCCTTTCGGATGTATATATATCGAAAAATATAGATCGATACAAAGAGAAAGGAACGCGGGATTATACAAAAAATATACTTAAAAAAAACAATAACCAAATAGTTAAAACTCTTTAATGTTTAAAAATATGTCAATATGCAATGTATAACTTCTATTTTAATTTTTTAGGATATAGTTTTACCAATAAATTTGTGGAGAATATATGCCAAGAAAAAAGAAGGCTGCCTCTAAAAAAGAGTCGAGATTTTTAATAAATTCAGTTTGGATCCTTGCCGTAACAGCTGTGCTTTTGGGTTCATTCATTGCTGGTTATTATGTCGGATATGACAGCGCTAAAAAAGATATTTCCCAAAAAGCTAAAGCAAAAGAGGATAAAAAACTCTCAATGCTAAAAAAGCTTGAAGAGGAATCAGGTAAAAGCAGAGATTTAGATATTAGCAACAGACTCAAAGAGGTGCTAAAAAAAGATAGTAAAGCGGTAGTAAAAGAGCAGGAGAGCGTTGGTGAGTACGAAGATGCTTCACACGAAGTGGATGGAGATGTTCTGCCTAAACCTCCAAAGAGAGAGGCTATTAAGGAGGGGCACAAGCCGATGCTTGCGATCATCATAGATGACGTAAGCGTAAGGTCTCACGTAAATGCCATAAAAAGCCTGAATCTGCCCATAACAATGTCTTTTCTGCCACCAAGTAAATATAGACCTAATTCTCACAACTTAGCCTCGAAAGAGAGCTTTTATATGGTGCATCTGCCTATGGAGGCACAGAACTTTACAAAAGAGGAACCCTTTACTCTTAAAGTGGATGACTCACAAGAGCTCATTACACAAAGAGTAGCCGAGATAAAAAAACTTTTCCCCAATGTAAAGCATATAAATAACCATACAGGTAGTAAATTCACTTCAGATGAGAGTGCCGTAAAAAAACTTGTATATGCCCTTAATAAGGCAAACATAGAGTTTATAGACAGCAGGACGATAGGCTCGACAAAGGTTCCTGCCGTTATGAAAAGCTACGGAAAAAAGTATGTATCAAGAGATATTTTTCTAGATCATGAATTTGATAAAAATTATGTAAAAGGGCAGATCAAAAAAGCGGTTGAGTTTGCAAAAGAGCATGGAAGCGCGATCGCTATAGGACACCCTCACTCAAATACCATTTTGGCGATAAACGAGTCTAAAAAGCTTTTTGATGAAGTTGAGCTTGTTTTGGTAGACAGGCTGTACTGATATGAGCATAGTTCAAGATATGGTTCCTGAACTATCATCTATGAAGAGCTATCCAAAAGAGCTTCATTACGACGGAGACCTAGAGCTTTTAAAAAGAGTGAAGGTCTCAATTGTCGGAAGCAGAAAACCTACAAAATACTCCCGTGAATGTGTTCAAAAACTATCATCATCTTTGGCAAAACATGGTGTCTGTATTGTAAGCGGAGGGGCGATGGGCATCGATGCAACTGCGCACACTGGTGCAGGAAGTGCGAACACTATTGCGGTACTGCCTTGCGGTATAGATCTGCGTTACCCTGCGGTCAATAAAAATCTATTAAACGAGATAGAAAAAAATGGGCTTCTGCTCTCTCAGTTTGAAGCAGGTTTCAGAGCTACACCTTGGAGCTTTGTCGTTAGAAACGAGCTTGTCGTAGCTCTTGGAGAGGTTCTTATCGTTGCAGAGGCAGAGCCAGATAGTGGAACCATGAGAAGCGTAGAGTTTGCCATAAAGATGGGCAAAAAGATATTTGTACTGCCCCATCGTATTGGAGAGAGCGGCGGAACAAACAGGCTTCTCTCAGAGGCAAAAGCTGAGGCGATATATGACATAGATGCATTTGTGGCAAAGTTTTGCGCATCAGAGAGTTTGCAAGAGATAATAGAGGATCCTTTTATAGAGTTTTGCAAAACTAACCCGACTTATGATGAAGCCATGGCAAAATTTGGTGCAAAGGTTTTTGAGTATGAGTTAAGCGGGGAGATCAGTATAAAGAATGGAAAGCTTCAAATTATCTAAATATCTAAATCAATCACTCCCGCACTTCAAAATTTCAAACTATTTTATAAGTTAAAGTTATTTATTAATCTTGCATTATTAGCAATATATTATTTTTTTTAAGATAGTGTCGTACAAGAAACTAATGAGCTAAAGGAGTTTAAAATGAAGTTTGAATTGATGAAGCTGCCTTATGAAGATACTGCACTCGAACCATATATATCATCGGAAACTATAAGCTACCACTACGGTAAACATCATGCGGCTTATGTAAATAAACTAAATGCTCTTATACAAGAGAGTGAGTTTGAAGAAAAGCCGCTGGAGTATATAATAAAAAATTCGCAAGGCGGAATTTTCAACAACGCGGCACAGGTCTATAATCACGATTTTTACTGGCATGGACTCACCAATACTTCATCCAGCCCCTCGGTGGAGCTATCGGATATGATCGAGAGAGATTTCGGTTCAATGGATGAGTTTAAGAAACTGTTCTTGGATAAAGCGGCTACCTTTTTTGGTTCAGGCTGGATTTGGCTTGTTTTAGACAAAGATAATAAGCTCTCAATAGAGGCTCTCTCCAACGCCGACAATCCATTAGCACACAATAAAGTAGCACTTTTGGCATGTGATGTTTGGGAACATGCATACTACATAGATTATCGCAATGCAAGACCGGGTTATCTTGAAAATTGGTACAAACTTATAAACTGGAGGTTTGTATCAGATAATTTGGCAGATGCACTGAGCAATAAATATACTCAGCCGTGTAACGACAACAACGAGGTGTGCGATTATGAATAAGTACGAGAAAACACAATCATAAGGTAGAACAGGTATTGTCACACTTGAGCCTGTTTGAGAGTTATTAAAGGATAAGCATAGCGTCGCCGTAGGAGTAGAATCTATACTTCTCCTCGATGGCTGTTTTGTAGAGCTCTTGCGCCTTTTCTAAGCCTGTAAAAGAGGCTACAAGCATAAGTAGAGTCGATTTGGGCAGATGAAAGTTTGTAAGCAGATGATCGACTCTTAGAGGCTTGTTATTTGGGTGCAAAAAGAGGTTTGCTTCGCCTCTTTGTTTTTCGCTTCTTGCATAGAACTCTATGGTTCTAGTAGAGGTTGTTCCGATGCTAAGTATCTTTATATCGGAATCCAAAAGTTTTTTTGCCGCGTCTGAGATGGCGTAATACTCAGAGTGCATAGGGTGCTCTGTTATAGTTTCACACTCAACCGGCTTAAATGTTCCGCTTCCCACATGCAGAGTAACGTAGGCGTGAGCAAAATTTTTACATACTCTCTCATGCTGCTCTTTTGTAAAGTGCAGGGATGCCGTGGGAGCGGCAACTGCACCCTCCTCTTTTGCAAATACGCTTTGGTACTCGCTCTCATCCTCTTTGTTGTCCTCTCTTTGGATGTAGGGCGGCAGAGGGATGTGACCTATTTTATCTATGATCGGAAGAAGCTCTTCAAAACGAAGAGCAGTTGCGTTTTGGTAAAAATTCACAACTCTGCTTCCGTCTTCATGCAGCTCTTTTACAATAGCTACTAAATCATTGGCAAAGAAAATCTCAGTACCAATTTTCACTTTGCCTCTTATGTAGACATTTACATCGTGAGCATTCAGGGCTCTGTTTATAAGAAGCTCTATTTTACCCCCGCTCTCTTTTTTGCCGAAAAGCCTTGCTTTTATCACTTTTGTGTCGTTAAAAATAAGTGCGCAATCTTTTGGTATAAGAGTCTCAAGATCTGAGAATTTTAGATGAGAGACCTCGCCTGTGGCTCTGTTATAAACAAGAAGTTTTGCGCTGTCTCTGGGGTTTGCTGGGTGGGTCGCTATGAGCTCTTTTGGAAGAGCAAAGTCATAGCTTGAGGTTAGAAGTTCTTTATTACTCACTGTCTTTGTTTATCGCTTTAATCTCTTCAAGCAGATCTACATCTTCATCATCTTCCTCTTCTTCAAGCGGAGGAGCAGGATTTACCATTCTAACTATCAAGATAGAAACTCCGTAAAGAATAACAAGAGGACCTGCCATAAGAAGCTGTGTTAAAACGTCAGGAGGAGTTAGAAGCGCCGCAACTACAAAGATTAGAATAACAGCATACTTGAAAAACTCTCTCATCTGTCTGTCATCAACCATTCCAAGAAGTGCCAAAAAGTATGCAAAAACAGGAAGTTCAAAAGCTATACCAAAACCAAACATAATCTTTGTAAAGAAGCCTACGTAATCCTCGATGTTTATAAGAGGAGTAAATTTAAAACTACCAAATGTTATGAGAAAATCAAAACCAAACGGTGTGACTATGTAGTAGGCAAACAAAACTCCCACGCCAAACATGGTCGTTCCACCGAGTATAAAAGGAAGAACCATCTTTTTCTCGTTTGCGTATAGTGCAGGAGCGACAAATGCCCATATCTGTGAAAGAATTATCGGAAGCGCACCGATTATTGCGGCAAAGAATGAGACCTTTAGCGCCACAAAGAACGCCCCTCCGACTTGATTTGTAGTGACCATACCGTCAGCTGCATGCAGAGATTTTTTACCGACCTCAATAAGTGCTACATTTAGAGGTTCTACTATCCAAGCCAAGATAGGCTCATGAAAGTAAAACATTATAAAAAACATAACCACCAATGAGGCGACCGAGATCCCAAGCCTTTTTCTAAGTTCTACTAAGTGCGGTTTTATCTCATCAAACATTTTTGCTATCTTCTTCTATTTTATCTGTTGTCTGGTTGTTTTTTTTCTTGGCAAAAGTGACCTCTTGAGCTTTAGGCGCACTCTCATCTTTTGGTTTGTCAAACAGGCCGCCATCTCCAATGTTGTCATCTTCTAGAGTTGTCAGCTTTGCTGCCATTTTTTTAATATCGGTCGCATCTTTTACTTGGCTAGAAGCATTTTGAAGCTCTTTTTTGTAAGCAAGTGCTTCATCTTTCATGCTTTTTACATTGAGCTCATCTTCAAAAGACTCTTTCATGCTACCAATAGTGTTTTTTGCATTTCTAAAAAATTTAGCTATCTCTACCATAGTACTTGGAAGCTTGTCGGGACCAAGGAACAGGATGGCGATGACGGCGATAATAAGTATCTCAGTAAAACCCATACCAAACATAAAAAATCCTCAAAATTATATAAGGTGATGATTTTATCTAAAGAATAATTAAACTACGATATAAACAGAGCGATCTCATCTGCCAAAAGATACTCTTTGTTATAAAAAGTATCATCTTTAATTATTAATTTATTCTCTTCAACCAAGAGCATGGCTCTCTTTAGTTCATCCTGATTCAAGATATTTTTTGCGACTCCGAGAGATGAGCGAAAACCTAAAAACAGCTGTTCTGTCTTTTTATCATCTGCATCCAACTCTTCTACTCTTATATCCAGAGGGTTTTTTATGTACGCCTCAATATCTGCCGTAGGATAGTATCTTTGCATATCTAGCTTTCCCACAGCGCCGCTTCCAAGCCCTATGTAATCTTTATAGTGCCAGTATCCGAGGTTGTGGCTGCTTTTGTATCTGCCGAAGTTGCTTATCTCATACTGCTCAAAGCCAAAGTCTGTGATTTTCTTGAAAAACCAAGAGGTAAGCTTTAGTCTCTCTTTTGACATCTGCGGTTTTTTCTCAAAAGGAGTTCCCTCTTCGATGGTGAGTGCGTAAGCGCTTAAATGGTTTATGGGGAGCGAGAAGGCAATTTCCAGATCATTTTCTAAAAGCTCCTTAGTATCTCCAAATGTTGCGTAGATGAGGTCAAGAGAAATATTTTCAAACCCTGCCTTTTTTGCGTTCAATATAGCCTCTTTTGCCTGAGTAGAGGTGTGTGCGCGGTTTAGCAGTTTTAATTTTACATCATCAAAACTCTGCACGCCAAAGCTGATCCTGTTGACACCGAGTTTTTGCATACCTCTTAGCCACTCATCTGTTGCGCTGTTTGGATTTGCCTCGCTTGTTATCTCTATATTTTCGCCCAGATAAGGTTTTAACATCTCAAAGAGTCTCTCGTAGAGTTTAGGCGTTACGGTAGATGGTGTACCGCCGCCGATAAAGAGAGACTCTATAGATTTTGGCGCTGCACTAAATCTCTTTAGCTCAAACCTAAGCTGCTTACAAAGTGCTTGCATATACTCCTCTTTTAAATGAAACTTGTCAACGTAAGAGTTAAATGCACAGTAGTGGCACTTTGAGTCGCAAAAGGGAATATGTATGTAAAGCAGCAAATAGTCTCTCCTAGTTTATGGAGTGAATTATAGCTATATTTTCTATTTAGTCTATTTTAATTAATATAAATTAAAGCATTCTACGTTAAAGTGAGATAATTTTTTTTTATATTAAAACTATGGGTAGTATCTAAAAAATGGCAAAATTAGAGAATTATTTAACTCAGATAGCAGATCTTTATGAGAATAGCGACGACGATAGAAGAAGTTCAATAGTAACTTTTTTAGAGAGAGCCCTAAATTCCAAAAATGAGATAAAAATAGAGATAGACGAGGTTTCTGCCCTTCCAAATAGAGAATCTTTGATGAGAGAGATATCTCTGCTTCAAGATGAGGCAATGCTTGTTATACTCCATATTAACCAGATAGAAGCGATAAAACATTTTTAACAATATTGAGAGCTTTACATATACCAGCAGCGACGGTTCAAGAATAGTCTCCGATTTTACGGCGGGCATATCTTACGGTATAGAGCATCTGCACCATAGTGCCAACGTAGCACTTCAGGAGGCGATGGTCTCAAAACTCCCATACAAAGTCTATGAAATGACCCCGGAGTGTACTACTCTTAAAAAATCTACTCTGGATAAATATCAGGTCTACAAAGATGCTCTTCACAACGGTTATATAGTTCCATATTTTCAGCCTATCATAGATGCAAAAGACGGCTCTGTTATGAAGTATGAAGCACTTGCAAGACTTCAACTTCCTGATGGCAGAGTAGTTCCGCCCTATGATTTTTTAAGTATAGCGATCGAAGATAAGACGTTTGAGTTCTTTACCAGACAGATGATGCAAAAGGTCTTTAACGTATATGATAATACTTATGTAGAGTTCTCCATGAACTTGACTTATGAGAATATAAAGTCTCCGACGATGCTTGAATATATCAAAAACAGGCTAGAGAAGTACGGCGGCGAGAGAATGACGTTTGAGATAGTCGAGACCGAAGAGATAGAGGACTATGAAGTGGTAGAGAACTTTATTTTGATGATAAAAGAGTATGGGTGCAAGATATCTATAGACGACTTTGGAGCGGGCTACTCAAATTTTACAAATTTAATAAAGCTAAATATTGATTTTATAAAAATTGACGGCATGCTTATAACAAAACTTTTAAGTGATGAGAAAGCAAGGTTGATGGTTCAGGGACTGATACAGTTTGCAAAAAATATAAATATAAAGAGCATTGCCGAGTTTGTCAGTTCAAGTGAGATCTCGGATTGCGTAAAAGAGTTGGGGGTTGATTATTTTCAGGGTTATTATCACGGAGAGCCAAAAGATGCCAAATTTTACGGACTTGCGTAAAGCTTAGGCAACTCTCTATTTTTTAGAGAGGTTGCTTAGCGTATCTATGATCTCGTCCATCTTGTGGCTTATAAGACTCACTTCGCCTGAGATATCGTTTACTTCGCTTGCGTTTTTGTTGAGTGCATCAGAGCTCTCAGAGATAGATTGAATAAGAACATTTGTCGTTGCAGATGTCTCTGCAAGACTTTTCTGGGTTCTCTCTGCAAGTTTACGTACTTCATCCGCGACTACCGCAAATCCTCTTCCGTGTTCACCTGCACGCGCCGCTTCAATAGCCGCATTAAGGGCTAGAAGGTTTGTCTGTTCAGCGATATCACCGATTGTTGCCAAAATTGTCTTTGTCTCGTTCGCGTTTGCTACAAGAGTTTGGAGGTTCTCTACCATATCGTTCTCTTTGTGAGCAACGTTGTGAATTCTATCTACGGTAGAGTTTATCATCTCTTTTAAATCTTTGATCGTACTGTTTGTGATAGTAGAGATTGTCTCATTTAGTCTGTTTGATGACTCTACTATGGTGTTTTGGCTCTCTTTGTTCTTCTTCTCCATGCTCTCAAGAGAATCTCCAAGAGAGTTGATGTTGTTTAGAAGGTCTGCCATTTTAGCCTCTACATCCACTTTACTTCTTGTTGTGAATGAGCCCTCTGAGAATTTTTGAAGCGTAGCTATCGCATTGTCGAGGTTTCTCTCTGAAGAGGAGAGCATATTGTTAAGGGAGTTTCTAAGAACGTGAACATAAGGCGTTTTGGAATCAGATGAGATTCTGCATGAGTAGTGCCCTCTTGCTACTTTGTCGGTTAGAAGAACCATCTCTCCTGCAACTTTTGTATCGTTTAACATTGAAGCTTGATATGTTGTCACAATTTTGTTGAAGTTCTTTTCAGCTTCATCTGTCGGGTTTTCATCTATTTTGATCTTGTTTCTCTTAAACTCCATCATCTCTATTAGTTCTAATCTTTTTTGATTTAGAGCTTTGGCTTCACCGCCGCTTTTTTGAAGATTAAAGAGTATCACTACTAAAAAAGCGACAACTGCTAGAGATGCTTGGATGATATTTGAGTCCGTTAAAAAGAGAGAACCAATTAGGAGTATAAAAGCTATCGAGATGATCGTGATCTTTAAGTTATTATTCATTTTAAAATTTCCTATCTTAATGTTTTGTAGAGAGCTTCAGCTTCTTCGATCTCTGCTCTTGATGGCTTTCTGCGGCAAGAGAGATAAGTCTGCTCTTTTCTGGTTGTATCATACATCGGATATACTGTGGCAAAAACCCAGTAAAAACCTCCATCCTTTGTGCTGTTTTTTACATAACCTGTCCAAATCTTGTCGCTCTTTACCGTCTCCCAGAGATCTTTAAAAGCGGCTTTTGGCATATCTTTGTGGCGGACGACATTGTGCGGCTTGCCGACAAGCTCGTCAATGGTGTAGCCTGCGACTTTACAAAAGTCGTCATTGGCAAAAATAATAATACCCTTGGCATCTGTCTGAGAGACTAAAAAATCATCATTTTTTAAGATGTACTCCTGCATTGTCTACCTTTATATACTGAAATTGTCGCAATAATAACATAAATAAGTTAAAGTTTCATAGGTTACTTATAAAACTTTTTTGTGATGTTATTACCTGTTTTATGGGGGTTTTTAAAAATAATCAAAACTGAATTTTTTGATGAAATTAGTTTAATTTAATGGCATATTTTGTATAATCGCAACAATATTACAATCAAGTGAAATAATGAGCAAAAAAGATCTGTACCGCCCAAATGTTGCGATGATAATCGTCTCGAGCAGTTATCCTCATACAAAAGAGATATTCTTAGCGCAAAGAAATGATCTAGCTGATGTCTGGCAGTTTCCTCAAGGCGGAATAGATGAAGGTGAAGAGGTTCAAGAGGCACTTTTTCGCGAGCTTCTAGAAGAGATAGGTACGGATATGGTAGAGGTGATCGCCGAGTTTCCGGAGTGGATATCTTACGATTTTCCTTCAAGAATCGCAGAGAATATGAAACCCTTTATCGGACAAAAGCAGAAGTACTTTTTGGTTAAACTCCATGAGGATGCTGCTATTAATATTCATACCGATGAGCCTGAGTTTAGCGAGTATAAGTTTGTAACCGTAGATGAGGCTCTGAATTTGAGTGCCAGTTTTAAAAAGAACGTATATGAGAGTGTAATAAGTTATTTCAAAAAAGAGGGATTATTGTAGATGTTAATAGTTCAAAAATTCGGCGGAACAAGTGTCGGCGACTTAGATCGCATCCAAAATGTGGCTAACAGGGTCGCAAAAACAAAAAAAGCGGGCAACGATGTAGTTGTTGTCGTTTCAGCAATGAGCGGAGAGACAAACAAGCTTGTCTCATACGCGGAGCACTTCTCAAAAAACCCTGCAAGGGCAGAGATGGATATGCTGTTAAGCTCCGGTGAGAGAGTAACTGCTTCACTGCTCGCCATTGCTCTAAGTGAGATGGGTTATGATGCGGTCTCTATGACGGGGAGAAAAGCCGGAATAGTGACTGACAACATTCATACCAAAGCGCGTATAGAGGAGATAAATCCTTCAGTGATGCATGAGGCTATAAAAGAGGGAAAAATTGTAGTGGTAGCAGGCTTTCAGGGAGTATCTCAAGACGGAAACGTAACTACGCTTGGACGCGGCGGAAGTGATCTTTCGGCAGTTGCGATCGCAGGTGCGCTAAAGGCTGATCTTTGTGAGATATATACAGATGTAAGCGGAATCTTCACAACAGATCCTAGGATCGAGCCAAAAGCAAAAAAACTTGAGAAGATCTCATACGACGAGATGCTTGAACTTGCATCTCTCGGTGCAAAAGTACTTCAAAACCGCTCAGTCGAGCTGGCTAAAAAATTAAACGTAAATTTAGTAACAAGAACAAGCTTCTCTGATGAAGAGGGAACATTAATAACCAAGGAAGAAAGTATCATGGAAAAACCGTTAGTAAGTGGAATTGCATTAGATAAAAATCAGGCTCGCGTCTCTTTGGTAGGCGTAAAAGATAGACCTGGAATAGCATCGGATATATTTACAAAGCTCTCAAGCAACAGTGTAAATATAGATATGATTATCCAAAATGTCGGACATGACGGCAAAGCTAACATCGACTTTACAGTTCCTGTGGGTGATTTAAGTGATGCTAAAGGAGTTATGGATAAATTTGTAGACGATGCTGAGGTAGATGAAGCTTCTTATGATGAGAACATCTGCAAAGTCTCGATAGTTGGTGTCGGTATGAAGTCTCACACGGGTGTTGCGGCAAAAGCTTTCTCGACTATGGCAAAAGAGAATATAAATATAAATATGATCTCGACATCTGAGATAAAGGTCTCAATGGTCATAGATGAGAAGTATGCAGAGCTTGCCGTTAGAAGCCTTCACGCTGCTTACGAGCTAGACAAGTAGCCTAATGCAAGAGTTTGCACAGTGGAGCTTGGATGCCATAAGAGAAGAGGGTGGCTGTTTTAGCTGGCTTGAAGAGCAGCGATTTGACTGGACTACTACAACCTCGCAGGCGTTAGAGCAGATACTTTGCGGCAAAACTATCATCCTTATTACGGATGAGAAGAGAAAGTGGCTTGAGAGCTACATCCTTGACAACCTTAACAGCTCTCAGATGGAGAGACCTCTTCTGCCTATAGTAAGCATAGAGAGTATGTACAAGCACTACAACAGTGTCAGCGGCGGAGAGATGCTTGACGTAGTCGAAGATATGATATCTTTGGCACACAAAGAGGATTACTTTTTTTGGTATATCGGCAAGGGTGATGACAAAAGAGCTGATCTTGCAAAAAGAAAAGATACCAGCTACTTTTGGATATTTGATGAAGAGTATATCAATGCTTTTACTCTAAAATCTTACGACAAGCTGCTAGATATAAAACTGCTTCAACTCTACCGTCTCTTTAATGCATCTCTTAATGCAGCGATGTTTGGAGAAGTCGATGTCAACTCATGAGCCTAAAAGAGGCTATATTCTTATCTCCTCGGATATAGAGTCTGAGTATCAAAGAATAAGCGAGGAGCTAAAACCGAGCAGAGTCGTCGGTTTTATAGAGGATGAGTTCAAGATAGAGCACGCAAAAGCCGTCGTAGCGGAAGCCTATATAAGTGAAGCTCAGACGAAATATCTGATCCTAGGCGCTAACAGCTTCAATAACATATCACAAAACTCCCTTTTAAAACTTCTAGAAGAGCCTCCAAGAAATATAGAACTTATCATTATCTCTCCTACCAAATCAAACCTTCTTCCGACTGTCCGCTCAAGAATGCCCATAATAAAAGGGGAGAAAAAAAGCTCGCCTGTGCCCATAGAGATCAATCTATCACGTATTAGTTACAAAGAGGTCTTTGAGTTCTTAAAGGCAAATGCAAGAGTAAAAAAGAGCGAAGCCAAGGCTTTGGTCGAAGCGCTCTATCATAAGGCGACAGTTGTTGAAAAACTGATACTTACGTCACTGCAGCTTCAAAATTTTGACAAGGCTTACAGGCTTTTAGAGTTAAACTCCAGACCGCAGAGTGTTCTGGCTATGTTAGTTATGAGTTTTGTAGGAGAAAAAAATGCAAATTGAACTTTTGTCAAACAGTATAGATAAACAGAGATATTTAAAAGAGCTGGGTGTAGACAGCGGGGGCATATCTATACTGGCTTCAAAAGCAACTTATTATACCATCTACATAAGAGATCTGCATGTCGGAGCGGCAAATATTTTAAAGCAGGACGCTCTTAGCGTGGGGGCAGATCTGGCTGTACCGCGCGGAACCGTCATGGCAAAAACTCCATATGTCGATTGCATACTTATTGCTACTGCAAGAGAGCTTGAGACTCTTAGCAAAAAAGAGCTTGCCCAGCCGTTTGGACTAAAAGATGTGGCAAAAAAGCTACAAGAGATATTAAAGATCAAAAAACCCAAAAAAGTGGAGATCATGGGGGTAATAAACGCAAATGACGACAGTTTTTACTCCGAGTCCAGATTTAACGGCAATACAGCGGTAGAAGCAGTAGAGCGCATGATAGATGAGGGTGCCGATATTATAGACATAGGCGGAGTATCATCCGCCCCTTCCTCTCTTTATGTAGACAAAGATGAGGAGTTTAGAAGATTAAAACCTCTCTTTGATGCCATAAAAAAGGCAAAGCTATACAAAAATACAAAGTTTAGCATCGACAGTTATGAGCCTGAGGTGATAACTTGTGCGCTTAAGAGCGGCTTTGAGATAGTAAACGACATCACCGGACTCTCTAACGATGCAGTCTCAAAACTTTGTGCAAGCAATAACGCCGCCGCAGTGATCATGCATATGCAGGGGACTCCTCAGACAATGCAAAATGAGCCAAAATATGATAATATACTAAGCGAAATATATTCGTTTTTTGAACAAAGAGTCGCAAGAGCGGAGTTTTTAAATGTAAAGCATATAACGCTTGATGTAGGAATAGGCTTTGGCAAGACATTGGAGCACAATCTTATGCTTATAAAACATCTTGGACACTTTTTAACACTTGGCAAGCCTCTGCTTGTAGGCGCTTCAAGAAAGTCTATGATAGATAAGATATCGCCATCTTCGCCGCATGAGAGGTTGGCGGGAACCTTGGCTCTTCATCTCGAAGCCGTAAAAAACGGCGCTTCGATAATACGCGTACATGATGTAAAAGAGCATCTGCAGGCACTGAAGGTACAAGAGGCATTAAATACGATATAAAAGGGGCTACTTAGATATGATTTTTCCAAAAATAGGGAGCATTGCGACGACTTCGGTTGTCTCAATAGATATAAATAACAAAATCTCAGATGCTATGAAAAAGATGTTCAACAACGAACACAGGAATATATTGGTCATAGACGGTGACATTTTTCGTATCATGAGAGTGACTGATATCTTAAATATGAAATCAAGAGATATAGATATGGACAGCTCTTTAAAAAATATAGAGCTGCCTTTGGTTCCGATAATAAACAAAGATAAAACCGTTCTGCATACGCTTGAGTATTTAAACTGCGAAGTAGAGTATATATGTGCAGTCGATGATGAGGGGAAGCTTTTTGGACTCATCTCCCACACCGATATCATAAGCAGCATAGATCCAGATACATTGATGGATAACTTCTGTCTTCTTGATTTTTTAAAACTGGGTAAAAGAGCTAAGTGGGTAAACAAAGATCTAAAGACGGCAGAGCTGCTTTGCGATATGGCAAAGAACTCTTTTGAGAGCGTTATAGTCATTGAAAATTTAAAGCCGATAGGTATATTTACGACCAAAGATGTTATTCGCATTATTGAGAAAAATGATGATCTAAGTAAACCGATAAGTACATATATGTCATCACCCGTCGAGACCATTGGCAAAGATTGTTCGGTCAAAGGGGCTCTGGAGTTTTTAAGAGAGAAGCACTACAAGAGAGTGGTCGTAGTCGATGATGAGGGTAAGATGTCGGGAGTTATATCTCAAAAAGAGCTTATTGCCACGACCTACTCCAGATGGGCGCTCTTGACAAAAGAGTATCAAAAAGAGCTTGATGAGATGAATGCCGAACTGATGCATAAAAACATAAAATATAAAGAGATGGCATCAAAAGACCAGCTTACAAATCTATACAACAGACATAAGTTTTTAAGGCTCTTTCAGTCATCACACCGCACAATGGTTGAGAGAGAAAATGAGATGTCGTTGATAATAGTAGACATAGACAATTTTAAAAAGATAAACGACACATACGGTCATAATGTAGGGGACTTGGTGATAGTTAAGATATCTAAGCTTTTAGTTGAAAAGTTAAGAGAGATAGATATAGTATGCAGATGGGGAGGCGAAGAGTTCGTGATACTTCTTCCTGCGGTAAATATTGATAATGCTCTCTTGGTGGCTGAAAAATTAAGAAGCTCTATTGAGCAGCTTGAGATAGATAGTCTAGGGAAAATAACTGCAAGTTTTGGAGTCTCTTGTGTGCATAAAGATGATGATGTTCATTCTGTGATCAACAGGGCTGATATCGCTCTTTACTCCGCTAAAACTGCGGGAAGAAACCGTGTAGAAAAGGCGAACTCAAGAGCCACACTTGAGGAGAGCTTCCACAAATAATGCGGAAGCTCTTAGAGTATATTACTCTATTTCAGCGTCTATTACGTCGTCCTCTTCCTTCTTCTTTTTAGCATCGGCAGCACCTGCTTCAGCACCTTGATCTTTTTTGTACATCTGCTCAGCCATTTTATGACTTGCTTCAGTTAGAGTTTTTACTTTCGCTTCGATCTGCTCTTTTGTAGCACTCTCATCTTTTAGAGTCTCTTTGAGCTCAGCTATAGCGCTCTCGATAGTTGCTTTCTCTTCTGCTTCGATCTTCTCACCCATCTCGCCAAGAGATTTTTCAGTCTGTGCAATAAGCGCATCGGCTTGGTTCTTAAGCTCAACAAGCTCTTTTCTTTTTGAGTCTTCAGCTTTATGAGCCTCAGCATCTTGAACCATTTTGTTGATCTCTTCTTCGCTTAGTCCTGAACTTCCAGAGATTGTGATCGATTGAGATTTACCTGTACCTTTGTCTGTTGAGCTAACAGTTAAAATACCGTTTGCATCGATGTCAAAAGTAACCTCGATCTGAGGTACGCCTCTTGGAGCTGCAGGAATATCACCTAGTTCAAAAAGACCTAAAGATTTGTTATCTTTTGCAAACTCTCTCTCACCTTGAACAACCGAGATGCTAACAGCAGGCTGATTATCTTCGGCAGTTGAGAAGATCTGAGATTTTTTAACAGGTATTGTAGTACCTTTTTCAATGATCTTAGTAGCAACACCGCCTAGAGTCTCGATCCCAAGAGATAGCGGAGTAACATCTAGAAGAAGTACATCTTTAACATCTCCTCTTAAAACACCACCTTGGATAGCAGCACCTGCAGCAACCACTTCATCAGGGTTTACCCCTTTGTTGAGTTTTTTACCGCCGAAGAAATCAGATACCATCTTTTGTGCCAATGGAACACGAGTTGATCCACCGACCATAATGATCTCTTTGATAGCGTCGTTGTCTAAGTCAGCATCTTTCATAGCCGTTTTAATATGGCTGATAGTCTCTTCAACAAGCTTCTCGATCATACTCTCGAATTTAGCACGAGTAAGTTTTGTCACAAGGTGTTGAGGTCCCGCTTCTGTCATAGTGATAAACGGAAGGTTTATCTCAGTCTCAGTTGAGCTTGATAGCTCTTTTTTAGCATTTTCAGCAGCATCTTTTAGACGTTGAAGTGCCATCTTGTCATTTTTAAGATCGATTCCGTGAGAGCTTTTAAACTCGCTGTTTAGGTAGTCAACGATCTTGTTGTCAAAGTCGTCTCCACCCAAGAATGCGTTACCGTCAGTTGAGAGAACCTCAAAAGTACCATCGCTAATCTCTAGCACAGTAACGTCAAATGTTCCGCCACCCAGGTCGTAAACAAGTACGTTCTCTTCGCTTTTGCTGTCTAGTCCGTATGCAAGAGCAGAAGCTGTCGGCTCGTTGATGATACGTAAGACGTTAAGTCCCGCAATAGTTCCCGCATCTTTTGTCGCTTTTCTCTGCGCATCGTTGAAGTATGCAGGAACAGTGATAACCGCGTCAGTTACAGTCGAGCCTAAGTAAGCCTCTGCATCCTCTTTTAGTTTACTGAGGATCTTAGCAGAGATCTCTTGCGGCGTGTAGATCTTTCCAGCAACATCAACTGCCGCCATACCGTCTTTGTCTACTATGTTGTATGTTACTTTGTCGTGAGCCGCTTTTGCGTTCTCTTCGCTCATCATAAGACCCATAATTCTCTTAATAGAAGAGATGGTCTTGTTCGGGTTTGTGATCGCCTGACGTTTTGCAGGATCTCCTACTAAAACTTCGCCTTTATCTGTAAATGCAACAACCGAAGGAGTTGTGTTTTTTCCCTCTTTGTTCGGGATGATCTTTGCTTCACCGCCCTCATAAACCGCTACACATGAATTTGTTGTTCCTAAATCTATACCTATTACTTTTGACATAATTTTGTTTCCTTTGTTTTTTGTTTTGTAAAAATTTGTTCTACTTGGCGAAGTTATATCGCCTTACTCTTTTTTTCTTTGCTACTTAAGTAGCATTGGCGAGTGTTAATTCGCTACAACTACCATTGCTTCACGAAGCGGTCTATCTTTATATCTGTATCCGGTTTGAAATGTCTGAACGATTTGACCGCTCTGGACCGTATCGCTATCTACGCTCTGGATAGCATTATGGATATTTGGGTCAAACGGCTCTTCATGAGAGACCATAGTCACGCCATGCTTTTGCAAAGAGTTGGTAAGTTGTTTTAAAGTAAGCTCTATACCCTCTTTGAGTTTTTCCAAATGCTCTTGCGGATCATTTATGTTTTGCGTAGAAGATAGTGCCATTTGAAGTGCATCCATTACAGGTATCATATCTTTGGCAAATTTCTCATTTGAATACTCAACGGCAGTATACTTCTCTTTCTCCAGCCTCTTTTTGATGTTATCAAAGTCGGCGTGAACACGAGCGTACTTATCTTTAAGAGCAGTTAGCTCCTCTTGTAAAAGATCAAGTTCGTTTTCAACAGCTTGGGCTTCTGCGGCAGCTTCTTCGGCTACTTCGTTAAGCTCTTCATTTTCAAGAGATTCTTCTTGAAGCTCTTCATTATTATCTTTTGACATAGTTGTTAAATTACTCCTTTTTTTATAAAGATGGCATTATTATACATATTGAGTGTAATAATGTCAAGTATTAATTGATTTTATTTAGTTAATTAAGTTGAGTCTACTATTATCAACTTTATCGTTTGCTAAAAAAATAGCTTATATTGTATTATTCTAAAACAGATGTACATTGGAGAGAGTATGAAGTTTTTAGCTTGGATAGGCGCAATTTTAGCGGTAGTTGTTGCAACTCTGTATATAGCAGCTTTTAGCAAAATGGGTAATGGATTTGTAAAGCCTTTTATAGAGGCCAAGATCAAGGAGCAGACGAAACTGGAGAGTAAGCTAAATGAGTTTCGTCTGGACATAAGCGATTTCGAGATAGTTTTAGAGGTAAACAGGGGCAATATTATCAGAGCAAAAGGGGAGTACTCGCTTTTTGCAAAATCTTTTGACATCTCTTACGATGTAGAGCTTAAAGACCTTAGCAGTTTAAAACCTTTAACAAAAACGGAGCTAAGAGGAGCTTTTGCAACGGATGGAAGAGTTTACGGCGATATGGCTTTTATGAAGATAGACGGTAAAAGCAGTGTAGCAAAGAGCGATACTGCTTACCATATCGAGCTTCACGAGCTAAATCCGACATCCATCATCGCAAACATTAAGGGGGCAGAGTTGGCTTCGCTTCTCTATATGAGTGCTCAAAATCCGTGTGCGACGGCAGGGATAGATATGGATCTGAACTTCAGAGACATAACGCCCAATAAGATGGATGGAGAGGTTGTTTTAAAAAGCAGAGACGGAAAAATCGATCCTAAATATATGTTAAGCGACTTTAATGTCACCATCCCTAAAACTTCGTTTTCTATGGATCTGAATGCAAAATTAAAGGGTGATGAAATAGAGTACAGCTCCAGCCTGCTCTCGAACCTCTTTAATATAAACTCATACGGAACAATTGTGCCCGAGCCCCTCAAAACCGACTTGAAATACTCGTTAAATATAGAAGACCTTGAGGTGTTAAAGCCCATAACAAAGGCAGATATACGAGGTTCTCTCAAACTAAGCGGAAGCGCAAAAGGGGGCAGGGAGAGACTCTCAGTTGCGGGCATAAGCGATATTGCATCATCGGAGAGTGTTTTTGAAGCTATCTTAAAAGATTTTGCTCCCGCATCCATAAAAGCAAAAATAGTAGATCTTGATATTGCAAAACTTCTCTATATGGCAAAACAGCCCCACTATACGGATGGAGTGCTCTCAATGAATGTGGATATAAGCGACGCAAGGGCGGACTCACTTAGCGGAAAAGTAGATACTATAGTAACAAAGGGAGTTCTTGATTCAAAATATCTAAGCAAAACGTATGAGTTTGCATCTACTATGCCAAAAACTCTCTTTAGCCTTAAAGCAGAGACCCTTCTAGAGGGAGATATTGCTGATACAAAGGCAAAACTTAGCTCAAACATTGCAGGTTTAGAGATGAAGAGTGCAAAGTTCAATATGAAAGATGGATCTTTAAAGAGTGATTACAAGCTAAGCGTACCTGATCTTAACGCTCTCTTTTTTGTGACAAAGCGTCACATAAGAGGCTCTCTTGCGGCGTATGGTGATATATCAAAGTCAAAAGATCTAGATCTCACCTTTAATTCAAATATTGCAAAAGGGAAGGTGGCTGCAAAGCTTCATAATGATGAGTTTCATGCGGATGTTAGTTCGGTAAGCGCAAATGCAGTTTTGCATATGTTTTTCTATCCCGAGATAGCAGACGCTTGGCTAAATGCAAAAGTAGATTACAATCTGGCGCAAAGCAGGGGGAGCATGAAGGCTCAGGTCTCAGATGCGGTTTTTGTGAAAAATCAGACATTTGATCTTATAAAGCAGTACACAAAAGTTGACATGTACAGAGAGCATTTTAACGGTGATATGGATGCAAAGGTAGATAAAGATAGTGTTTTGGCTTCAATTGACCTTCGCTCAAAAGAGGCTTCAATAAAGACGGCAGCAACAAAGCTAAATACGAAAACAAATATGATAGATACCGACATTACTTTAAGAGCTAAGAAAAACGAGATAAGCGGAAGGCTTGTAGGCGATATTGACTCTCCTAAAATAGTGATCGATCTGGAGAAGTTTATGAAATCAGAAGCCGGTAAAAAGGTGGAAGAGAAGGTAAATAAGGTGATCGAGAAAGAGATAAATAAATTCTTTAAAAAACTATTTTAAAGAATTTTAAAAAGCTCATCACTCTCGACAAGATAATTTTTTGGCTCTGAGATGTAGTACCCCTGCATAAAATCGATATCGAGAAGGAGCAGCTTTTCATATACCTCTTTTGAGTGGACAAACTCCGCTATCGTCTGCATATTACTCTGCGCAGCAAAGTGTATAATGCTCTTTACCACTTTAAAATCTTTTGCATTGACATCAATATTTTTGACAAGCGAGCCGTCGATCTTTAGGAAGTTTGCTTCTATGTCTATAATAGTTTTGAAGTTTGAGTAGCCGCTTCCAAAATCATCGATAGAGACCTTTGCTTTAAGAGAATGGAGCAGGTTTATCTTCTCTTTAAATAGCTCAATATCGTCGATCTCGTCACTCTCAAGTATCTCAAACGTAACACGAGAAGCAAGATGCTGGTCATCTCGCAGGTTCCTGACAATGGTCTCCTCTATATCAGGATTGATGAGGTCTGAGAAGTTCATATTTATACTTACAAGCTTGTTGTTGTTCTTAAAGGTCTCAAAGACCAATAGAAGAATCCTCTGTGTTAGTTTGTAGTGAATATTTGTCTCTTTTATCTGAGGCAAAAAGGCAAGAGGGGGAACTATCTTGCCATCTCTTGTAACTATCCTCACCAGTGCTTCATATTTGAATATTCTTGTGTGTTTAAAGTCGTAGATTGGCTGATAGTGGCAGATAACCCTATCTTCATCAATAGCCTCTTTTACAAAACTTATGTCTGCAGAGGATGAGAAATCCTCTCTGCTTGCTTTTTCATCATAGCAGATCACTCTGTTTCTTCCGCTTCTTTTAGCAACATAGAGCATTTTGTCGGCTATTTTTATTGCCTCTTGGAGGTTTTTCTCAAGATACGGATATTTATGCAGACCTATAGAGACGCTTACATTGATCTCATGGGTATCATATGAAAAGTGCTCTTTTAGTATGTTTTTTCTTAAGCGCTCACATATGTCTATGTCCGATTTTGTTTTGCTTCTGTTATTTATAAGAAGCAAAAACTCCTCTCCGCCGTATCTTACCAAGATATCGCTGTCTCTGATAGAGTCTTTAAATACTTCGCTCGCTTGAGAGAGAACGTAGTCGCCGGCTTTATGCCCGTAGGTATCGTTTATGATCTTAAATTTGTCCAGGTCAAGCATTGCCAAAGAGTAGTGTTCAAGGTTTAGCAAAGGCGAAATTTCTTCAAGATAATTTCTGTTGAATGTTTTTGTAAGAGGGTCTGTAAATATTTTTTTTCTGGTAATAAAATAGTGAAAGATTTGCATAAGAGTCATGCTCATAAATATAACAATAAATACTGCGAGGAGTGTAAAAAGAGTCTCCAACGGTTTGATAGACTCTAGGATAATTGTTTTAATATCTGTCGTAAAATCAATAGTAAAAAGAGCTACAACTTTACCGTCTTGCATGATTGGGTGCAGGTAGGTTATGTAAAGATTCTCAATATATTGCCCTCGAATGATTTGTGGTTTTTTTGTTCTATAGAGAAGATTGTACTCAGAGGAGGAAACATCAAATTTTTGATTGAAATTTGCTTTGTCTGTTTTTGAGGCATCTAACAAAAAACGAAACTTCTCTTTAGTATCCTTGTAGAGGATGTAGGAGTATTTTACATCAGAAGTTAGCATCATAGAGAGCATATCTTCATACATTTTTGCATTTTTTTTGTTTTGAAAGAAAGAGAGTAAATCTTTGCTTGGATGCTTTGAAGCCTCTAGAAGAATCTGCTGCTGCATATTTTCAAGAACATAGGAGATTTTCGCTATCTCATGTTTTTCAATACGCTCAAAAATCGCTTCTTTTGCTTTTGTAATCTCATTGTAGGTATAAATAAAGAATAGCCCAAGAAGAAATAGAAGAAAAAAGATAAAAAGTTCTCTTCTTTTTACCATATCTTCTCCTCGTTGTACATCTCAAGTTCTTTGGAAATTGTGATTCTTTGTTTTTTTGCTCTAGGTTCTATGAGAACAATATTGGGTCTGCCCTTTTTCCAGAACATTGAGCCAAAACTCTGAGGAATCTTCCTAAGAAGATCGTAGTCAAGAACAAAAACTGCTTTATTACAAATCTTTTTTGGAAGATTTTTCTTCTCCTCAACTATAAGAATCGTAGCTTCACGACAATCATCGGTTGTTTTGAAATGTCCAGTTTTTTCAAACTCTTGTATAAGTGTTTTGTTATCAGACCACAGAACAATCTCTTTGCCCATCTCAATATTCAGAAAAATTTTTTCTAAAATTTGTGCCTGAATCGCACTCTTTGATTGGTTTGCAAAGAGTGATAATGCTAGAGCAAGAAGGAGAAAAAGCTTTTTCATTTAAAAAATATACTCCAGTGTCAAGATACCACGTCTTTGGAGCGCGGGAATCTTTGCTCCATCGATACTTGTCTCAATAGCTTTGTCAAAGATGTTTTCGCCTTTGAGTTTGAGGTTGACATGCTTGTTATAGTGGTAAATCGCTCCTGCGGTGTAGTCGTATCCTGCATCCATATATACACCATCAGCACCAACATAAGAGGAGCGATAGATGAGTTCATTGTAAAGGTCAAATTTGCCAAATGTAGAGTAAAGTTGTACGAGAGCACCTCTGTCGGAGGTGAAAGAGTAGTTGTCTTTGTAGGCTCTAAAGTACTCAGCGATAAGTTTGTTCTCTGCATCAAATCTGTAATCTAAAGTAAGAAAAAATTGTGAGAAATCTGAATTTCCATTATTGTTTACATACGTGCCTAGTGCTCGGTTAAAAATAATTCCATCTTTTGATTTAGATACCCCTGTTCCAAGAGTAAGAGTGAGTTTCTCTTTTTTGTATTCAACCTCTACTTTCATTACACGATTTTTCGAAGCTTTTAAATTTGGATTTGGAGTAGCAACGGGTGAAAAAGTTGTCTGCGAAAAGATAGGATATATATACCCTTTTTGGATAAAACTTTTGAGTGAAAACTCTTCTGAAATTTTTGCAAGATATGCAAGACGCAAAATATACTCTGTATCTGCTTCAGTTAAATGGTTGTCGTAATAGTCTGCTTTTGCACCAAGTGTAATCTGGTGGTCGTCATTGATGTCATAACTGTCTTCGGCGAAGAGCATATAGATGTCAAGTTGTTTAGGACCAAGCTGATAGCTTTTTTCTATGTCGTTGCTTTGAATCGAATCTAGAAAAAAGGTTTTAAGCTTTGCTTCTGCGCCAAATAAGAAGTTGTGGTCGTTATAACTATGGCGCTTTCGTAGAAGTATATCATAGGCATAAGAGCCTGTAGCAACATTAAGATTAGTGCTTGAAGAGCCATCAAAAAGAGGTATGCCAAAAGTGTCACTGTTTTGAATATCAATTTCTTCGTAGGTACCTGAGATAATGAGCTCTGTTTGTGAAGGGAGATTTTTTGTAAACTGAAGATAGCTATAAGTTGAGGTAATATCTCCTCCCTCTATACCTGAGCTAATTGCATTAAATCCATTAAAGATATCACTTTTCTCCCTTGAGACACCACCTTCAATAAGATAGTCATCTTTTTTGGCAAAATTAACGTAAAGCTGACCTCTGCTGCTGTCTCTTGAGAGCTCTTTGTTGTTTGCGTTTCTCTCTTTGTCAAATCTGTTGCCGCTTACATCAATGTTGGCAAGATAGGAGTAGTCGTCAAAATTTTGCGCATCAATGATTTGCCCTCTGCTGCCACCATTTGAATCAATCGACCCTTGTGCGACGGTTGCATTTTCTCGTGAGGGGTCTTTGGTGTAGAGCTTGATAACCATGTTCCCGGGTTCGCCATGAAATGAAATAGCATTGGATGCTTGATAAACCTCGATATGGTCTATAAAATTAAGCCCCATCTGTCCAAATTGCGCAATTCCTGTACCTGATGTAATAGAGGTAACCTCATAAGAGTTGATATATATTTTTACAGACGACATGGACTGCCCTGAGTAAGGACTCTTTACTAGAGCTGTTGGACCAAAAGAGGAGTTTTTAAGTGTAAACATCTTTAGTGTTTTAAATACATCATTGAGTGTGTAAGCTTGCATTTTGTCTAAGTCAGAACGACTAAAGACAGTGGTATTACCTGATTTTTCTTGTTTGGTTTCATAAGAGAGTTCACTTGCTTCGCGGTACTGCGAAAGAAGTTCATCAAGATTTGTATCCTGAGCATATAAAAAAGTAGAAAAAAGTAGAAAAAATACAACTATATGCATTCATATCCCCCACAAATGTCATGAATGGTAATGCATCAGTATATTAAATGAATGCTTAGTTTACACTTGCAGAAGCAAGTGTGAGACAAAATAGAGTCTCTATATTCTCTTTTTGCAAAGCTTCAACAGCCTGAGTCAGAGTCGAGCTTGTCGTAATAATATCATCTACTAAAATAGCGCTTTTGACATTAAGTTCTTTCAGTTCAAAATCTCTGGGATTTAGGAGCCTGAATTGCTTGGTTTTTCCGGAGTAGCTAACCCTGTTCTTTGCTCTTAGTTTGCCAAAAAGAGGCTTTATATATCTGCTCTTAAGCGCTCTGTTTAGTATCGCTGTATGAGAGTAGCCTGATTTAGTATAATCATCGACGCCTATTGAGACTACCTTATGCGGATACTCAAACTCAGATGCGAATTTTGTGATGGAGTTTTTTGCCAATATAGAGTAGATGTAGTAGCCGATATCGGTATGTTTTGTATGAAGAAGCTCTTTTATATCGCCATATTTGTAAAATGAGATAACTTCTATGTTGCCGAGGATCTTTCTTCTGTAGATGGAGGGGGTTAAAAAGTTGTTTTGACACTTTTTACAGATGTGTGAAAGGGAGAGATTCTCACACATCAGGCAGCGCATTTGGTATCAATCCATCTTAAGCACGGACATAAATGCTTCTTGAGGAAGATTTACCTTTCCGATGGACTTCATTCTTTTTTTACCCTCTTTTTGCTTCTCAAGAAGTTTTCTTTTTCTGGTTATGTCTCCGCCGTAACACTTGGCCGTGACATTTTTGCCCATGCTCTTTACTGTCTCTCTTGCAATGACTCTGCTTCCTATCGAAGCCTGAACCGCAACTTCAAAAAGCTGTCTTGGGATGATCTCTTTCATGTTTTTTACAAGTGCGCGTCCTCTTGACTCAGCAGACGTGATAGGAACTATAATACTTAGCGCATCGACCACTTCGCCTGCAACTTTGACATCGAGTTTTACGAGGTTACCCTCTTTAAAGTCTATCGGCTCATAGTCAAAACTTGCATAACCCTTGGAGATCGATTTGAGTTTGTCATAAAAGTCTACAACGATCTCGTTCATCGGCAAAGAGTACTCAAGCATAACCCTGTCTTCGTTTAAGTAGGTCATCTTGTCTTGCATACCTCTTTTTGAGATAAGGAGTGTAATGACGTTTCCAAGATATTCACTAGGCGTAATTACGGTCGCTTTTACATAAGGCTCTTCGATCTTCTCTATCTGGCTTACAGATGGGAGCTCTGAAGGGTTCTGCACCTCTACCATATCGCCGTTGGTGAGATATACGTGGTAGACAACCGAGGGTGCCGTTGCAATAAGATCAAGGTCAAACTCACGCTCTAAGCGCTCTTTGATAACCTCCATATGCAACATTCCCAAAAATCCGACACGAAAACCAAATCCAAGAGCGATAGAGGTCTCAGGCTCGTAAGAAAGTGAGGAGTCGTTAAGCTTTAGTTTGTTAAGAGCGTCTCTTAACTCCTCAAACTTATCGGTGTCTATCGGGTAGAGACCTGCAAAAACAAATGGTTTGGCAGGTTCATACTTAAGAGCAGGCTCCGCAGTCGGGTTTTTTGCATCGGTAATTGTATCACCTACATTTACGATGCTGACATCTTTAAGACCCAGAACTACTATACCTATCTCTCCGCTTTTAATTGCATTTGTTTTTTGTCTCTTTAGCGGGTGAGGGTACATAAGGTCGAGTACTTGATGCTCTTCGTTGTTGCTCATAAGTTTTACAAGCTGATTCTTTTTTATCTCGCCGTCAAACACACGCACAAGAGCCAATGCTCCCAGATAAGGGTCAAACCATGAGTCGTAGATGATAGCTTTTGTGGTAGCCTTAGGATCTCCGCTAGGGGCAGGAATACGCTCAACTATGGCATCTATAAGTTCGCGGATGCCTACTCCTGTTTTTGCAGATACCAATACCGCATCGGTCGCATCTATGCCGATACTTGTCTCGATCTCTTCGGCAACTTTAATTGGGTCTGCCGCAGGGAGGTCAATCTTGTTTATAACGGGAATCAGCTCAAGGTTGTTATCCATTGCCAAGTAGACGTTTGCGATCGTTTGTGCTTCAACGCCTTGAGCGGCATCTACGATAAGAAGCGCACCGTCACTTGAAGCCAAAGATTTGCTAACCTCATAAGAGAAGTCGACGTGGCCCGGAGTGTCAATAAGATTGAGGATGTAGTGCTCGCCGTCTTTTACGTAGTCAAGTCGAACGCTTTGCGCCTTTATGGTAATGCCGCGCTCTTTTTCTATATCCATCGTATCCATCATCTGTTTTGTAAGCTCACGCTCACTAACAGCTCCGCACTCCTGAATGATCCTGTCTGCTAAAGTGCTTTTTCCGTGGTCTATATGTGCGATAATAGAAAAGTTTCTAATATTCTTCAATTAATTCCCTTGTTTATGCAAAAAGTGAATTAACACTCTCGTTGTGATAGACCCTGCGAATAACCTCTGCAAAGAGAGGTGCAACCGTGAGCACTACAATCTTCTCATGTGGTTTTGATTCAAGAGTGTTTGTAACGATAAGTTCGTCAAGTTCGCCGTTTTGGATGTTGTCGTAAGCTTTTCCGCTGAGCACTGCGTGTGTAGCACAAGCGATAACAGAAGTTGCACCCTTGTTCTTAAGCGCTGTTGCGGCTTTTACCATTGTTCCTGCCGTATCTACCATATCGTCGATCATAATAACATCTTTGCCATCAACATCACCGATGATATTCATAACTTCGCTCTCGTTCGCTTTTTCGCGGCGTTTGTCCACAATCACCATATCAAGTCCCATTCTTGTGGCAAAGTAGCGTGCACGAGCGACTCCGCCGATGTCTGGAGAAGCGATAATAGGGTTTTTTAGATTTTTGCTCTTTATGTAGTTCTCAAAAGTTATAGAGCCATAGAGATTATCGACAGGAATATTGAAAAAACCTTGGATCTGTCCTGCATGAAGATCTATCGTAACAACTCTGTTTATCCCTGCAGCTTCATACATATCTGCAACTAATCTTGCGGTGATCGGAACACGAGGAGCAGCTTTACGGTCCTGTCTTGCATAGCCGTAGTATGGAACAACTGCCGTGATGCTAGAAGCTGAAGATCTGCGAAGAGCATCTGTCATAATTAGAAGCTCCATAAGATTGTCGTTTGAAGGAGCACCGGTTGACTGAACAATAAATACGTCACGACCGCGTACACTCTCGGCGATCTGAACTGAGATCTCACCGTCACTAAACTTTTTAACATCGGCTTTAGCCAATGGAACATCTAAAATCTGACAAACCTCTTTTGCAAACTCTACACTTGCTGAACCTGCAAAAATTTTATAACCGCGCATGGGATACCTTTTAGAAAATTTAGTGTGAATTATACAAAAATAGTGCTGAGGAGTTGTTAAAGCGAAGCGGATATAAAAGCTTTGCAATGTGATACAATATAATTTTTAAAGCAGGCGGGGACGTGTATGCAAAAAAGTATCGCTTTTGCGGTTGTCTCAGAGGGACTTACGGTTGCGGCTTGGGTTTCGATGTGGGAGGCGCTGGTAATATTTTTGGTTAAGTGGATGCCCTATAAAAAGAAGATCTCTCTTTATGAGCGCATCGCTAATGCTAAAGTTGTCTTTAGCGCATAAGAGGTTTATCTAGCCTGTTTTATCGCCTCAAGAGCTGCTTCATAGTTTGGCTCTGCAGTGACTTCGCCAACTATCTCTTTGTAGACGATCACTCCGCTTCGATCAATCACAAAAACGGCTCTTGCGCTCAATCCTTTTAGTTTGTTGTCAGACATTAAAACACCGTAAGCTTTGCTTACCTCTTTGTCGATATAGTCGCTTGCAACTGAGAGATTTTCGATGCCGCTTGTGGTACAAAAACGCTCCGAAGCAAACGGAAGGTCCATAGAGACAACGGTAGTCTCACAGATGTCTAGGTTGTTTACATCTTCGTTAAATCTTCTTGTCTCTGCCGCACAGGTGTCCGTATCCAGTGATGGGACTGTTATAAGCAGCTGTATCCTATCTTTTGCGCCGCCTATCTCTATGTTGTTCAAGTCGGTTCCTATTGCGTGCACAACGGGTGCTTTGTCCCCAACGTTAAGCGCGTCTCCCTCTAAATTTACCGTGCTCCCTTTAAACATTGTCGTCTGCATAAATATACCCTTAAATTTTTTTTAACGATATTAACATAAAAATTATGTAAATTCTCTTTTATAGGTTGATTTTTTATGCACTTTTACGAGAGGAAACGTTTTAAAACTCTGTTAAGCTCTGCCATGTCTATAGGTTTTGCTATGAAGTCATCTGCTCCGGCTTCAAAGAACTTTTTTCTGTCCTCTTCCATTACGTTTGCGGTGAGAGCCACTATTGGAGTAGGCTTAAGAGCGTTTTTACTCTCATGTTCACGTATCTTATATATTGCCTCTACTCCCGTCATATTAGGCATACTCTCATCCATCAGGACAAGATCAAACTTTGATGAGTTGAAGATTTTTAGAGCCTCCAAGCCGTCTTCGGCAATGGTAGGATTTAAAGAGTACTCTTGAAGCAGTATCTCCATAAGCATCTGGTTCATCTTATTATCTTCTGCGACTAGAACATTTCCGCAGAGGTTAGAGTAGTCAAAATTCTCTTCGAGTTCAGACTCTCCATCTTTTAGGTACTCTATCTCTCCTGATTCGCAGTTCTCAAGAGGAAGAGAGAGGGTAAACGTGCTTCCTTGCCCCTCTTTGCTAGAGAGCGAGATATCTCCGCCCATAAGGTGGGCTAGTTTTAGTGAGATGGAGAGTCCAAGACCGGTGCCGCCATATTTTTCACCGCTTCTGTAGCCTGCTTGCTCAAAGGCGCCGAATATTCTCTTTTGAGCATCAAGAGGTATGCCAATACCCTCATCTTTAACCGAGACAATAAGAGTTGAATCTTTATAGACAATGTCGATAAATATCTTTTTGTCTTGGGGAGTAAACTTAAATGCATTGCTTAAAAAGTTAAACAGTATCTGTTTTATTCTTAGCAGGTCGCCCTCTAGGCAGTATGGGATATTTGGGTCTATATTGGAGATCAGTTCGATGGACTTCTCTTTTGCTGTCGGCTCAAAAAGCTTGCTTACATACTCCAGCTCTTTTTGTGGATGGAAAAAGTGCTTGTTTATCACAAGTTTGCCGCTCTCTATGGTGGAGAGGTCTAAAATATCATCTATTACATGCATAAGTGTTTTTGAATTTGATAGGATGATATTGAGGTAAGAGAGGTTCTTTTCATCTTTTATGCTCTTTTTTAGAAGATTGATAAATCCAAGTATTGCATTCATCGGAGTTCTTATCTCATGGCTCATATTTGAGAGGAACTCCTCCTTTGCCTTTTTTGCCGCAAGTGCCTTGTGAGTCCTACCTTCAGCAAGCAGCTTCTCCTCTTGCGTAGCTTTAAATCTGTCTGCCAAAGCAAAGGAGAGCAAAATCGTATCGATAATCATACCATAATCGACTGCATGAAGTCCGATATCCGTATATGGTATCAGCGCCATGACGGTAAGGGCTGTGACCAAAGTTCCAAGCAGTCCTGCAGTAATGGCGAGAAAGAATAGCTTTGCGTAGTGATTGCCCCTTAAGATGGAGTAGATGGTTATCCCAAAAACATAGAGACTAAATAGTACCGTCAGGCTTATGGCAAAAGTTACGTGGTATCTGTAGCTGATAAAGAAGGTGACTATCATAATAGTGACATAAATAAGGAGAAGATAGTTTGTGATTAAATTGAGTCTTGGAAATGAGTTTTTGAGATTTAAAAATGATTGTGCAAAGAGTATCCCGCCTATGGAGAATAGATATATAAATGTCGACTCAAACCAGTTTTGAAGAGTAGGATAGTCATAAAAAAACCACTTGAAAGTGTAGCAGTTGTAAGATGCGTTCATAACCAAAAAGAGTCCTAGGTAGAGGACGTAGAAGCCGTAATATGCTATTTTTATCCTAAAAAACAGAATCAGGTTATAAAGCAGCATAGCCATTATGATCCCGTATACAAAACCCGTGTAGTTTGAGTGGACTATCTCATCTTGTAAAAACTCGGAGCTATCCATAACGGAGATCGGGACAATAAAGGGATCAAGAGTCCTTATCTGCACAAAAAGGCTTGAGTATCCGCTCCCAAACTCATGCTCAAAATTTGTATTGACATGATCCAGTGATCTGTTTTTATATGCAAAAGTATCTCCGCCCTCATATACCCAGAGCTTTGAGTTCTTACTCTCTATATGTACTTTTACGCTGTCTATCCATGGGATTCCGATGACTATTAATTTTTTTATGGGAGTTGTCTCTTTGTTATAAACATCAAATTTGTACCATAAGGCGGATGTGGTAAAGAGCTGAGTGTCAACATCTCTGTTTAGGGGTTTAAAAGCATCTTGCGGCAGATCTTTTATCTGCTCAAAATCCATCTTCGCACTTTTGTCCTCAAAGTAGAGGAGGCTCTTGCCGATGTTTCTGTTTTTTTGAGAGAGATCTAGTGCCTGTTGTGATGAAGAAGCTTCACTAAGAGTTATGAAGAAAAATATTAAGAAGTAGAATATTTTTTGCATCTATGAGCTTCTTTTTAATTAAAAATAGCACGTATGATATAATAAGCTTCTTTAATATAGATAAAAATTTGTCATTATTATGTCACAAAAACTCTCGGAGATTCAATGCAAAACCCTTTTGAAACAGGTCATATCAAAAACTATATACTTCTATATGTCAGCGTGGTCGTGATCATGGTGCTTTTTTTTGTAGCTACTACACTTTTTCACGATGTTGATGGTATCGAGCAAAAGTTATTTAGCACTGATGTAAAGAGTTCTGAGTCGGTTGATAAGAGGGAGATGAACTCTCAGGATGAGAGCAACCATACCAAGCAGTTCAAACTGCTTGAAAAAGCTTATTGACCCTCTTTTGTAACTATGTAGAGCTGTTCGTGGTTTAGGCGTTTTAGTATATCCATGACGCTTACAAAGTCTTGAAATTTTGACTCTTTGTCGCTTCTAAGAACTACCGTCTGATCTTTTGAGATTGCTTTGAGTCTTGTTTCAAGCGTCTTTAAGTCAACCCTCTCTTCCCCTATCAAAAACTCGCCCTTGGTATTTACGTAGACTGTGACCTCTTTTTTCAGATCCTCTTTTGAAGCTGCTTTTGCACTTGGAAGCTCGATTGGGATAATGCCTTGATTAACGAATGTTGCGGTCGTTAAAACCATAACAAGAAGAACGAGCATAATGTCGATAAAGGGGATGACGTTTATCTCGTCAAACCTTTTTCTGATCTTTTTGCACTTTGCCATATTTAGATGCTTGCTTTTTTATCTTGAACAACGTCAAATACTGTAAGTATCTTCTCCACTTTGCGAAGCAAGATAGTATATGCGACGATAGCAGGCATAGCTACTATAAGCCCCATAGCGGTAGCTTTAAGAGCAAGGGCAAGTCCCACCATGATCTTCTTTGCATCGATCGCACCTACATCGCCCATTGTGTAAAAAGTGAGCATAATGCCTATGACCGTTCCCAAAAGTCCGACATAAGGAGCATTTGAGCCAATGGCACTGATAACACTTATATTGTCTGTAAGCTCCATCTCCAGAGTGTCTCTATGCTCATACTTCTGCACATCTACAGTTGCATAGAACATCATCCTCTCTATAAAGAGCCAAAGAGTAACGATGCTCATAAGTATTAGAAGTCCCATAACTCCGTAATCAAGTGCTACTTCCGCGTACGCTAACATATTTTCTTCCACTAATCTTCCTTAAATTTTAAAATAACCGTTGTTCCGACATTCGGTTTGGATTTAAAGTTCAGCGCAATCGCGTTAGCATCGCAAAATCTCTTCACCATGCTAAGCCCTATGCCAAAACCTTTCATATTTTTGTTGCTCTGGTAGTAGTTGTCAAAAATTTTTATAAGTTCTACTTCGTCCATCCCGCAACCGTGATCTTCTATGTAAAGAGAGTGATCTTGCAATCTTATACTTATTTTGTGAATATCTCGTGAATATTTTACTGCATTGTCTATAAGATTGTCAATTACTTTTGATAAGCCTATTTTATCATTTTTTATAACATGCGGCGAGAGTTGAAGCTCAAACTCTATGTGAGGATAGATGCGCTCTAAAAACTCTACTCTCTTTTTTACAAGCTCACTAAGATCAAACTCTTCGTATGTGATGTTTGAGCTTTGAAGCTTTATCATATAGTCAAGTTCGTTGTATCTCTGCTGCAGCATTTCGCAGGCACTCTCTATTCTGGCGATCCTCTTAAAATCTTTTTCGCTCTCAAGACCTTTTTTGAGCATATGTATATTTGTCTTTATGGTGCTTATTGGAAGATTTAGCTCATGGAGCGTCTCGGTCGAGAGATTTTGTAGGTTGGTTACATGTTCAAATAGCGGGTCGATGGAGAGTTTAGAGATGATGGCTCCTGCAAAGAGGCCGAGACCCAGCAGAGTAAAGAGAAGCAAAGTGGTGTTCTCTACCTCTGTAATGGAGGTAAAATAGTACAAAATAGCCATCAGAGCAGCAACGGTAAGTATATAGTAGATAAAAACGGTAATGCGCAGATTACGAAACAAGTTTGTACCCTATACCTCTTATATTTTCGATGTTCATCTCTGGAACAAGCTGTTTTATGCGTGTTATATATACTCTTATAGCTCCGTCACTCCCGCCTTCGCTGCTGCTCCAAAGCTCATCTAGGATCATCTCTTTTGGCACAGTGTTGTTTATATGTTTCATAAGAAGCAGCAGAAGCTCATACTCTTTTTTGGAGAGGTCAAGCTCTTGGTTCTTGTAGAGAATCCGTCTGTGTAGAGTGTCGTGATGTAGAAGTTCATTAGAGTCCAAAGAAGTGCTGTTGGCTCTTTTTAAAATAGCGCCAATACGTAGAAGCATCTCATCCGCATCGAACGGCTTGGTCATATAATCATCAGCGCCGCTCAAAAAACCTCTCTTTAACATCTCTTTGTTTTTATGAGATGTTAAAAACATGGCAGGAGTTTTGTCGTCCGAATCCCTTAACTCTTTTAGGAGCGTCATCCCGTCAACTATAGGCACGTTTACATCCAAAAGATAGAGATCAAATTTGTGCGCGTATGTCACATCTATGGCACTCTGTCCGTTCGTAACATGTGTCACCTCATAGTCGGCATCCTGCAGAAGGTCTATAATGGTATCTGCAAAGAGGATATCGTCTTCAAGCAGCAGTATCTTATTCAATGCTCTCTATCGCCCAGTTTATAATTTTTCCCGCATACATCGGTACAACACCGTTATAGGTATCAGGTATGACAAAGGGGCGTTTTTCTAAAATCACCTCTTTAAACTCTGGACAGATGCCGTAGATGTTCTGCGCATTATCGCTAACAAAAGCTTGAAGATTATCAAGCTTGTCGTACTGCTCAAATATCTCACACAGAAGCTGAAGTGCGATAGGTGCGCTGAAAACTCCCGCTGCACACCCTGAACACTCTTTCTTCTCTTTTGAGTGTGGTGCCGAGTCTGAACCGAACATAACTTTTGGGTGCGCTTCAAGAGCAACGCTAAGCAGCGCGTCAAGATCCTCAGGTCTTTTTGCGATAGGTTTGCAGAAGTTATGCGGCATCATCATCCCGCCGACAACGTCATCAAGCGTTAAGAGGAGGTGGTGCACTGTAATGGTCGCATAGAGGTTTTTGTGCTTATCAAGCATTGCAACAGCCTCTTTTGTCGTAATATGCTCCATGATGATCTTTAGGTCCGGAAAGTTTGTAGCAAGAAGATCGTAGATATTCATAAACTCCGCTTCTCTGTCCATCACAAAACCGTCAGTCTCGCCGTGTACGCAAAGAGGGATGCCAAGAATGCTCATCGCATCTAACGTCTCGCGCATCTCCTCTATGTCAAACGAAGATACACCGCCCTCTGAGTTTGTCGTAATCCCTGCGGGGTAGAGTTTGATAGCCGTAATATGCTCTTTTACTTCTGAGAGAAATCTTTTATCGTAGTTCTTATAAAAAAGTGTCATATACGGCTCAAAGTAGTCGTTCGGAACAGCTGCTATGATGCGCTCTTTATAGGCTTTTACATCTTCTATGGTCGTGACTGGCGGAACAAGATTTGGCATGATTAGAGCGCCGCTGAAACTGTAGGCACTAAGAGGCGCTACATTTTCAAGCATTACCGCATCGCGAAGATGGAGGTGCATGTCAAGCGGCATTAAAAGTGTGTGGGTTTTCATAGAGCATCCTTTGCATTTTGTATAAGATTGTTCATCTCTTTTTCGTAGAGTTTTGCCTCTTGCTGTGAGGTTGATTCAAAGCGGGTAACAAGAACAGGAGTCGTATTGCTAGCACGAACAAGCCCCCACCCATGTTCAAAGTTTATGCGCACTCCATCAACATCAATGATATTTTTGATGGCAGGAAACGATTCTGGAGGATTTTTGAGAAGCTCTTTTACTTTGTCGATAATCTTAAACTTCTCGCTCTCGGTTGTGTGGACTTTTATCTCTTCGGTCGAGAAGACCTTTGGAAGTTTTGCAAGCTCCGCGTCGAGATCGACTCCGTCATGGATAAGCTCCAACATTCTAAGCGTTGCGTAGATAGCATCATCGTAACCGAAATAGCGGTTTTTGAAAAATATATGCCCGCTCACTTCACATGCAAGGTCTGCACCAATCTCCTGCATCTTTACCTTTATGTTCGAGTGACCCGTTTTGTACATGATAGCTTTCGCACCGCGTTTCTCTAGTTCGTCATACATAACTTGCGAGCACTTTACTTCGCCGACTACTGTCGGTTTCTCCATCTTCATGGCAAAGAGAAGCGCCATCATGTCGCCTTTGATGTTGTTCTTATGCGTGAGCACTGCGATTCTGTCGGCATCTCCGTCGTATGCAAAAGCGATATCGCCCTCGGCATCTAAAAGCTTTTTTACATCTTCGAGATTATGCTCATCCGATGGATCTGGATGATGGTTTGGAAAAGTTCCGTCAGGGTCAATGTAGAGACCCTTTGTGTTTAGTCTTAAGGTGTCAAAAATTCTCTCTGTAACGACTCCCGCAACACCGTTTCCGCAGTCATAGACAATGCGCGATGGCATCTCTTTTAGGTGGGAAAATTCGCTGATAAGAAAGTCCACATATCTTGTAACAGCATCTATCTTTGTTACCTCTCTTTGGGGAGCTTTGGGAAACTCCATCGTCTCACACTCGCGACCCAGAGCATAGATATCTTCGCCGAAAAAAGGCGCTTTGTTTATGGTTATCTTAAAGCCGTTGTATTCGCTTGGATTGTGTGAGCCTGTGATCATAACAGAAGCAGAGGGAGTGATGCCATCCCACTCCTGATAGTTGGCAAAGTAGTTTACGGGAGTAGGAACAAGCCCCATGTCCAGAACCTTTTTGCCACCGGCATTTAGTCCATGAACAAGGTACTCAAAGAGAACAGGAGAGTGGCTTCTAGCGTCATAACCGACAGCTACATACTCGCCTTTGATTTTTGAAGCAAGCGCGTAACCTATACGCACAACGCTCTGCTTGTTTAACTCTTTCTCGTAAATCCCTCTGATGTCATACTCTCTGTAAATGCTCACTATGTTTGCCTTTTGTAGTTTATGGATATAATTTTACTATAAATGACTTATAATCAGATAATGGAGAATAGAGGAGAGTTATAAAATAGATTAAATTTTTCCTCGTTCCCACGGTCTCCGTGGGAACGCAGATGAAGTAAAAGCAGACAGAAGGTATAAACTCCCACGCAGGATCATGGGAGCGAGATAAAAGATTGTAGTTATTGCAATTTTAAGTTTTTCCTACCACACAAAACGGATAAGCGCATCCATTGTGTCATAGTCGTAGTTATAGTTCAAACTTGGCACTTCCATATCATATGTTCTGTACTCCAGTGCTAGTGCTACATGTTCAAAAAACTTATAAGAGACTCCAGCTCCATAACCAAAACCACCTGCCGATGTGCTTGAGCTGATTGCTTGCATCTGATACCCTGCTATACCGTAGAGTGCAAGCGGTTTTGTAGGGCTGTAGCCTAAGTGAAAATCAACTCCAATACCATTAAACCAAGAACTGTCTGAGGCACTGCTGTCCTCATAATCGCCCTGATGATATGAAGTACTAAACCCAGCCATAACGCAGTTGCTAAAGACTTTGCTAAAACCATAGCCGATGCTAAAAGTGGTTGTTGACTGCTCATCCATCAAATACGTTTTTGATGCACCGACATAGACATAACTCTCTGCCATAAGGCTTGACGCTAACGACAGAGTCAAGAGGCTTGAGAGTGCAGATTTTTTTAACATGTAGAGGCCTTTTTAGTATTTTAAAGATGCAGATTAAGTATGCATTCCCACTTGAAAAGTGGGAACGAGGAAAAAGAGATACTAGCTAAACTTTACTTACACGCCCAAGGGCTCTCGTTGCATATAATATCAAGATTTTTTTGACAGGTCTCCTGTGCTCCAGGAACAGACAGATCTGAGTCTACACATTTTATCAAATACTTATACGCAAGTTTTTTATCTACAGCAACATTTCCCTCTCCATTGTAATAGACAACTCCAAGGTTCAACATTGATTCCACAGAAGCGTCGTCAGTTTTTTGTTCGATAGCTTTTTTAAACCAATATACCGCTTTTTGTGTGTCTTGTGCGGTGCCAGTACCCCATCTATACTGTTCTGCCAATCCATATTGAGCTGCAGCAGACCCAAGTTCTGAACCTTTTAAATAAAGTTCAAATGCTTTTTGAAGATTTTTTTCTGTTCCACGATTATACGTATAATGCAATGCAAGGTAAAAATATGAATCTGTATTGCATTTTGGACAGTTAGAAATTGACTGTTCAAAAGCAAGTTTTGACTTCTCATAATCTTTCGTAACATAATAGACTATCCCATATTTGTGTGCATCGTCATTTTCATAAGCAAATAAGCTATTAATAAATAAAAAAAATACTAGTAGCTTTTTCATATTGAGAACTTCTTCTCAAATTCTGATATTTGCTGATTTAAAAAACCTTTGTTTCCTTTTTCCCCAGTAGATGTTTTTATAAATTCTGCTGAATTTATCGAATCTTCTAATAAGTGTTTTTTAACATAGTCAAGAACAATTTCATTGTTTAGGAATTGTTTCTTATTTTCTAAGTTTGATTTAATTTCACATAAATCAAACTCACAGTTGATTTGCATTTGAATTTTCATTTGTTTTCCTTTGTTTTTTTTATAACACTCTATTGCATTTTGTACAATTGCTATCATTTTTGGAAGCTCTCGCTTCTCTTTACGGTGGGTATATTCTGCATATACTCCATAATAAAGTACAACTAGCAAAACAACAATTATAGGAGCCTGCACATACCAACTGTGTAGATTTTCGTTTTGAGTAAATGACGTCATCATTGCACCAATTGACAACAACAAGGCAATGATTGCCACTATATTGTTCAATATAAATAACGCTGAAACCTCTTTCGCGGCAAGATTTTCCAATACATGTTCATAGTACGCCAATTGCGTATCATTTTCAATTTTAATATATCCCTCTGATAATAAACCCATTTACGACCTTTATTTTAAAATAAAACAAAAACTTTACCCCCCCCTTATTAATAAATGCTTAAACAACAAGATTTTCTTTATTTTCACGGTTTTTGTGCGGATGTTTGCAGAAGTTAGGAAATGTAAATTTTATAGGGTACAAAGGGGGACAGACTACTTTAATTAGAAGATTGTATTAAATAACAGTTTTTGCCTTATTGATTGATTCTTCAAGTTCAGTTAATTCATTCTCGCAAATATCAAATATTATTTCTGAATCAATGTCGATATAGTGGTGTGAAATTATCTCACGTAGTTTTATGATTTGGCTCCAGTAGGAGGCATTTTTTACTTTTTCCAAGAGCTCTTTGTCTGCTTTATAAATATTTTTTAGGGCTTCGCCAATAGATTGTAAACGCATAGAGATAGCATCCAGCTTATCTATTCCATCGTCAGAATTTATAAAATCATCGCAAGATTTAATATTTTCAAACCTGCGTCTGATTATAGAAATGCTCTCTAAAATATAGTCTAAAAGTTCTATGATTGACAACTTATCCATAAATAATACTGCTTTGTATCTCTCTGCGAAGGGAAGGTCTCATGTTTTTATGTTCAGTAATTATGTCAACTTTTTTACCAAATGCTTTTTCAAAATAATCATAGAGTCTTGTAAGATTACGATATGATTTTTGGGAAAATTTTACAAAAAAATCTATATCACTACTCTCTTTTTCTTGATGTTTTGCATAACTGCCAAAAACACCTATTTCTTCAACATAATAATCTTGTTTGAGTTCATCTTTATGCTCATGTAAAAAATTTATTATTGAATTAAGCGTCATCTCAAATCTCTTTTTTGACCAATTATAACCTATATATATTTTATTTATACTTGCATAAAAAAAATTATATCGTGGCACTCTAAAATTTTTAAAAAGAAGTTTTAAGTCATCTTGGCTAAATGCCGCATAAGCCTCAAATAACTCTCTTATGCTATTATTATAAAAAAATTAAAGAGAAATTATGAGCAGAGCAGAGAGTATTTACCTAAAAGATTATAAAGCACCCAAATTCACCGTTAAAACCTGCGATCTTGTATTTGAACTTTACGAAGAGCATACACAGGTTACAAACCTTATGAGCATTGAGAGAGTGGATGCGGGTGCTAAGGATTTAGTGCTTGACAGCATAGATCTTGAACTCTTAGAGATCTACCTTGATGATGAAAAGCTCCCCGAGAAGAGATATGTCATAGAGGATGAGCATTTGAGAGTTTTAGATGTTGGAGATGCGTTTAAGCTTATAATCATCAACAAAATCTATCCGCAGTTAAACAGCGAACTTGAGGGGCTTTACAAGTCTGGAAATATCTTCTGTACGCAAAACGAGCCTGAGGGCTTTAGACGCATTACTCCCTACCTAGACCGTCCTGATGTTATGGCGGTTTTTAAGACGACTCTTGTGGCAGATAAAGAGCGTTACCCTGTTTTGCTGAGTAACGGAAATAGAGAGTCAAACTTTAAGCTCGACGACGGCAGACACGGTGCTACATGGTTTGACCCGCATCCAAAACCGTCCTACCTTTTCGCACTTGTTGCGGGAGATTTGGGAGTTGTGCAAGATAAGTTTGTAACTGCAAGCGGCAAATATGTAAGACTCTATATCTACACCGACAGAGGAAACGAGTCGAAGTGCAAACATGCTATGAAAGCACTAAAAGATGCGATGAAGTGGGATGAGGAGGTTTACGGGCGTGAGTATGATTTGGAGCTTTATAATATAGTCGCAGTCGATAGCTTTAATATGGGAGCGATGGAGAATAAGGGATTAAATATCTTCAACTCCGCTTATGTCCTAGCAGATGAAGACAGTGCAACAGATGCCAACTTCATGGGAATTCAGAGCGTTATTGCGCATGAGTATTTTCACAACTGGACGGGAAACCGCATCACATGCAGAGATTGGTTCCAGCTTACTTTAAAAGAGGGTTTGACGGTCTTTCGCGACCAGTGTTTTTCGGCTGATCTAAACTCAAAAGAGGTGCAGCGCATCGAAGATGTAGATGCCCTGAGAGAGAGGCAGTTCGTGGAGGATGCTTCGCCGACCGCACACCCTATCCAGCCCGACTCCTACATGGCGATAAACAACTTCTACACGGCTACGGTTTATGAGAAGGGTGCTGAGGTTATCCGCATGCTGCACACTCTTTTAGGCGAGCAGAAGTACCGAAAAGCGATGGATTTATATTTTGATGCGTTTGATGGACAAGCTGTACGAACGGATGATTTTTTATGGGCAATTAGCGAGGCAGGCGGGATTGATCTGGAGCAGTTTAAAAGGTGGTACTACCAATCTGGCACGCCGAAGCTGCATGTAGATGAGAAGTTTGAGGACGGCAAATATAGCTTGACATTGACGCAGAAGGTTCCAAAGGCTGTTGATGGAAGCGAGCAGAAACCATACTTTTTTCCTCTGAAGATGGCTCTTTTGGATGAGAGCGGCAAAGAGATAGAGGCAAAAACTCTTATCGTCTCAAAAGAGAGCGAGGAGTTCACATTTAAGGTAGAGAAGAAACCTGTTCTCTCCATAAACAGGGATTTTTCCGCACCTGTAATAGTCGAGCAGTCGCATAACGATTACGCTTTTTTGATGAAGCATGACACAAATAGCTATGTCAGATACGAATCGGCGCAATCTTTCGGACTTCAGACAATAGAGAGCATGATGAGAGGCAAGCCCATCGATGAGGAGTTTGTAAACGCTTTTGGGCACATTTTAGACGAGGATAAACTTGACCACTCATTTAAAGCGCTTCTTATGGAGCTGCCGAGTGTGAGCGCGATTATGCAAAGACAGGAGGTTGTCGATTTTGAGCTGATTTACGAGGCTAAAGAGAGGCTGCAGAAGCATCTCGCCCTTACTTTTAAAGAGAAGCTTTTAGTTATCTACAATGAAAACCACACTCCGGACTCCAAGGAGCTAGACGCTCTTAATATCGGCAAGAGAGCTATAAAAAACCGTGCTCTAAAACTTCTCTCTGCGCTGGAGAGTGATGAGGTTATTGCGATTGCAAATGCTCAATACAACTCTTCTGTGACAATGACTGACAGAATAGTCGCTCTTGATGTTTTAGAAAATATATCGCCAGAGTTTTCAACCGTTGCTCTCGGGCATTTTTACAAAAAATACAACAGAGATACGCTTGTTATGAACAAATATTTCTCAATTTTGGCGGCATCGCATAGAGAGGGAACACTTGATCGCGTAATGGCACTTCAAAACGATCCTGCTTACAATGAGCTTGTACCTAATCTTGTCCGCTCGTTAATAGGCGTGTTCGCAAGAAACTACAAACACTTTCATGCCAAAGATGGCTACGGCTATAAATTTGTGGCAGATAAGATAATAGACATCGACAAGATAAACCCGCAGATGGCATCAGGACTTGCGGGAGCATTTAAGATATATAAAAAAATGAACAAAGTCAATAAAAAATTGATTAAAACTGAGTTGGAGAGAATTCTTTTAGAGCCCTCTCTTTCGAAGAATGTTTATGAAATAGTAAGCAAAGTACTCAACGGTTAATTATAATAAATTGTAAAGACTCTCTTGACAGTTTTAAGATACTATAGTGGCAGGTTTTATACTAAAACATAATACAAAGGATCTATTATAATGGCTAGATTAGTTGTTCTTGGCGGAGGAGTTTCAGGTCACACTGCTGCTACCTTTGCCGCAAAATGGTTAGGCTCTGCCCATGAGGTAGTGGTTGTTACCCCAAATTCAAAATGGAACTGGATTCCATCAAATATCTGGGTCGGTGTCGGTGAGATGAGCAAGGAGGAGGTCACTTTTGATCTGGCTCCGGTTTATGCAAAAGCGGGCATCAACTACAAACAGGCAAAGGCCGTCTCAATAAATCCTGAGGGTGTAGAGTCGAGCGATAAGCCTTTTGTTACTATCGAGTATACGCTTGCAGGACGCGAGGGCGAAGTTGAAAATGTAGAGTATGACTACTTGATTAACGCGACAGGTCCAAAACTAAACTTTGGCGCAACTGAGGGTCTTGGTGATGCAAACGGTTTAGGTGAATTTACAGTCTCAGTTTGTACGGCAGATCACGCTGTTCATGCAAATGAAGAGTTTCAAAAGTGCATCCAGAAGATGAAGCAGGGCGAGCGTCAAAAGTTTTTAATAGGTACGGGACACGGTATGTGTACATGTCAAGGTGCCGCTTTTGAGTATATTTTCAATATTGAACATGAGCTTAAAAAAGCCGGTGTTCGCGATATGGCTGATATAAAGTGGATATCAAACGAGTCTTTCTTGGGCGATTTCGGGGTTGGCGGACTTCATATGAAGAGTATGGGATTTGCGGTCAGCTCAAAGATCTTTGCAGAGTCTCTATTTACGGAGAGAGATGTTGACTGGATAATAGGCGCTCATGTAAACAAAGTTGAAAAAGGAAAGGTGCACTATGAGCTGCTTGATGGTTCAATGGGTGAAGAGGAGTTTGACTTCTCAATGCTGATCCCTCCTTTTGCGGGTGTGGGTCTTAAGGCTTACGGTAAAGACGGTTCAGATATTACCGATACGGTTTTTGCTCCAAACGGTTTTATGAAAGTAGATGCTAACTACTCTGCAGGCTCTTACGAGAACTGGAGTGCAAGCGATTGGCCGAAAACTTACCAAAACCCGACATACTCAAATATGTTTGCATGCGGCATAGCGTTCGCGCCTCCACACCCGATTAGCAAACCTATGAGCTCACCAAACGGAACTCCTATTAGTCCCACTCCTCCAAGAACAGGTATGCCATCAGGCATTATCGGAAAAGCGGTTGCGCATAGTATTTGCGACAGAATTTTAAAGGGAGAGAATGCTCCTCTGCATGAAGCTTCTATGGCTCACATGGGTGCTGCTTGTGTCGCTTCGGCAGGAAAGGGCATATTTGACGGAACAGCCGCTGCAATGACTATCTACCCTGTTGTTCCTGACTTTGAAAAATACCCTGGAACAGGTCGTGATACAGACTATACATTCGGTGAGATCGGTCTTGCTGGTCACTGGATCAAACATATCCTTCACCACCTCTTCATCTGGAAAGCCAAGCTAAAAGCCGGCTGGACAATGATTCCCGAATAGACATCAAAGGAGATACATAATATGGAAAAGAAAGCAGAACACAATATTAAGGCATACGGCAAAAATTTTACGACAATGACACCGGGAAAATTTGCTATAAAATTAAGAACATGTAAGATCTGGCAGTTTATCAGATTTATAGTTATCAATATAAAAATGTTAATAGTGGTAAGAAAAAGCCACTAACTTCTTTAAAAGTGCAGAGTAGGAAAGTTTTCCTGCTCTGTGTCTGTTTAGATCTGATACCCAAATAAGGTACCTTTATGATTAGAGAAATAATTACCTATCCAACCCCGCCAAGTGTACAATATGCAACAGATGTAAGAGTGTTTAATGAAGAGATACTCTCTTTGATTGAAGATTTAAAAGATACTATTGAAGCAAACTCTTTAGATGGTCTTGCTGCGTTTCAGATAGGAAGTTATTATAATGTCGTGGTTATTAAAAAAGAGGATGGAGAGTTTTTAGAGCTGATAAATCCAAGGATCATAAGCAACGGCGGAAGGGTTACAACCCTAGAGAGAACAGCTTATTTCCCCGGATTAAGCGCTAATGTAACGAGGTATGAGCATATAACCGTTGTTTATCAGGACAGGGGGACAAATCAGCACTCCCTAAAGGCAGATGGAGCTTTTAGTATTTTACTTCAGAGAAAAATCGACTATACTTTTGGGTCAAGTTTTTTCAACAAGTTAAATAAGGAAGAGAAGAAGCTCTTTGAAAAAAAACTCGATTTTGGAAGCAATATTGCAATTTCAGAGGCTTGTCCTACAAAATTCAACAGGGATTACATAGTTAAAGCTGTTAATATTACGATGATTGTAATGCTGGTTTTTGTTGTTGCTTCACTATTTATGTCCGAAGAGAGTTCGCAAGAGTTATGGGGTTATCAAAAATCTCTCTTTTTTGCTACTATAACTTTAAATATTATATATTTCTTTTATGCCCAGTATGAAGGTAAAAAATTTACCTCTTGCACAAGTTGCCAGATCGGTAACATAATAGGAACGACACTGATATTGCTGACAAAGGTATTTGCAATTATGCTTATATCATATTTTATAATGTAGGAAAAGTAAAATCGAATGGAAAAAGAACTACAAAATCTTGCTAAGAACCAAAATGTTTTAGTTGGCTCAAAAGAGAGCGTGCTTTTAAGCTGGACCTCTTACGACTCTTTGCAGAAGTTGCTTCAACTGCATGATATTGATAAGAGTCTATTTATAGAGGAGTATGGCGGCGGTGTATTTGACTACTTTATGGGTGTAATAGCAGGAAGTGTTAAAATAGGGAACTGCCCGATCATGCAGAAGCTGCTTTTGTATCTAAAAGATAAAGATATCAGAGCAGATGAGCTCTTTGAGATATGCAGCCATTTTAAAAGAGCGGTTGTTGATTTTACTTTTGATGCCAATATCAACTCCAAAGAGCTTTTTGACGAGTTGACATATATCTTTGATAAAAACTTTCAGAGCATATTGAAATATTACTCAGATACCATTTTTGAAAAAGAGCAGGAGATTGACAGACATGTAAAACTTCTAAATGAGTATCAAAAAGCACTTGATGAGAGTGCGATCATCTCAAAGACCGACCAAAACGGGATAATCACATACGTAAATGAAAAATACTCAAAACTCAGCGGCTACAGTATTGATGAGCTTATGGGAAGCGGGCATAATTTAATGAAGCATGAAGATATGCCCGAAGAGTATTTTGAGGATATGTGGTTTCAGCTTGAAAATGCGGGCATCTTTAGAGGTACGATAAAAAATAACAAAAAGAACGGGGGCTACTTCTATATAGACGTGACAATCGTAAAGATAATAGACCCATATGACAACTCTATAGAGTATATATCGATAGGTAATGATGTTACAACACTTATAGATGCCAGACTTGAGGCGCAAAAGGCTTCTCAGGCAAAAGATTACTTCCTCTCAAATATGTCGCATGAGATCAGGACTCCGTTAAATGCGATTTTGGGCTTCGTTAACCTTCTCATCGAGCAGGATCTCTCAAAGCAGCATAGAAAATATCTCGAAATCATCTTAAACAGCGGTGAGAACCTCTTAAGTATAATAAATGATATTTTGGACTTTACAAAACTAAGAAGCGGCGAGTTTACAATTGAGCCTAGAATCTTCTCCATTCACAATGAGATAAGCCATACTCTTGAACTCTTCGTCGCCTCTGCAAATGCAAAAGATATAGTAGTGACCTCTTTTATAGACCCGAGAATACCAAAAGAGCTATATGCAGATTCGCTAAGGATCAAACAGATTCTCTCTAACCTCTTAAGCAATGCTATAAAATTTACAAAAATAGGCGGCCATATACATGTTGAGGCGGTGTGCAAACAAAATAATGTCTTAAAAGTAAGTGTTCGCGATAATGGTATTGGCATAGCTGGGGATGATATAAGAAATATATTTACTGCATTTACGCAGGCTGGAAGATGGGAGATAGAAGAACTTGAGGGAACAGGACTCGGACTCTCCATCTGTCATCAGCTTGCCGAGCATATGGGCGGAAGCGTACATGTGTCATCAAAACTTGGAGAGGGGAGTACCTTTTGGGTAGAGATACCTGTAGAGATACATAACTACGAGTGCCAGATATTCAGCGATCTCGATGAGTTAAAGACGCTAAAGACGGTCTTTTACTCCAAAGATATGATACGGGGCTACAAGGCAGACTCGTTTTTAAAATATTCAGATATGTTCAATATGGACATAAAGATGGTAGATAATTTGGATGGAAATTACGATATAGCTGTCTTTTTGGATGAGTATGTTGATGGTGATATGAAAGAGAACATGATAAACTCGGATAAAAAATATGTGGCAATCACAAGCAATCCTACTGACAAGTATGAGAAGTATTCGCATATATCATCTGCCTGTTTCCCTCTCTACTGCTCAAAGATAAGAACGACTTTTGATGAGCTGCTTCATCCAGACTCTTTTTCTATACATAAGAGAGAAAAGAGTATGAAGTTTCAAGGGCATGTGTTAATAGCAGAGGATAATGAGGCAAATCAAGAGCTTATTAAAATCCTGCTTAGCAAATATGGTCTTACTTATGATCTTGCAGCAAACGGCTTGGAAGCGGTCAATCTTTACAAAGCAAACAGATATGACCTTATTTTGATGGATGAGCAGATGCCCGTTATGGATGGAAATGAGGCTGTCCAAAATATCATAAAGTATGAAAAAGAGAGAGGGTTAAGACACACTCCTATATCTGCTTTGACGGCAAACGTTATAAAAGGGGTGAAAGAGAGAGGGTTAAAGAGCGGATTTGACTCCTTCTTGGGAAAACCGATCGTCATAAAAGAGCTTGAGAGAGTATTTTTTAACTATCTAAATGTTTTAGAAGAGGTAGTCGAGAGCTCAGAACCGGCAGAGCAAGCAAACACTATAGAAGGGCTTGACTACGATAAATTAAGTCAGGAGCTGATGCTGAGCAACGATGAGCTAGTAATGCTTGTCGAGCTATTTTTGAAAAAGATGGCAAAACAGATTCCTGATCTGCAAAGTGCTATAAAATCAAAAGATTATAAGAACATAGCACTTATTGCCCACAGTATAAAAGGTTCTAGCGGTAACTTCAGGCTTGAGTCGGTTCAAGAGGAGGGTGCTAAGATAGAGAAGATGGCAAAAGCCAAAGATACGAATTTTGATTATGAAGATTCTTACAAGAAGATAAAAAGCGCACTTGAGGCCATAAGGATCAGGTAGCTACTTCTCTATGTAGTAGCCGATCCCCGACGCATTTTTAATAATATCGGTAGGGAGTTTATTTCTTAGTCTCCAGACAAGAGTTCTAATGCTGTTCTCTGTTGCCCCATTCTCTTTCCAGACATAATCTATGGCTTGTGGAAAGCTGATGGTCTGTCCAAGCTTTGCGACAAGAAGCCTTAGTATTGCTCTCTCTTTTTTTGTCAGTTTTATCTTCTCATTATTGTATAAAATCTCATCTTGCGATATATCCATCTGGTAGCCATTGCTAAAAGAGACAACAGGCTTGTCAGACTCTCTCTTTGCATAAAGGAGTTTCTCTACGCTGTTTTGATCAAGCTTTGGAATAATTTCCTCTTCACTTCTTTTGTTTTCCATCTCAAACTTGAATATCGCCATCTGTATAGTTGCATGCAGTGATGATGGGTCGAAAGGTTTTACGATATAGCCGTAAGGCTCAGTTTTTATAGCTTCTGAGATTATATCGTCGTCGCTGTAGGATGTAAGGTAGATAAACGGTATAGCATAGTTTTGTCTGATAGTTTTGGCGAGCTCTATCCCGTCGTTGCTCTCTTGAAGAGAGATGTCAATTATAATGACATCCGGTCTATATGAAGCTATCTTCTCTTTTGCTTCTACTGCGTTATCATACATTCCGACTATTTCATAGCCGTGCTTTTGGAGAGATAACTTTAGATTTAAGGCTGTTATCTCATCATCTTCAACAATTAAAATAGTGTGTTTATCCATATTCCATCCCGTATAAGCATATGTCTCTGCGTTATTATAATCAAATTATAGTATAAGTTTTTTTAATTACATAATAAAAATGTGATAATTGTGATAATATTGTTACAACATTACACTTTATAAAGGTAAATAAATTTTTTTTCTATTTTTGGAATGGCGTTTGCTAAAGTTAAAAAATGTTTTAAGGAAATTTAGTGAATTTTATAGAGACTCTAAAGCTTAGAAGCAAACTTCTGTTTATTTTTATAATAATCACGGTCGGCTTAGTTTTTGTCGGAGTGATGGGTACTTTAAACTTAAAATCTATGAAAAAAAATCTCGACTCACTTTACTTTGGCTCTTTAATGCCTGTTACAGAGCTAAGCAGGATCATTCAGACATATCACGGAGCTTTGGCAAGTACTCTCTATAAAGCGAAAAATTCTCAGATATCCCACGCTGAGGTCAAGTCACGCATAAAAGCAGCAGTAGAAGATATTGAGAGAGAGTGGAAAAATTATGAACTGCACTTTAAAAGAGACTATGAACTTGGCTACGTCGAATATGCAGCATCTGAGATAAAGAGTGTCAATGCCTACTTTATCAGCGCCGTAGATTTGATCGAAGATAGAAGCGATATGACAAATATCTCGTTAGCCAGCATTGAGAAAAAGATATCGCATATACATCAGGTAATAAATAAGCTGATAACTTATGAAGTTGATGTAGCAAAGCATGAGCGTAAAAATTTCTTAAGTCTTTATGAGACAATTTTAATAAAGGTCGGCACTATACTCGTTATGGTGATATTTGGCGTGATGGTAATATCATTTTACGTATTTAAGAGCATACAGAGCGATCAGACCGCGCTTGAGATAGCTACAAAAAAATTAAAGATCGCCAACAAAAAGCTTGAAAACGCTTCATATACCGACTCACTGACGGGGCTTCACAACAGAAGATACTTCAATCTTGTTTATGACAGAGAGATAAAAAGAGCAAAAAGAAATAACAGCACTATTACATTTATGATGCTCGATATCGACTACTTCAAGCAGTATAACGACACATACGGACATATAGAGGGAGATTTTGCGCTTAAGAGTGTTGCCAAGGTGTTTAAAGACCTACTAAAGCGTCCGAGTGATTTTGTCTTTAGGCTTGGAGGAGAGGAGTTTGGAATTCTTCTTACTGAGGTAAACGAGGAGAACAGCGCAATAATAGCCAGAAATATTTGCGATGCCCTAAAAGCGCGTGAGATAAAACATGAGGGTTCAAAGATAAATGAGTTCTTGACTGTCTCTATTGGAGTAGCATGTTGTGTGGCTGATGAGGCATTGGATGATGAGGTCTTGATAAGCAAAGCGGATGAGATGCTCTACCGCACAAAAGATAGCGGAAGAGACGGATATAGCATAACTACTAATATAAGCGTAACTACTCCGCATACAACGGAGCAATCAAGTGCTTAAACGAGTCCTTGTTCGATCATAGCGTCAGCTACTTTTCTAAATCCTGCGATGTTTGCACCTAAAACAAGGTTTGTAGGCTCACCGAATTCTGCAGCGGTTGTGCTTGCACTTACATAGATGTTTTTCATGATCTGTGCAAGTTTTTCATCAACCTCTTCAAAAGTCCAGTTTACCATAGAAGCATTTTGTGCCATCTCTAACTGACTTGTTGCAACACCGCCTGCATTTGCAGCTTTACCAGGACCGTAGCAGATCTTTGACTCAACAAAAAGATCAACAGCTTCAGGAGTAGAAGGCATATTAGCTCCCTCGCTTATACAAATACATCCGTTTGCAAGAAGATTTTTAGCGTCGCTTAGGTTTAGTTCATTTTGAGTAGCACTCGGGAATGCCGCATAACACGGAACTGTATAGACACCGTTGCAATCCTCAGGATACTCTTCGATCGGAGTATATTTTGCTTTTGGTCTATGTTTTACATACTCTGTAAGTCTCTCTCTTCTTACCTCTTTTAGATCTTTTAGAAGTTCTAGGTCGATTCCCTCTTCATCATAGATCATACCATTTGAATCACTGCACGTTACAGGGATAGCGCCAAGGTGGTAAAGTTTCTCAATTGTGTAGATAGAGACGTTGCCGCTTCCTGATACTGCACATTTCTTACCCTCTAAAGTCTCGCCTCTATCTTCTAGCATATATTTTGCAAAATAGACCGCGCCGTATCCTGTAGCTTCAGTTCTTACAAGTGAGCCGCCCCATCTAAGCGACTTTCCTGTAAGTACTCCCTCATATCTGTTGGCAAGTTTTTTGTACATACCGAACATATAGCCGATCTCTCTTCCGCCAACACCGATATCACCCGCAGGAACGTCAGTATTTGCTCCGATATGTCTGAATAGCTCGCTCATGAAAGCTTGACAAAATCTCATGATCTCATTGTCGGATTTGCCTTTAGGGTTAAAGTCGCTTCCCCCTTTTCCGCCACCGATCTGAAGTCCTGTTAAAGCATTTTTAAATATCTGCTCAAAGCCCAAAAATTTAATTACACCAGCATTTACGCTAGGGTGAAATCTAAGACCCCCTTTGTATGGTCCAAGTGCCGAGTTAAACTCTATTCTATACCCTTTGTTTACTTGGATCTCACCGTTGTCATCAACCCAGTTGACGCGAAAAAGTATCTGTCTCTCAGGCTCAACGATTCTCTCAATGATCTTATGTTCTCTATATTTCGGGTATTTAAGCATTAACGGTCTGAGTGATTCAAGTACCTCTTCGGCAGCTTGGTAAAACTCTTTTTGAGACGGGCTTGATCTCTTTAAATATTCAAAAACTTCTTTTACGTATGGCATACATCTTCCTTTATATTCTGATTTTAAATAGATTTGGATGATACAATAAAGTAAATTAAATTTTCTATAATATAGGTCAAGTTTAATAAAACTTTAAAGTAAATAGTTAGTTTTAGTCGCGATAAAATTGACAAATATACTTTTTTTTGATAGCCTAGATCGATGTACGTACAATTTTTACGTTACAAAAATTAGGGAGTTTTATAATTATGAATATATCCAAAGAGAGATTTGAAGAAGCGAAAGAGGTAGCTAGAGATTGGCAGCTCTACATACAGGATCACAGGGAGAGCGTTGAGGAGAAGTTTCACCAAACAATGGGCAGGATGTTAAAAGACCCAATGAATAAGATATTCTTGATAGAACTTCTTGACCAGAGCTTTCGTTCACGTAATCCTCATAGAGTTGCAGATCAGATCGAGTATATATTTGACAAATACAAGGGTACGAGTTTCTTTAGCGCATTTGAGGAGCTGCTTGTTCTCTCTTTTCGCAAAGTCGGCATCTATATGACAAATATCTCCATACCTATTTTTATAAAGTATTTAAGAAACGATATTAAAAATGTTGTCATTCCGGGCGAGGAGAAGGCTCTTGTGGAGCATATCAAAAAGAGAAGGGCAGAGGGAACAAGGGTAAATATAAATATAATCGGCGAGATAGTCCTAGGCGAAGAGGAAGCTGACTATAGAGTTAACAAATATATTAAAACACTTCAAAATCCAAATATCGACTATATATCTATAAAAATATCTACCATATTTTCTCAGATAAATCCTCTGGCTCATGAGTGGAGCGTAGAGATGGTCTCAGGTAAGCTCGAGAAGATATATAGTGCCGCAATGCAGAACAGATTTGTAGATATGGACTCCAAAGAGAGCAATAAGTTTGTAAATCTTGATATGGAGGAGTATAAAGATGTACACCTGACTATCGATGTCTTTAAAAAAACGCTCTCTCTAGATAAGTTTAAAGAGCTTCATGCAGGGATCGTTCTTCAGGCTTATCTTCCAGATACGTTAGAGCTGACAAAAGATCTTGTCTTATGGGCAAAAGAGAGAGTAAGTAACGGCGGAGCACCTATTAAGATACGTCTGGTAAAGGGCGCAAATCAGGAGATGGAACTCACAGAATCAAGCCTGAGAGAGTGGGAGTGTGTCACATACAGAAACAAAACGCAAAGTGACGCCAACTTTAAAATTATAATGGACTACCTTTTAGACCCTGACGTAGCGCCTTATGCACATCTCGGCGTCGCTTCACATAATCTTTTTGACCACGCTCTTGGAATGCTTTTGGCAAAGGAGAGGGGAGTAGAGAAGTTTTACACTGCCGAGATGCTCGAAGGTATGAGCGAGACCGCTTACAAGGTTCTCAAAAAAGAGGGATTAAACGTAATACTCTACGCTCCGACAGCGACGAAAGAGACATTTACAAACGCTATCGCATATCTTGTAAGAAGATTTGATGAAAATACGGCAGAGCAGAATTTCTTGCGCCACAGTTTTGGACTCAAAGTTGACTCAGAGGCGTGGAAAACGCTTGTTAAGAGTTACGATGACGCCTTGGAGGAGATCAAAGATCTCAAGCTTACCCCGTACAGAGTCCAAGACAGAAACATGGAGCCAGCAAAGCCCCAGATCGATCTGGACAACTATATTTATGAGAGTGAGGCAGATACGGACTTTGTATTGGAGCAGAACAAAAAGTGGGCAAGAGAAATTGCTAATAAATGGAAAAAGATAGCAAAAGAGGGCGGATATCACGCAAGGCCGGTTGTGGCTTCAAAAAAGATAGAGAACAGTGATATTGTAGAGGTGATAGACAAGTCCCAATATCATAAGGGTATAGCAGTAGGCTCTTATGTAAAAGCTCAAACAGATGATATGCACGAAGCTGTAAGAGTGGCAAAAAAGGATATTGACGGCTGGAGAAAACTCACAATAAAAGAGCGTCAAAAGATACTTATGGACGTTGCACACGAGTTTAGAAAAAGAAGAGCAGACCTTATAGGAGTCGCCGCGGCGGAGGTCGGCAAAGTATTTAGCGAGACGGATGTCGAGGTCTCTGAAGCCATCGACTTTCTAAACTTCTATCCATATAGTGTCAGAAAGATAGAGGAGCTTGAAGGTGTGCATATATCTCCAAAAGGGGTAGGTCTGGTGGTGAGTCCATGGAACTTTCCAATAGCTATTCCTGCAGGAGGCGTTGCCGCAGCGCTTGCAGCCGGAAACACGGTTATACTTAAACCGGCATCCGACTCCGTTCTTTGCGCGCAGATGGTGTGTGAATGTTTTTGGAGTGCGGGTGTTGGTAGAAATACACTGCAGTTTCTTCCATCAAGCGGAGCTTTGGCTGGAGAGGAGCTTATTGCTAACAGAGATATTGATTTTACAATATTCACAGGAGGCGAGCAGACCGCTTACAGTATGATAAAAAAGCGCAGCGACATTCATCTAAGTGCCGAGACGGGCGGTAAAGATGCTACTATTGTCACCTCTATGGCGGATCGTGATCAGGCAGTTAAAAATGTTGTCGCTTCCGCGTTTAACAACTCCGGTCAGAAGTGTTCTGCAACATCTCTACTTGTGCTTGAAGATGAGTTATACAGTGATGAGAACTTTAAAAAGATGCTCTTTGATGCAGCAAGCTCTCTGGAGGTAGGTTCTGTCTGGGATTTTAAAAACAGGATCGGAGCGCTCTCATCTAAACCATCAGGCAATCTTCAAAAAGCTTTGAGTTATCTCGATGATGGCGAAGAGTGGCTTATCCCTCCATCTTATGCCGATAGCGATAATCCATATATGCTGAAGCCATCGATCAGATGGGGGACAAAAAGCGGCGATTTTTGTCATATGAATGAGCTTTTTGGCCCAGTGCTCAGCGTTATGAGAGCTGATGATCTAAAAAGTGCCATAGATGTTGTAAACTCTACTGGTTATGGTCTAACATCGGGGATAGAGAGTCTTGATGAGAGAGAACAGAAGATATGGAGAGAGGAGCTAAAAGCAGGAAACCTCTATATTAACCGCGGTACCACAGGTGCAATAGTCATAAGACAGCCTTTTGGCGGAATGGGCAAATCGGCGATCGGAAGCGGCAAAAAAGCGGGCGGATTTAATTATGTCACGCAGCTGATGAACATAAGCGCGGATGAGATAGAGTTTCAAGAGATGGGCGAATTTCTATCTCACGGAATTTTTGCAGATGAGGTCTCAAAGGCTTCCGAGATCGCAAAAGATTTTGTGAAGTGGCACAGAGAAGAGTTTAGCAAAGAGCATGACTATGCAAACATCAGAGGCGAGAGCAATGTCATACGTTACTTGGGTGTAGAGAGCGTTCTTTTGAGATGTCAAAAAGGCGATAAGCTTCATGAGATACTCTCATCCATAACGGCGGCAAAGATCGCGGGGGCAACGCTGCATATCTCGCTTCCTAAAAAGATAGATAGCGATGAACTGGCTTGGCTTATAAACAACTCAAGAGATATTCTGGCAAAAGAGGATGTTTTGGAGCTTCAAAGTGAAGATGAGTTGATAGAGTCGATGAAAAAGGTTCAAAGGATTAGATTCTTAGATCCTGCGCACATAACAAAAAATATCTATGATTCGCTAAAAGATGAAGCAAAATATATAGCAAGGGAGCCTTTTGTGCCGCATGGCAGAATCGAGCTGCTTCACTACTTTATAGAACAGAGTGTTACGAACTCATACCACAGATATGGAAATCTGGGAATTAGAGGCTTAGAAGAGAGAGCTAGTGACCACTCCTGAATTTAAAGCCCTCTTGGACAAGCAGGGCTCTTAATTTCTCCTTGAGCTCTCCTTGAAACTCCATCCAGCCATCTTTAAAAGTTCCGCCGCAGCCGAGCTTTTTCTTTAAAGATTTTAAGAGTGCTTCTGAATCATTTTGCGGCAGGTGAAATTCGCCTACAAGAGTTACCGTCTTGCCGCGTCTTTTCTCTTTTTTAAAAAACAAGAAGTGTTTTGATGGTTCCAATATCTCATCTGAGATGAGACTTTTTCTAGGAGTATCGACTTTTGCCCAGCCATCTTCTATATCGGCTCCGATAAAGAGATCGAGCTTCTTTCCTCTGCTCATGAGACGACTTTCTGCCTTAAGATGCTCATATCGGCACTCTTGAAGTTATCATTATTAATGCTTTTGATCACATCATCCAAGGAGAGTTTTGTGTGATCGTAAAGCACTACAAAAACCTCGTCACCCTCTTTTAAAAATGTGCTCTCCCCGTAAGGCGTGTATCTTGTAGCGCCTATGCTGATAATTGCATCTGATGGATTGTCGCATGACGATATATATTCGCTTAAAGGCTCTAATGGTCCGAAATCTCTTTGGCTATTTATCTGCTCTACCATCCACTCTTGGAGCTTTTCATAGAAGTAGCTATACCCTTTTAGCTCAACATCTTCACCATATGCATTAAGCTCACCATCTCTTTTTAAAAAGCTGCAGATTGAGTAACTATCCATTATACCGCCATCACTAAAGCGGTCTATCTTTATGAGATTTTTGCTAAGACCCTTGGAATTCTCACCCCAGTTTTTTTTATCGCTTATCTTGCTGGCACCCGCAACTCTGATCGAGCAGTCATTGTATGCTCCAAAGTGAGTTGGAATGATTTTAGATAGTTTTTTATCTATGTATTCAAGTTTGCAGATAAGTCCCACTTCAGGCTCTGCTTGAATATTAAGCTCTCTAGAAGGAATTTTAATGGTAGAGTTTGAGAGTGGATAAGTGTTTAAGATCTCTTTAGCACCTTCTACACATTTAGGCAGATAAAAAGGGAACATCCCTTTAGGTGCTGCCTCATTGGCAGTGATGATATCTTTAAAATCTTCCTCTTCGCCTGCTTGGGCAAGATGCAGAGCAAAGTTGCCCGCGATCCCAAGGCCTAAAAAATCTCTATAGTTCACCTTTTTCCTTAGCCTCTGCAAACTCTTCGTAGCTTCCTTTAAAGTCTATATAAGTGCCGTCTTCTCTTAGTTCGATTATACGGTCTGCAAATGCGTCAAGAAGCTCACGGTCATGTGAGACACAGATAACGTTGCCTTTAAAGTTGTAAAGTGCCTCTCCGAGTGCAACGATCGCCTCGAGGTCAAGGTGGTTTGAAGGCTCATCGAGAACCAAAAAGTTTCCGCCCTCAAGCATCATTTTGCTTAGCATCATTCTATGTTTTTCACCACCGGAGATGCTTACAACCGATTTTTCCTGCTGCTCACCCGAAAAAAGCATTCTTCCAAGACAGTTTCTGATCTCTGCTATGTCGCGCTTTGGATCAAATCCTCTTAGCCAGTCATATAGAGTTCCATCGCCTTTGATTATGTCGGCAGTATCTTGTGGGAAGTAGCTCTGCTCAATAGTGGCACCCCAGTGTATCTCTCCGCTTGTAGGCTTCATCTCTTCCATAATGATCTTTAAAAGAGTTGTTTTACCGACACCGTTTGCACCGATAAGTGCCACTTTTTCGTCCGGCTCAAATTTCAGAGTTATATCTTTTAAAACCTCGTTATCACCGTAAGAGTGATTTACCCCTGCGATCTCAAGTGCTTCATCACCCATAACTCTTTTTGCTTTAAAAACAATGCTTGGGTCGCGGCGTGAAGATGGTTTAATGTCATCAATCACCAGTTTGTCAAGCTGTTTCTGTCTGGAAGTAGCCTGTTTTGCTTTTGAAGCATTTGCGCTAAAGCGGCGTACAAAAGCCTCCAGTTGCTCTTTCTCTTTCTCTTTTTTCGCGTTGTTAAGTTCTTGCTGTTTTGCTATTACGTTTGCAGCAATATACCAGTCATCATAAGTACCGGTAAATTCGCGGATCTTTTGGTAATCAACATCTAAAATATTTGTAACGACCGCATTTAAGAAGTGTCTGTCGTGCGAGATAACGACCATCGTACCTTCATGGCGTTGAAGTTCATGCTCCAGCCAGCTGATCGTATCGATATCAAGGTTGTTGGTAGGCTCATCGAGGAACAGAACATCAGGTTTTGGGTATAAAACCTGAGCCAAAAGAACTTTAAACTTATCGGCACTGTCAAGTGTGCTCATAAGCTCATTGTGATGGCTTGCAGGTATGCCTACATTCTCAAGGATCTTTGCAATATTAACATCATATTCGTAAGTAGGGTCCTCTTCTACACAGATCGTCTCAAGTTCGGCTAGACGGTTGTTTACGGCATCATCTTCAAAGTCGCCTGTTGTGTATATGACCTCTTTCTCTTTAATCGCATCATACAGTCTTTTATTTCCGTAAAGAACCGCGTCGGCAATTGTAAAATCTTCATAAGCATATTGATTTTGCCCTAAAACACCTACTTTATTCGATTTTGGGATTATGACTTCGCCTTCATACTCATTGATCTGACCGCTGAGTATCTTTAAAAAGGTTGTTTTTCCGGCACCGTTAGCACCGATAAGACCGTATCTTTTATGACGGTCTAGTTTAAGATTTATATCTTGAAACAGAACTCTGTTTCCATAACGCATTGTTAAATTTTGTACAGTTACCATTATTTGTCTCTCGCTCAGACACCAAAACGTGTGCCTATTATTTTTCGCGATTGTAGCTAATTGTTGTTTAAGAACTGATTATTGCTGATCGTCGTATTAGTCTTTTGAGCCTTCAAACGCGTTGGTAATATCGTTTTTGATTCCCTCGGCTCCTTCTTTGAACTCTTTTGCGCTGCATCCCAAAAAGATCAGTAGTGCTGCTGCCGTTATTAATAAAAATCTCATTTTTTCTCCTGTAGTTTACTATGCGGTTTATCCCAAAAATCAGCATCAGGTTGACCTTGGCGGAGATCTTTTAGGTACTTCTCTTCGGTTCTTTGAATCTCTGCTCTGATCAGGTTGACTACGGCTTGTTGTGATGCTATCGGCTCAGGGAGCACACAATACTCTCCATCTGTCAGTTCGTCGTTGAATTTGGTCTCATCAAAAGTTTTACCGAGATATTTTACTATATATTTCAAATCTCTCTCTGCATTTCCCAAACAAGATGTTGCCCCTGGAGATGGAGTCATATTGAAAATAAGACCCTCTCCCGTATAGATGGAAGCCTCACCCAAAAGAAGCCTCTGCTCATCTTTGTTTAGAACCTGAGGACGAACACCGCCGAAGCCTTTGGCATATCTGAACTCATCGAGTTTAAGAGAGGGAACGATTTTTCTTGCATCCCTTAAAAAGAGGTATTTGTTTAAAAAAGGGATCTCAAAGAGAAAGTTTCTAAATATATATTTGCGGATATCGCTCTCTTTTAAAAGTTTCCAAAGCGCTATAGCAATATTTTTATCAAACCTTAGAGTCTTCCAGAAATCCAAGTATGTTCCGCTTTTGTAGCGCTCAAGTTTTGGAAGTATGAGTGCCGTAGGACCGAAGCGTGTATTTCCGTCTGCTAGAATATCAGGGTCGCCGTGAAGAGCGGCAAAAGGGAGCTTTGGATTTTGGATCATATAGACCTTGCCGTTAAGCATCTTCTCATTTGTAATATAAAAACTTCCCGCAACCGGCAGACATCCCAGATTTTGTCCAAACCCCATCTGGTGCGCTAAAAAGAGCGAGTGCGCTCCTGCATCTACTACGACAAAGTCTGCATAAAAGGTATTATCTTTTGTTTTGACTACGTAACCGCGTTTTTTGCTCTTCTCAATACTCTCTACTTTTGTGTTTAAAAAAAGCTCAAGTTCGACATCTCTCTCTCTTTTCGCATTTTCTATAAACGAGCTTGAGAGTTTTCCAAAATCAACCGTAGTCCACTGATCTTTTGTTCCTATGCCGACAATGCTCTCTTTTCTCTCCTTACCGTCTTCATCAAACACTACGCGCGGTTCAAGCTTTTTTAGTTTCTCTTTGTCCCAAACCTCAAGATATGGGAATAGTTCTGAGAACTCTTCATAGCGGTGAAGCAGAAACTCTACCTCTTTTTTGCCGACACCCAGCGCCATCTTTTGGTGTGAGAATATTATTTTGTTTTGATAGTTGTGCTGCAGACAGTACTTCTCAACCATCTTCGCTGTTCTTTTTGTTATTGCGGCTTTTTGAAGCGTGTAGTTTGTCTCAATATCTCCGACATGGATAGTTTGCGAGTTGCTTGTCCCACATGAGTTTAACGTAGCGATATTTTCATACTTTTCTATTATGCCGATCGATTTTATATCTGTATATCTTGCCAGTTCATATGCAAGAGCTGAGCCTGAAACTCCTGCTCCTACTATTATAACTTCAAAGTTTTTAACGCCCATGTTTTATTGATCCTTGCCTCGTCTTTAGCCGTATTGTAGCGAATTTGTTATAATATTTTATAATTTAATACCAGTTGGGATATATATGCAGATAAGAGAGTTAGACCTAAAAGAGTTGGTCACGGTTTTTGAAGTTCTCTCACAGCTTCGCACAGAGCTTGACTACGATGAGTTCGAAGACCTTATATATGAGATGAGAAGCATGGAGTATAAGATGCTGGGCATAATGGAGGGGGAGAAGCTTATTACTTATGCTGGCGTCGCAGTTCAGACAAACCTCTACCATAAGAGACATCTATTTGTTTTTGATCTGGTCACCGATGAGAAGCATAGGGGCAGAGGATACGGGAAGATAATGCTTGATTATCTTGAAGATTTTGCGCGTATTGCAATGTGTGAAAATATAGTGCTTTCATCAGGAATGCATAGAGAAGTCGCTCATAGATTTTATGAGAAGAACGGATTTTCTAAAAAGAGTTTTGTTTTTTTAAAGAGAGTTTGAGTTTATCTAAGAGTAGAATCGAAGTAGAAGATGCAGGCGTAAAAGCCTGCAAGTAAAACCTATAAAGGTGTTACGTTCTCAGCTTGAGGACCTTTTTGTCCCTCGCCAAGTTCAAAAGTTACCCTTTGACCTTCAGCTAAAGAAACGCGACCCGGTCCCGTTCTGTTTACTTGGCGAAAGTGTACGAATACATCTTTTCCACCATTGTCTTGTTGAATAAAACCATAACCTTTTTCTTCATTGAACCATTTAACTGATCCGTCTAGCAATTCTGCCATGTCGTAGTACCTCTTTGGTAAAAATTCACTTCCTTGGAAGTGGAGTCAAAATATAGGGGAGTCGTTTGTCTAGCAGAATATACTAATAGATGAGCTCACACACACAAATCTTTCATCGAAAATATTATATCAAAAGTTTTTATTTTTTGTATATAAAAATTAAAACTTTAATTTATAGCGGTTTTAGTCGATCTACTTGTAATTAATATGAGGAGGGCAGTATGCAGATATCTTCACTGAATCAGGCTTTTGAACCTGTGAAAAAAGGTAACGTGATAAAGCCGCTTTTTACAGAGAAACTTTCAAAAGACGAGGTTTCTGAAATTAGAGGGCAGATTAGAGAGAATGCAAATGCGATGGCTTTTAACTCTGCTTTAGTCCAAGGCGGTTTTTCCGGTTTAGATGAGAATTTTGAGAAACAGTATGAGGAGTTCAAGAGTTTTTTGCAAGAGGTAGGTTACAGCGGAAAACCTATTGCCCAGCTCTCAAAAGATGAGGCGGCAGAGCTTGTAAGCGAGGATGGTTTTTTCGGTATTGAGCAGACATCACAAAGGATAGCAGATTTTGTCATTAACGGAGCCGCAGGGGATAAAGATAGGTTCCGTGCGGGACGCGAAGGGATGATCCAGGGATTTAAAGAGGCTGAGGCTATATGGGGAGGAGAACTTCCGGAAATATCACAAAAAACTATGGCAAAAGCGATAGAGCTTGTTGACAAAGCGATGTATGATCTTGGATTTTCAATAATCAACGAAGAGGTTTAAGAGATCTCTTTTTCTTCTTTGCTGTTTTTTTCTGCCTCACTTTTGTAGATATCTTTGCCCAATATACTCTCCTGAGTCTCTTTTAGAAGCTGTTGTTGTGCCTTCATAAGCATCACCATGGCACTCGAAGCAACTGCAAAATCCTGTCCGCTTGGATCGGCGGGCGCCATTGCGGCCGCAATTGCCTGCTGCGCATTTCTCATGCTCTCTTGCGGGGTTGTGCCTGATGGAATGGAGATAGAGACCTCTCCGCCGATCGCATACATTCTTCCATCAGGTCCCTGCTGATAGCTGTAAGAAGCGGCTCCCGTCATACCTCCGCCTGCTGCCTGATGAGCAGCTTCATGCGTTTTAACCTCTGCATCTCTTGATTTGAGATCTTGAACTAGACGTTTTTCATCTTCTGATAGTTGTTCTGTAGAGCTGTTTTCCTGAGACTTTTTTTGCTCCTGCTCTTTTTCAAGTTTTTCTTTATCTGATGTTTTTCTCTCTCTAAGCGGGTCATCTTCAAAAACAAGGATCTCCTCTTCATTTAGCTTGATAGAGTAGTTGATGCCGATGTTATAGTATGATGCAGAACCTATTTCCATAATCTTCATTCTACTTCTTTGGAATTTAAAAATCGCTTTAAAAAAATGGGTAATAATTTGATACTATTTCAATCATAAAAGGAATAGAGCTGATGAAATATGAATTAAAAGATGAGTATATTGAGCTTTACAAGCTTATAAAAGTTTTAGATCTGGTAGATAGCGGAGCAGAGGCAAAGATTATTGTTGCCGATGGTCATGTCAGAAGAAACGGCGAAGTTGAGTTAAGAAAAAGAGCTAAGATAATCCGTGGAGATGTTATAGAGATAGCAGATGTAACAATAGAGGTTATATAACGTCAATCTGGGCAAAGCCCAATCTGACGTTATAACAGAAATGAGCTAATGAGCCCTATAGCTCCGCCGAAAACTCCTCCCCACACAACCAGCCATGAGAGATGCTCTTTGATGAGCTTTTGCACGATATCTTTGACCATTACAGGCGTCAGTTCATTTAGTCTTATCTCAATAATATCCTCAATAGACTTCATCATATCATCGCTTAGTGTTGAGTTTTGAAGATGTTTTTGCAGGGTGTAGTTAAAGGTCTCGCTCTGAACTATTTTTATAACTGCACTCTTCATCTTTTGTGAGAACGGTTCGCGAAGATTCTCTAACACGCTCTCTCCACCGAACATACCAAGCATTCCGCCAAAAGATGACTCCATTACGGTTTTGGAAAGTGCATCAAATGCGGGTGAAAAATCAGTAGCTTCAATAATCGGGGTCAGTTCGATCTTCTTCTCTTCGTTTTTAAAGAAATACTCGAGCTGCTCTTTTGTAAAGAATTGGCTCATCATAAGATTTTTAATAGACTCTTTAAATGCCTCAAAACGTGCAGGGATAACCCCTGAACCGTAAAGAAGGGGCACTTTTTCAAAAAGCATATGAATGGCAAGCTGATTGGTCAGAGCGCCTGAGAGCGCAAAAAGCCCGGTATATAAAAATAAATCAGCAACAGTTTCATCAATAAAGAATGAGACTCCAACAAGAGCCGCAGCGATCAGATTTGTCATAAAACCTTTGTTTAGTTTCAAAGTTTGACTCCTAGAAAAAAGTATCTTAAAAGCAAAATTATACTAGAATCTACGACAATAAAATTGAATGGATAGTTTATGAAAGAAGAGAGTTACGAACTTTTTAAAAGTGCAGATATAGAAACAATTTTACAACTCTTAGAGAGAGAACTTAAAAATAGAAACGAATCCCCTTTTTGGAGAGACAAGGTCGTGCCTTTTAGTGCGGCAATTCTAAGTGTATTAATTCCGCTAAGAGATGCAGATATGCTCTTTAGTCCCGAGGGGTATCCAGAGAGTGAGCTTACACCTGAGCTTTTTTTCAGATGGAGCGACTTTTTAAGCCTCAAGACATTGGCGTTTACAATCCAGAGGTCAAATGAAGCCGGAGTTCTGCTTAGGACTAAACTTGATGAGGATCTGTGCAAAAAGTATGAGAGCATAGATTTACGAGTTTTGGGTGACTACCTCTCAAGATACACGGTAAACTTGGAGAATGAATCGCTTGATTTTCCTATTTCAAACTACAACCTGCATCAAGGTGTAAGTAACGTTATAAAATCGCTTCTATAAGAGCAGCTAATTGATCAAGTTTATTGAATATTTTATAAAAAACACCAGATTAAACTATGCTATCTTGGCTTTTTTGCTCTTTATGGGGTTTCATGCTTATCAAAATATCCCAAAAGAGATATTTCCGGATGTCGAACTCGATAAAATAAGTGTTCTAGGCTCCTACAGAGGGACAAGTGCAAATATTATGGATAAGATGGCGGTTCGTGATATAGAGGATGAGCTAAGCAATATTAGCGGGATAGACAAGACCGAGACTACCATAACACCGGGGGCTTTTGCGATACTTCTTACTTTAAACGAGAGTGCGAACAGAGAGATAACCCTTGGACGTGTAAAAGATGCCATAGCACTTAGCAGACAGTATCTTCCCTCAGATATGAACGAACCGGTTGCCAGACTTCTTGATAAGACAAGATCTCTTATAAGACTTGCCGTCTCATCAGAGGAGCTATCCATAGGGGAACTCACCGTAATTGCGCAGGATGTTAAGTCCAAAATAGCAAAGATGAACAATATCAGCGAGGTTTTGATCCGCGGTGACTCCAATGAAGAGGTTATTATTAAGATCAACTCCGAAGCGATCATAGCGTACGGGCTTGAACATGCGGGCGTGCAAAAAGCGATAGCAAATTTCTCATATATTTTTCCAGTCGGCAATATAGAGCAGAAGGGAAATTTTGCTTATGTCTCTACCGCAAACGGAAAAGCGAATGCCGATGAGTACAAAGAAGCTATCTTAGATGTTGGTGGAAGATTTATCAGACTTGGCGATATAGCTGAAGTGAGCATTGAGTACCCACAAACTGATACACTCGCTACATACAACAATAAAAAGACCATTTCGCTTGTTATCTCAAAAGGGGTAAGCGGAGACTCTCTTACCCTCTCTAAAGAGCTGAGAAGGTATGTAAAGAGTATAGAAAAAGAGTACAAGGGTGCGAGTTTTGATTTTTACCAAGATACTTCAAAGCCCGTAAAAGAGAGACTAGACACCATTATTTCAAACTTGATGTTTGGTCTTATACTTGTATTTTTATCTATGTACATACTGATAAATCTCAGAATTGCGATAATCGTAGCTCTGGGTATTCCGTTCTCTTTTATAATAGGGCTTTTAAGTATCTACTATCTGGGCTACTCCATCAATATCGTCTCTCTGCTTGGTGGTTTGATTGTTATTGGTATAGTTGTAGATGATGCGATCGTGGTCAGTGAAAATATTCAACGTCATATCGATGAGGGGATGAATAACTATGATGCTGCAATAACAGGCGTTAAAGAGATGATACTTCCAGTAACCCTTGCAACAATTACTACGGTAGTCGCATTTTTGCCTATATTTATGATGCAGGGTGAGATAGCTCTTTTTATTTTGCTTATTCCCATAATGGTCGTTATAATTTTAATTGGTTCTTTGATCGAGAGCTTTCTCTTTCTGCCGCTTCATGCACAAGAGTTTTTGAAAAAGAGCAACAACCTGATCAGCTGGGAGCCGTTTCAAAAACTATACATGAGAGTTATTCTCTATTTCCTGCACTATAAAAAACTCTCGCTTCTTCTTTTTATAATATTGATCCCGCTTGCTACGTTTTACACGGCGAAATCTATGAAATTCCAGTTTTTTCCAAATTTTGACGGAAATTATCTCTATATCTCAGGGAAAGTGGATATTAACACTCCTCTGGAGGATACCTACGCCATATCTAAAGAGATCGAGGCAAAACTGATGGAGCACGCAGATGAGTTTTCTCTAAAAGCGATTTCGTCGGTTGTCGGTTATAGAAGAAGCCTCTCGGGCGATACGCAGAGAAACAACGGCGTATTTATGATAACCATGGAGCTCTACGACAGGGTAGAGACAAACTGGGTAGACAAGTATGTAAATCCTGTTCTAAACTTTAGCTTTGAGTTTGACAATCCTGAGAAGATAAGGCTGAAAAAAACCTTTGAGCTCTCTCCTCGGGCGCAAGAGATCATAATCGCTTACAGAGAGAAGTATAATATGGAAGATCTCGGTGTTATGGAAGATAAACCGGGTCTTATAAGAAGCGATATTCAGATAAATCTATCTGGTAACAATGACAGTGTGCTTCAAAGCGGAATAAAACTCTTAGAGGAGAAGTTCTCCAAAATGGAGCATATAAGAGATTATAGTGATAATATCAAATATGGAAAGATGGAGTATAAGATCAAGGTAAACTCCTACGGGGAGAGTCTTGGGCTTAGCGAAGCGTCTGTTGCAAGAACTCTTAGCGCATACTTTATGGAGCAAAAACAGGGAACGACTTTCAACGACCTTGGGATCATGGAGATAAAGACGCAAGAGGATGCAAAGGACAGCATCTCTGCATTTTTAAACTTCAATATAGCACTAAATGACGGCAGATATGTAAAACTATCTGATATTGCAGAGATTACTCATGTAAGAGATTATGAGAAGATAAACAAGCTTAATGGAAATATTATAAAAACAGTTTTTGCAAATGTGGATAAGAGAAATATTACTTCTGAAGAGATTTTAGAGAAGTTAAAACCCACACTTGATGAGATCAGAAAACTTGGTGTAAATGTTGAGCTTTTGGGTGAGAAAGAGAAGAACGAACAGCTCAAAAATGATATGAAAAAAGCGGTTTTCTTTGCAATTTTTCTAATATTTTTAACGCTCCTTCTTATATTTCCAAAAATAAAATATGTTCTCATGGTAATGAGCGTTATTCCTCTCTCTGCACTTGGTGCGCTTCTTGGACATAAGCTTCTGGGTATAAACCTCACAATGCCTTCAATCATAGGAATTTTGGGACTTGCCGGCGTTGTAATCAACGATGGAATTATTATGATAGATTTTTTACGAAGAACGCATAAGCTAGAGGAGTTCTTAGAGCGTGCAAAGCTCAGACTAAGACCTATCGTCATTACCTCGGTTACAACATTCTTGGGGCTTTTAACTCTGATATTTTACGCAAGCGGGCAGGCGGTTATACTTCAGCCAATAGCAATATCTTTAGGATTTGGACTTATTTGGGGGACTTTTTTAAATCTTATCTATCTGCCTACACTCTATGCTATGGTCAACAAGATAGAGCCGCCTTTAGAGAAAAATAGCGTACAAAAGAGCCCAGAGTAGAAATGCAATAAGTGCAATAGCGGCAAAGATCGCCGCCACTCTGGTTATGAAGTAGAAGATGAATTTTAAAAACTGCAAGATTTTTATAGAGTGCTTTTAGTTTGGCTTATATGGAAGAATAGGGAGTCTCATATATTTTGCATATACGATACCGCTTTTAAGATTTATGACATCATAACCCAGTTTTTGCGATAAAAACTGTGCCAATATTTTTGTTCTGCTCCCTGTTCTGCAGATAAGGGCAAATGGCTTTTTAGTGTCTACTGAAGCGTTTAACTTATCTAAAAAGTCTTTAAGGTCATAATTGCCTTTCTCATCAAATAACATAATGGGGATAGAACCTTTAAGTAGCCCAGTCTCTTTCCACTCTCCGGGTGTTCTTATGTCAACGATCGGTATGTTTGAATCCAACAGTTCGTAAGAAGCTTCTTGGTTTTTAATAGAGCCAAAAAGAGATACCGATAAAATTAAAACAGTTAAAAAAAATTTCTTCAATACAATGCTCCAAGCCATAAATTAAGGATATAATTATATCAAAAATTGAATAATGGGCAGAGAATGGCATCACAAAAAGCGATAGATAATGCAATGAGACTCCGCTATATAAGGGCGCTGGAGAGATTTCATAAAGGTATTGTCTCTTATTTGTCTACAACATCTAACATTTCCAAAGAGGGATATGACAAAAAAATAGAAAACTCTTTGAAAGTGCTTCAAAGGGTAGATGAGATATCGCTTTATAAAGGGGAGCTTCAAGATCTTCAAAAATTGGTTAAGAAGATAATATCTTACAGAGAGAGCGATAAAGATGTTGAGGATATAAAAGAGGAGATTCTCTATGAATCAAATCAGCTTGAAAAGAGCAAAAACGCAAGGCGTTACAAGAAGGATAAGCACTCCGGCTCCAAATTTGAGGAGTGGGAGTAATGGTTATTTAGACTCTTGGAGCATTGTATCTAGAAGCGTAAATAGCTCTTCGGAAGCTTTTTCCATCTTGTCAAAATTCTCAATAATATTTTGTGTATTTTTGAGTGTAGTACTCTGTGCATCATGGTCAAGATATCCTAAATTGGAGTTAGCATTGCGGTGTACTATCTCGTGTGGAGCCGCTAGTTTGGCGAACGACGTTGTTTGAGCAAACCTTCTTTCTCCTTCTCCGTCATGCCAAATTCCGAGTTCACACTCGTGAGTGCTCTGTTGTTCAAGTATTTTGTTAAGCGAAATGACAGAGTTATAAACGCGTGATTTATAGAGAATGTGCTCAAGTTTTGCCAGAACAATAAATATGCTGTTTTCCATCCCGTAAGAGTAGTCGACTATTTTCGAAGAGTTTTCACTAAGCTCGATTAGAGTGTTCTCAAAACCGTTTATCTTCTGTGTAGAACCCTCTACCGTCTGTTTCATATTGTCTGAACTTGTTTGGATCTCGCTCATGTTCTGCTGCAGAGATTTAATTGATACAGATATCTCTCCGGTTGCTTTGTGTGTTCTCTCTGCTAGTTTTCTGACCTCGTCTGCGACAACTGCAAATCCTCTTCCGTGTTCACCCGCACGAGCCGCTTCTATTGCCGCATTAAGTGCCAGTAGATTTGTTTGATCTGCAATATCGGTGATTAGCTGGATGACAGATGTGATCTCGTTGGCCTGATTTGCTATTTCGCTGATGCTGTCGTTGTTAATATTTACCTGCTCATTTAGGGCATTTAGCTCGGTTGTTATATCTGTTATGTCGTTTCTAGAGTTGCTTGCCAGTTCTGATGCCTGTTTTGTCGCTGATGTAATAGATTTTATATCGCTGATGTTCTCATCCAGATCAGATATGATCATAGAGAGTGACTCCGTTACCATAACGCTCTTGGTGCTGATCTTTGAGTTAAAGATATCTCTTTGCGCTTTAAGATGCTGTGCTTTCATAAACTCAATGCTTTTTCCTACACTCTCTATGGCATCAACAAACTCTCCGCTCATTCCTTCAGAGGAGATACGGTGCGTAAATATACCCTTAGAAGCATCTGTTATAGTAGTGTTTATCTCGTGAATAAGATCTTGTGTGTGTTTGATAAGAGCTGTAAGCTCGTAACCCATAATGCCGAGTTCTGTATTTCTGTCAACGGTTGTGGCTTTATGGCTGAAATCACCTTTTGAGACATGACTGATCAATCTTGTAAAGTCATTTATCCCGCCTGTAATAGATTTTCTTATCACAGTCGCTAAGACCAAGACTATCACGCCTACAACGATACCGGCAATAAGAGCTAAAAATTTAAAAAAGTTGATCTCAGTCGCAAGCCCAATAGAGTCTTTATCAAGCTCTGCCGCTTTTAGTTCTACAAGTTTTGCAAAAGACTCTCTTGAAGCATTTGCAAACGGAGTAAGCTCTTTTGAGTAGTTTGCATATATGGCATCTTTATTGTGTGCTATATCTTGAGAATCTAGAGAGCTCATCATTTTAAGTGTGTTTTGTAAGAATAGCATGGTTGAGTTTTTAGCTTCTTGAACCATAGAAAGAGAGCTCTCTTTTTCCATAAGCTCTTCTAAGAGAGTAAAGTGCTCCTCGATCTCGTCAAGTGTTTTTTCAAGCTTTTTGATGTTTTTATCATAATTGCCACCAAGCATGATGTCTCTAGAGAGCCTGCTGGTGTAGTTAAGATTTTTTTCTATTTTAAGGGTTGTCAAACCGCCTATCATAGAGTTGTGGTGCAGATGTTCATACTTTGTTTCAATATGACCCATTGCCAGAAAAATAGATATAGCGGCAGAAAATACTGAGACCGCTACCATAGCAATAAAGTAGTTCATCTTTTTATGAATACTTAGGTTCTTAAACATTGAGATTCCTTGTTACGGTAATTGCTTTTGAGATAAAAATATCACATTCTATAACAATGAGCTTAAATATGTCCTTAAATTATGAATCTAAAGATACATAAACTGCGACAGCAGAATAATAATAACAACTAGAGCAAAAGGAAAAAAATGGCTCTTAAATACCCACGGGTTTATTTTAAATAGTTTTTGGTTTATTCCTCTAAGACCCAGCCATAAACCTAAAAATGCTTTTATTGCCAAAAGCGTTTGAAAATACGATAGTGAACTGTTCTCTATCTTGCCAAAAGCCTGTGAAAAAAGGTACGCTCCACTTGCAACTGCAACCATCAGAGCATAAGGGACAACCTTTCTTACATGCATCATAATAGCCTCTCTGGCTTTTGCATGCTCTTCACCGCTAAGCGTTTGGTTCATTTTGGATAAAAAAAGTATATCTACAAAAAGAAATCCGCCGTAGATAAAAACTGAAAATATGTGAATCGTATGAACAACTGTATAAGTAATGGTAAATCCTTTTTTTAGTTCAATTTTAGCACAACTCTCTGATAACATCTTTGTTTTAGGTCAACGGATAAAATATTTTAAAGCTGAGTAATAATTTCTGCTTTATGATATTTTTGTATAATCAGATAATTGATTGTATATGAGGAAAATATGGATATATCACAAGATAATATAAAAAAGATTTTAGTAGGTGATTGTGCTCAAAATAATGTTTTTTTTCAAGCGGTTCAAGAGGTCATCTCTTCGATCGCTCCGCTTCTGAACTCTGATGAGAGGTACGCTAAATATTCGGTTTTAGAGAGATTGATGGTACCTGATAGAGTTATAAAATTTAAGGTAAGTTGGCTGGATGACAATAATAGTATTAGAGTAAATACGGGATATAGAGTCCAGTTTAACAATACTCTTGGGCCATATAAAGGAGGACTTCGTTTTCATCCAAGCGTAAATGAAGGAGTTTTAAAGTTTTTAGCTTTTGAGCAGATACTAAAAAACTCGCTTACCGGTCTGCCGATCGGCGGAGGAAAAGGGGGTAGTGATTTTGACCCCAAAGGAAAGAGCGATTTTGAGATCATGAAGTTCTGCTCGGCATTTATGACAGAGCTTCATAAGTATATAGGTCCGCGAATAGATGTCCCTGCTGGAGATATCGGAGTAGGGGCTAGAGAGATAGGGTATCTTTTTGGAGAGTATAAAAAAATAACATCTTCGTATGACGGTGTTTTAACTGGCAAGCCCTATATGTTCGGAGGCTCTTTGATGAGACCAGAAGCTACAGGTTACGGTGTTATATACTTTACACAAAAGATGTTGGAGCTTGAGGGCAAAGAGGGTCTTGAGGGGAAGATATGTGCGGTAAGCGGGGCAGGAAATGTAGCGCTTCACGCAATAGAGAAGCTTCTGCAAATAGGTGCGATCCCTGTTACATGTAGCGACTCAAGAGGGATGATATATGATCCAAGAGGTGTTGATCTGCCGCTTCTAAAAGAGCTTAAATTTGAGAAAAGAGCCTCTTTGGAGCTCTATTTAGAGACTCATACCGATGCTAAATATACACCGGTGTGTGATTATCCAGAGGGTGAGCACGGAGTATGGGGAGTTGAGTGTTATGCTGCATTTCCTTGTGCAACGCAAAATGAGCTTAATGAAGCAGATGCCAAGAACTTAATAGAGAATAGGTGCGTGAGTGTTAGCGAGGGGGCAAATATGCCTTCGACTCCAGAGGCTATTGCTTCGCTTGTAAACCACAATGTATGCTTTGCTCCTGCAAAAGCTGCAAATGCGGGCGGAGTAGTGGTAAGTGAGTTTGAGATGAGCCAGAACGCTTCGATGCAGAGATGGCACTTTGAAAAAATAGATGTAAAGCTTAGATTTATAATGGAGCAGATCTGTAAAAGAGTAGTCCTTACGGCAAAAGATTACGGAGTCGAGGGTAACTATGTTGATGGAGCCAATATAGCTGGATTTAAGAGAGTTGCGGATGCTATGATAGCGGAGGGGATATAACAAGTTATTTTCCCTAACCCTAGATTTAGACTTTTGCGATAGAATTACGGGTTAAAAATCAATACAAAGTACACAAAATATGCAAAACACGAAAGCAAGATCTAACATCTACGCTCTATTATCACGCGTCTTATTGCAAGAGTTGGATGAAAAAACATTGATGATGATAAAGAGTGATGAAAACATTTTAGATTTTTTTCCTACATTAAAAGAGTGGAAACCTCTTTATGAAGTCTCAAATGAAAAGCTTCTGCAAGAGTATCTAAATCCTGATTTTGTCAACCTCTCTCTTTTGCACCTTATTCCGTACGAGACTTTTTACACCAGAGAAGACCAAAAGATAGAGACAGGCGGTGCAAATCCGGCAACTGATATGTACAGTGCGTACAACTTTATGGTCGATTTTGAAGTTGCACGTACGATATCTGCAGATCATATCGGAGTGGAACTTGAGTTTATGCACCATCTTGTCGAGGCTGAGATAAAAGCACTTGAAGAGAATGATGCAGAGGCGGCAAAAGAGTTAAGAGGGATCCAGAGCGAGTTTTTAAACAAGCACCTTTTGAAGTGGGCGCCGCTCTATCTTATAAATGTAAAATATGAGGCAAGAACACCTCTGTATTATGATGCTGCTGATATGGCTTTAGAGTTTATGCTCAGCGATAACGAGTATTTGGCCAAGGAGCTAAATCTCTAAATGATACAGCTCAAAGCCAGCCGTTGTGTCCGCTCACTCTCTAAAGAGAGCGAGTGTAACAGATGTGAACTTATCTGCTCCACTGAAGCTATAGTTGTAGGCTCTAATCCGCTGCCAAGTATCAACTTCTCGGCATGTGTCGGATGCGGTGCATGTGATGCGGTATGTCCAAATGAGGCTCTCTCTCTGGATGATTTTAGTACGACCGATTTCTTTTTTAGTTTTATGGAAGATAGCGATAACCTCATATCGTGCAGAAAAAACGTTCCATGCATAGCTGCTTTAAATGTTGAGAACATCATATCGATGGCGCTTCTTAAAAAGGAGATGGTTTTTGATATGGGGCACTGCGATGAGTGCGCAATAGCACATAAATGCAGACCCGAGATCGAGAAAAATTACGAAGAGGCTTCTTATGTACTCGAAGCGATGCAAAGCGGCGCGCTTATAAAGCTTGAAGATGTGAAGCATGAGAAAGAGAGCAGTGGCGAAGAGAGCACTTCAAATAGAAGAGAGTTCTTTAGCAAGGTCAATCTAGCCGGAGCCATAAAGGCAAAACAGCAGTTTGAAAAAGAGATCCAAAAAGCAACCGATGAGCTTGTTGAGCATACTCTTCAAAAAAGCGACATTGCCCTTTTGAAACAGAAGCGCATAACAGACAGAAGAAAGCTTTTCTTTACCGCGCTTAAAAGAGTAGAGAAGCCGGAGGTCTATCATATTATTGAAGCGGATGAACTGACGTTCACCTCTTCAAAAGAGATAAACAGCGAGACTTGTACTGCTTGCCAGATGTGTTACAGAGTTTGCCCAAGCGGTGCTCTTAGTTCGGATATTAAAAACTCCAAGATAGAGTTTGACCCGTTTTTGTGCATAAAGTGCCATATTTGTCATGATGTCTGCGTACCAGAAGCGATCAAGCTCTCATCTACATATAGAGTAAAAGAGTTTTTTGAGCCTGAGGTTCACAGTCTTATAAAGTTCAATGTAAGAAGATGTGATGAGTGCAATGTCATCTTTAGTACAAATTCAGATGAAAGACTCTGCTATAGATGCAAAGCAGAGGAAGAAGAGGCTAGGGCACTTTGGGGAATATGAGGAGATTTACAAGATGATGAACAACGGAAATGAGATATCGCATCATACGAAGCTTTACGGCTTTATCGGAGAGTTTGCAGGGCAGAGCAGCATCTCGGCTACGCTGAATAAACTCTTTAAAGCAAGCAATAAAGATGCGATGATGATCCCTATGAACATAAGGGAGGATGACTTCTACTTTACTGTAGCAAATATGAAAAAGTCTCACGTAAACGGTGCCCTGATAGCTAACGAGTATGCGAAAAACGTAGTAGAGCTTCTTGATGATGTAAGCGAAGCGGTCAGATTCTCAGGTATCTGCGATATAGTGCTAAGAGATGAACAGAAGCTTGTCGGTGATCTTTTGGGGATGAGGGTGCTTTGTGATCTTTTAAAAGATAAAGGCTGCAAAAAAGTAGCTCTTTTAGGGATCGGCAGCAGAGCAAAAGCATTTTGCTATGAGGCAAAAGAGTTTGAGGTAAGCTACTTCTATGATGAGTTAGAGAGATTGATGGCTTTTGTAGAAGAGATAGATGCGAAGGATGCGGATATAAACCGCTTGGCAGACGGGATGGAAGTTGACCTCTCATCTTATGATGCAGTTATCGATTTTTCAGATTTTGGCACGCTGAACTCTATAAGCAAACTAAGCAGCCTAAATTTGGATATGAAACAAAGAAAAGAGTTCTCGCCGCTTAAGGTAAGAGCAAATGATCTCGAAGCCTCTTATCTTGGTTTTGAAAATATTTTAGATGAGCTCTCAAGAGCTCTTTTTGGCTTTTTCAAGCAGAGCGGTCATCTGGATCATGATAAAAGTGATATGAGATTTTAACTTTAGTGCCATAGCGGCTAGTAAAAAAATTAAGGAAGAGATATGAAGCAAAATGATTTAAGCGATTTAAGAGCAGAGTTTGACAAGTTTGTAAAAGATAGCTGTTCAATGGACCCAGAGGATCTTAAAAGAGGTCAGGATGAGCAAGACAAAGAGGATGAAGAGCCTGTTCCACAGTTTGTAGATGCATTGACGTCAAAACTTTTGGCTCCTGCGATCAGCGGTGTCTATCTCTCAAGGCTGGACATTAAAAGAATTGCAGAAGCTATAGATGAGTCTCTGCCGATCAAAGAGCGTGTAAGAATGATAAGGTCTCTCTTTAGGCACACAAACTCCAAGAAGTATCTCGAAGATGCTTTTGGCGAGATAAACAGACACATTAACGGTCGTATTTTGATCTACAATGAGCTAGGCGAAGCGTTTCCTTCATCAAAAGCGATATTTGATGAGTATACAGATAAATCTAAAAGAACAATGAAGATGTTTGATCAGATCATTGAGGATTTTGAAGAGATAGAGCCGTCATCAGACCCTTTGTTTATCTAAAACAAAAATAGCGAAGCATTTGCTTCGTTGCTACATTCGTCACATACTTTAAGTATGCTTCCTCATTATGCGCCTCACAACTGCATCACTCTTTTTGTTTTAAATGTGCTATAAGAGTTCTTTTGTTTTTTTGGAAAAAAAACTAAAACAGATTTTGAATCTGTAAGATTCCCTGCCATATTACAGCACTCAAAATACCTGCTACAAAGCCGGCTATGATATCATCAGCCATAACACCGACCCCGCCTTTTGCCTCACGGTCAAGTCTGCCTATTATGGAAGGTTTTGCAATATCAAAGTATCTAAAGAGAAGAAATGAGAGCATACTTTGAACTAAAAATCCGTTTTGCCAGTCGGTTACTTCGCTCAAACTTACACTTATGGCAGGTGCGACGCTAAGTGCGAACCACATCCCAGCAAGTTCATCTATAACAATGCGCTTATCGTCATGGATGCCGCTTTTTTCCTCATACTTGTTTATCTCACGAATGGCAATTATAGAGATAAGAAGAGTTGCCAAAAACAGGGTCTGTGCGTCAAAATAGATAAGAATCAACATCCCAAGAGGAAGTGAAACGAGTGTTCCGACAGTTCCGGGAGCTTTTGGAGATAATCCGCTGTAGCCTAATGTGATAAAAAACCAGTTCATATTTTTCCTTGTATATAGAAACAGAAGGTGAAATTTTTGTAAAAGGTTTTCATCTTAAGTCAGTGATGTAGTTTGGTATAGCTTCATAAGCTCTAGGTAAAAATCATTTTCCGTATGCTCTTCTAAAAGACCCTCTACAGGAAGAACGTCGTAGTAGAGCTTCTCTAGATTTTTAAATCTGTTTGGATGCAGTTTTGAGAGTATAACTGCCGAGATCTCTTTTCTCATCAAAATAGTCGGAGGCAAGATACCAAGCTCCAGCAGTTCAAGAATCGAGTTCGAGTGGTAAGAGATCTGGTGGTGCTGACCGTGAGGGCATGTGTTTTTGCTTACAAGCGTCGTACACTTGTCACAATATACATACTCGCTTGCAACTGTTATCTCGATATCAATACCTATGACTTTATCGATTATAGATTTATTTGAGTTGCAGTCGTAGAACATCCCGAGTCCAGCGTGGTTTCGCCCTATTGTCAGCTTATTACAGCCGTAATTTTTTGCGACGATGGCATCTAGGATGATCTCATTGTATCCTGCAAAAATATAGCTGTTCTCCAGAGGTACGACTACGACATGGTTCTTTGTCAGAAAGTTATTAATAAAGAAATCAAGCGCTTTTTTTCTTATCTTGTATGAGAGGTTTGATTCTGTATATGGTTTTAGCAAAAATATAACAAGCAAGTCCGTGTTTTCAAGAGTTTGGCGAATAAGCCTCTCATGGGCACGGTGAAGCGGGTTAGCCGCCATTACAAGAGCGGTAGTATGTTTTGCATCAATGAGTTTTTTTGCATCTTCTATTATCTGTTTGTTCGTATTGCTTGATTCGTTTAAAAGAGTGTATTCTCCGCTTACCGCAAGAGAGCCGATTCTCTTAAATGTCGCCATCACACCCGGGTGAGAGATATCATCTGTTCCGTATATCTGTTTTATTCTCTCGCTTGGATTAATATGAAAAACTTCATCTACTATCAGCGTGGCAAATGGTTTTTTTTCAAAAAGTATGGTTACCTCTTCGCCTTTTTTAAGAGAGGTGAGCACTTCCGTGTTCATCTTTCCTGCAGGTGCGAGCAGAAAAGGAAAAGGAAATGATTTTCCGTTAATAAGTCCTGTTTTTAAGACGCTTGTACTCTGCTCCTCGTTCATCAATGACTCAACGGGAGAGAGCAGACCATCCTTTAACAGCTCCAGTGCCGATGCCGCCTCTTTATCTATTAATAGGGTTTTATTTTTTCTTGACGATGTCATATTTCTTCCGTTTTTCCCATAGACTTTTGCGGCTTATGCCGAGTTTTTTTGATAGTTCCGTATCGGGAAATTTATGCTGATAATTCAGTACGATAAATTTTACGTAATCTTCTATCGGAAGAATCTCTCCTTGGTCAAAGATCTTGTTTTCGCTCTTGATCTCTATTACTTCATATTCGTAATCTTCGATCTTGTCAGTGCTTGAGATTATTGCATTTTTATTTTCAAGAAGAGAGTATAGAGCTTTTCTGTCGCTTTTTTTAAGAGTTTGAAGATCGATTATATATATAAGAGAGTTTCCATTGATAGCCTCTATCTCACTCATCGATTTTGGGTCGCTTAGAGTTATAAAATGAAGAGGAAGATTTTTCTTTTTTGCATACTCAAAAGCAAAAGAGTCCGCATACTTCTGATAAGATGATGAGATAAAGACTGGAAGTTCTATATTGTCGAAGTTGTGCTCGTTAGCCATAGATGAGAAGGAGTGAGTCAGGTATTTGTCGTACGCCTCATTTCTTTTTTTAAGCTTCTCATAGTCTTGATAGTGGTTTATCTTTCTGATAAGCTCTTCGATCATAAACGGTTTTAGTATATAGTCTTTTGCACCTGCAGAGAGAGGTTTCGAGACTGTATCGTTGCTGATGTATGAGACCATTAAAATAATTATCGATTTTTTAAAAGTCTCGATTACAGGGTTGAAATCCTGACCGTTTATATTGGTTGAGAGTAAGACAACATCATAATTATTGCTTTTTATCGCATCTCTTGTTGATGTACACATCTCGCATATGTGACCAAGTTCGCTGAGTTTTGTGGCAATACTTTGCGCCAAATAAACTTCATTTTCTATTATTAGTATCTTCAAATCTTTGTCCAATCAAAATATTTTAAATTTGCGTTTGCTATTACGCCGACACCTTCGCCTCTTCCTATGAAACCAAGTTTTTCAGTCGTTGTTGCTTTGATATTTACCCTTTGTGCTTCAATGCCCAAGATGCTACTTAATGTTTTTCTCATCTCTGTTTTGTAAGCGCCGAGTCTTGGTTTCTCTGCTGCCACGGTAACATCGACGTTAATTATAACAAATCCAAAGTTGTGAAGTTTTGTAACAACGACTTTTAAAAGCTTTTTTGAGTCCGCACCTTTGTAAGCATCATCATTGTCAGGAAACATCATACCGATGTCGCCCATTCCGGCAGCTCCAAGAAGCGCGTCAATAAGAGCATGTATAGCCACATCGCCGTCACTGTGGGCTTTAAAGCCGTAATTAGACTCTATCTTTACGCCGCCAAGAAACATATCACCCTTATCATCAAAGGCATGAACGTCAAATCCAGTTCCGCTTAGAGTATCATCTGATGGCGGCACAAGGCAAGGAAGCTCTTTTAAATCAGCAATGCGCGTAATCTTATGAGCATCCTCTTCACCCAAAATAAACTCTCTGCTGCCGCCGTTTGAAACTATGGCGCTGCTCTCATCCGTAAACTCCTCTTCTTGCAAAAGAGCCGATTTTAGAGCTGAAGTAAGCGAGAGTTGAGGGGTCTGAACCCTTTTTACTCTATCTCTGTCTATTGTTTTGCCATCATAAACAATGGTGTCTGTAACGCTAAGATAAGGAACAATGCACTCACCCTTGCCTTTGTGAGAGATTATCCTTTTAAGAAAGTCGCCACTAACACATGCGCGCGCAATATCGCTCACAAGCACATACTGTGAAGTTACCTCTTTTAGAGCGTTTTTAAGAGATCCCTGTCTGGTTGCTCCACCCTCTACAAACGTAAAGTCCGAGTAGAGTTTCATAAACTCTATATCTTCCTTAGATGAAGCAATTATAATTTTTTCAAAGTGAGCAGTTTTTTCATAACTTTCTGCTACAAATTGCCACAAAGGCTGGTTTGCGATTCTAAGCCACTGCTTTTTGACACCTAGTTCAAAACGCGAAGAACTGCCTGCAGCAAGTAAGATAAGCGTCAAATCAGACAAATAAGCTCCTATAATCCATAAGTGTTACGAAATTATACACAGCAGAAGCTTTTTTTTATCTTGAATAAATAAATTATTTTTCTAAATTTTCTAAATTATGAAATCAAATAATAAACTTAATATTATATTAACTTTATTTGATTATATTTTCACTACTTGATGTATATAGTATTACAATTTTAGGAGAAAATATGAGAACTTCATGGGTTAAAGAGCGCGAAAGCGACCCTGTTAAAACGCAGATGTACTACGCAAAACAGGGCGTAATAACCGAGGAGATGGAGTACGTAGCAAAAGTAGAAGATCTATCTCCTGAGTTAGTTAGAAGTGAAATTGCAAGAGGAAGGATGATAATTCCGGCAAATGTGAATCACACCTCTCTTGAGCCGATGGCAATCGGGCTTGCTGCAAGATGTAAGATCAACGCAAATATTGGCTCGTCTGCTATAGCATCCGATGTTCAGGGCGAAGTTGAGAAGATGCAGGTCTCTCAGCACTATAAGGCTGATACGGCGATGGACTTATCAACAGGCGGTGATTTAGATGAGATACGCAAGGCAGTGATCGAATCTTCAAAGATTCCGATAGGAACGGTGCCTATTTATCAGATCCTTCATGATGTAGGGAATAAGATAGAGGACTTAAGCATCGAGGTTATGCTTGAGGTTTTGGAGCGTCAGGCAAAACAGGGAGTGAGCTATTTTACGATTCACGCCGGTTTCTTGCTTGAGACTATGCCAAAGATCGCTAAAAGAAAGATGGGAATCGTCAGCCGCGGCGGAAGTTTGATGGCTGCATGGATGATGCACTATCATAGAGAAAATCCATTTTACACGGCATTTGACGATATTTTGGACATCTGTGCAAAGTATGATGTATCTCTCTCTCTTGGAGACTCTTTACGTCCTGGATGTTTGGCTGATGCAAGTGATGATGCGCAGCTTGGAGAGTTGAAAGTTCTGGGTGAGTTAACACTTCGTGCATGGGAGAAGAATGTTCAGGTCATGATCGAAGGTCCTGGTCACGTTCCTCTAAATCAGATCGAGCGTAATATGAAGCTTCAGCGCGAACTTTGCCATGAAGCTCCGTTTTACATACTTGGACCTTTGGTTACCGATATTGCTGCAGGATACGACCATATAAGTTCTGCGATCGGTGCGGCTGTCGGCGGATGGCACGGAGCTTCGATGCTCTGTTACGTAACACCAAAAGAGCATCTTGGGCTTCCAAATGCAAATGATGTCCGCGAGGGAATTATCGCTTATAAAATAGCGGCTCACGCGGCTGATATTGCAAGAGGGCGCAAAGGGGCTAGAGATATAGATGATGAGATGAGTGATGCAAGATATTCATTTAACTGGGAGAAGCAGTTTGAGCTGGCACTTGACAGCGAGCGCGCTCGTGAATATCATGATGAGACCCTCCCTCAAGATGTCTTTAAAGAGGCAGAGTTTTGTTCAATGTGTGGACCGAAATTCTGTTCGTACAAGATAACTCAAAACATAATGGATAACCCTGAAGCAATCGAGCAGATCGCGAGAGAAGCAAAGGAAGAGAGGCTCTGGGAGCTTAAAAAAATGAATTAATTGATATAAGATAATTTTTGTCTTATTTAATTATGATAGAGTTACGAAAATGAAATTTATAAAGGAAAAAAATAGAAATGACTAAAGATATTGTAAATTCAGCACTGTCAAAAGTTCTGTATCCGGGTTTTACAAAGGATATAGTAACTTTTGGTTTTGTAAATAGTATAGAGATCAACGGAGCCGATGTAAGCTTTAATGTAGAGATAACATCAAGCGCTCCTGAAGTAGCACAGCAGATAATTGATGATGCAACAGCAGAGCTAAAAGCTGTGGGTGCTGCTAATGTAACGGTAAATATAAAAGCTCCAAAAATGCCTGAAGCTCCAAAACCAAAGAGCAAGAACATAGCTCCTCAAATAAAAAACTTTTTAATGGTAAGCTCGGGTAAAGGCGGAGTAGGAAAATCTACTACGTCGGTAAATATCGCTATTGCACTTGCTCAGCAGGGTAAAAAAGTGGGACTTTTGGATGCAGATATATATGGTCCAAATATTCCGCGTATGTTGGGCGTTTCAGATATTAAACCTGAGATTACGGGGAATAAAGTTCTTCCGATAAAAGCTTACGGTATAGAGATGATGTCTATGGGTTCTCTTATGGAAGATGGACAGTCGCTTATTTGGCGCGGTGCTATGATAATGAAAGCAATTGAGCAGTTCTTAAGAGATATTCTTTGGAGTGATCTGGATGTTTTAGTTATAGATATGCCTCCGGGAACAGGTGATGCACAACTTACATTGGCTCAAAGTGTACCGGTTACTGCAGGTTTAACGGTTACTACTCCTCAAGCGGTATCTCTTGATGACTCTCGTCGTTCACTAGATATGTTTAAGAAGCTAAATATTCCAATCGCTGGAATAATTGAGAATATGAGCGGCTTTATCGCTCCAGATACTGGTGTAGAGTATGATATATTTGGAAAAGGAACATCACAGCCAATGGCGGATGAGTTTGATACCAAAATAATTGCCGAGATCCCAATTGAGCCTAGCATTAGAACTGGCGGAGATGAAGGAAAACCGATAACATTCGTAAACCCTACAAGCGAGAGTGCAAAACGCTATATGGCCGCTGCTGAATCTATCTGGGCAACAATTGAAGAGGTAAATTCAAAAGGCGGAGCAAGCAATGAGTCTGTTCAGCCGACGACTCCTCCGGGTGTAAGTGCTTGCAGCACCAAGTAATAGTTTAAAATCAAAATAGCGGCGCATATTCTGCGTCGTTACGCTCGTCACATACTTTAAGTATGCTTCCTCGTCAGCGCCTTACAATTGCATCACTCTTTTAATTTTATATGCTTTTTTTAAATTAATATGCATAAAATCTCGAAAAACTAGTTTTTCGTAGCTTTAGGGGGTTGCAAGGGACATTTGTCCATGCCATCTAAAACGGACTTGTTCGTTTTAGTGCGTAATAAAGAGGAAGATTAAAAATCCTCTCCTTGGAACATCTCAGGTTTAAACTCTACGATCTTGTTTCTTCCCGTGTTTTTAGCCTCATACAGAGCTGTATCAGCATACTTGATACATTTCCAGATGGTATCTCCATCGGTAGGGAACTTTGCTATACCGATACTTAGCGTCTTTTTAAGTGTCTCTGATGTTCCGACGTCAAAAGAGAGTGCACCGAAAGCAGAGTGTATTTTTGTAGCTACTTGCATAACTCCTTCATCCGTAGCATTGCTCAGAAGAACAACGAACTCCTCCCCTCCGTAGCGTATCGCCAAGTCAGCTTCACGAATACTGTTTTTAAGCACCTTTGCAAGAGCGACGATAACTTTGTCTCCTATATCGTGTCCGTAAGTGTCATTTACCATCTTAAAGAAGTCGACATCAAGCATCATAACTGCATAAGTTTCGTTGTGTCTGTTTGCATGGCTCATGATCTTGTCAATGATCTCTTCAAGGAATCTTCTGTTATAAAGACCTGTCATACCGTCTCTAAGAGAAGTGTCTCTTAGTTTCTCCATAAGTATCTGACTCTCTATAACCGGTTTAGCAGCTTCTAGGTAGTGTTTGATACTTGAGATGTTTTTCTTCATCTTCTCAACTTCGTCTCTATCCTCGGATGTCATGGAGACCGTCAAAGATATATCGTGATTTATATTAAAGGGGATACAGACATAATCTATATTAAGTGCAACACAAGCTTGACAAAGATTTGGAAACTCTGTTGAAATTGTTACGCTATCTGTTCTGTGGGCTCTACATTCCATTGCGTTCTTGTTGGTCTTTTCAAAACAGATAGCATCGTCTTCTTCTGTGCTATATATAAGTTTTCTCTCTGAAGTTACGTTGTTTACTTCGTAAAATGCAAAGTGCCCGACTTGATATTTGAGTTTTAAAATATCGATGATCCTTGTATATACTTCATCTTTAGAACCGTCAAGCTCGATCGTCTTTTTAAATTTATAGATATCTGAGAGTTCGCTGATAATAGTTTTTGCCTCATAAAGAGGGTCGCTTGATGAGACACACCCCTGCGGTATAAATGTTGCAAGGTTGTATTTTATATCGCCAAAAGTCTCCTGCATCTTTCTAAAGAGCGAATTCATCTGATCTACAACGCTTCTGGCATCTCCTCCTACTTTTGAGACAAAATTGTGCGAAAAATCTCCGCTGTACGCTTTTTTAATACCGCTTTGCAGGTTTGAGAAAAGATTTAGATACGGGGTTACATAGTAGTTTATCAATAAAAGAACTACCACTATAAAGAGCAGATTTATTCCTAATATCTTAAGAATAGTAAGCATTCCGCTGCTTCTCATGTCACTGATATCAAACTCCATGCTGATAACGCCAAGAGTATCGCCTCTCTCAACGTTGTGGCACGACATACAGTTCGTATTGTCCATAGGTGTCGAAGCTTTATAGGGAATAGTGACTCTTAGAGTTGTGGCTTTTGTGTTTTCGGTGATCTTTTGTACGCTCTCTCCTGTTCGCAGTACCTCTTTATCTATCTCATCCCTGATAGCTTCATTGCTTAGACCCTCTCCGTATTGCTGGATAACATTCTCCCCTCTTGCAATCCATAGAGATTTGATATTGTTACTAGTAGCGATCTTATCCAGAAAGTACTGTCTTTTATCCATCATATCATTTACCATGTGGGCAGTAAGCCCATCTTTTACTATGTTTGCAGCAAGTTGTGATTTCTCAACAGCACTGTTTATGCTGTAGTCTCTAAAATTAAGTGATATATTGATAATCGTCGCGGCGGTAAGCCCTAGCAGCATAAACGTAACTATAACTAAAAGTCTGGATTTCGTTTTCATTATTAATCGCTTTATATGGTAATTGTTTTTTTATAATATCTAAGTAAATATAAATTTAGTTTGAAATATAAGCTATTTATTCTACCGTTACACTTTTTGCTAAATTCCTAGGCATATCGACGTCATTGCCAAGTCTTATAGATATCTCCAAAGATAGTAGCTGCACAACGACCATCATCTCAAAAAACTCAAGCATATAGTGATCGCACTCAGAGATCTCAATAAAATCATCCGCTCTCTCAAACGCTATCTGGCTAATAGCGCAGATAGTAGAATCCCTTGCACTCAGCTCCTCGACGTTACTTTTTGCCTTTTCATAGTGAAGATGTTTAGGAAGCAGTGCTATGGTAAAGAGCTCAGGGTCGGCAAGTGCGATAGGACCGTGTTTCATCTCTCCAGCAGGATAACCCTCTGCATGAAGATAAGATATCTCTTTAAGCTTCAAAGCGCCCTCTAACGCAAGAGGATAGAAAACATCTCTGCCGATAAAGAAAAAGCCGTGACCGTGAAGATATCTTTTTGACAATCTTTTTATGCGCTCATGCATCTCATCGCTAACTTTTACATGCGACGGAATCTCACGAAGAGTAGATATGTGTGAAGCGATCTCTTTTTGTGTAAGCGAGTTTTTCAGTTTTGCAACATATAAAGAGAGCATCCAAAAAACAGTCACCTGCGTAGCAAAAGCTTTTGTAGAAGCTACCCCTTTTTCTATTCCCGCTCTTGTTAAAATTGTCGCATCGGCTAGTCTTACCATCGAAGAGTTGTCGACATTACAGATTACCAGAGTTTTAAGTCCGGCTGCTTTTGCCATCTTCAATGTCTCTAGCGTATCGGCAGTCTCGCCGCTTTGGGAGATGACGACAAAGAGAGTATCTTTTGTCATTATAGGGTCTCTGTAACGAAACTCGCTTGCGATCTCTAGGGATGTCTTTATCTTAGAGTATCTCTCAAAGAGGTATGATGCGCTCATTGCCGCGTGGTATGAGGTTCCGCATGCGCAGAGTTTTATTTCTTTTATGCCATCAAATAGAGTTTTGTCCAGTTCGTCAAATATGATCTCATCATCGCTTAGTCTTCCCATCAGAGTATCGGAGATCACGACGCTCTGCTCATAGATCTCTTTTTCCATAAAAAATCTGTAGCCATCTTTTTGAGCAAGGAGCTTATTTTGTGAAAGAGAAGAAAATTTAGGCTCTTTTTGAACTCCATCTTTGTCAAAAATTGCTATTTCATCCGATGTCGCGTAGCCGTAGTCGCCGTCTTCAAAGTAGTTGACTCTCTGGCAATGCCCTATAAGCGGAGTGTCTGAAGATGCAAAATACTTCTCGTTCTCTTCATTTACTCCGATAAGCATCGGTGAGCCGTGTTTTGCAAAAAAGATGGTATCAGGTTCGCTCTTTGTAACAAGCAAAATTGCATAAGCTCCGTGAAGTTCACTTACGGTTTTTGAAAAAGCTTCAAAACTGTTTTTTGCACTCTTTTGGTTTTTCTCGAACTGATGCACGATGACTTCCGTGTCGGTCTGGCTTAAAAAAGTAACACCGCTTGATTGAAGCTCTTTTTTTAGAGTTGCGTAGTTCTCTATGATGCCGTTATGTACGACGTAAGAGCCCTCTCCTAAGTGAGGATGTGCGTTTAGTTCTGTAGGTTTTCCGTGTGTCGCCCATCTTGTATGCCCGATACCTACTGCAAAACCATCTGTTTTAAAATCTTTGGTTTTTTCTTCTAAGTTTACAAGTTTTCCGACAGCTTTGTAGTTGGAGAACTTTTCGTCTTGCAAAACCGCGATCCCTGCAGAGTCATACCCGCGGTACTCAAGCTCTTTAAGTCCATCTAATAAAATCTCTTTTGTATTTTTTTTACCTAAATAACCGACAATTCCGCACATAGTAGATATTTCCTTTTATAATTAGCTATATTCAATATTTTACTCTGACGCCGTTAGGCGGCTAGCTTTAGTGCCTTAGCGGCTAGCGTAGCAGCAGAGGACTTTGTTCACCGCTGCGTTAAAGTTAATAGCGCATAAATTTTTGCGACATTATTGCATATATCGTTTTGTTTTTCTATTAAGAAGCTGTCTCTTACTTTATGTTTAGTGCTGTGGATCTTTGCGGTGACTATGTTTATGCCAAGTTCTTCAAAACACTCCATGATGTACGCCAAAAGCCCTTTTTGGTTTTGGGTGTTGATCGTGACCTCTGCGTGGGTGAGCGAGTGTTCACAATCAATGCCTATCTCATCTTCGCGGATAGTGACATCTTTTAGTTTTATATGTCTGCTCATGTCAAAAGCGTTGTTGATGATATTTTCTATATGAATGGTCTCATTCTCATCAACATGTTCTATAAACTCTATTTTAAAATATTTCACACCGTCAAAGAGGGTAAATATCTCCATGGATGCGACATCAAGATGACTAAGTGATGCCAGAAGATAGCCGATATTTAGCGGAATTTTTCTGTAGATCTCTATTACCAAAGAGCTCTGTGTATCTATGGAAAAGTCATACTCTTTTGTCTTGGAGGCTTTTTTTGCGATCTCTATAATATCATGTGGTGTATGTTTTAGGAAAAAGAGATTTGACTCAACCCGCAGAAGTTTGCTCTGCAGCAGTTTTGACAGTTCTATAAACTCTTGAAGCTTAGCGACACGCCTTTCGCTGTTTATCCTTTTTGATGCGTCGGTGATCCTTTGGCGGTTTTGTGCTACCTCAAGTGCGTTTGTATAGAGCTCGCGAAGAAGTTTAGAGGTAAAAGAGTTGTAAACACCATCTCCGACACCGTTTATGTCTGCATAGGTAAGAACATAGAGAAGCTGCAGGTTCTTTACGTCTCCCACGTTTGACATAAACTTATAGAGCGTTTTTTCGTTGTGTATGTTCTCTCTGAGTGCCACATTGCTCATGGATACATGCTGTTTTACCAAAGTAACGCATCTCTCCTTCTCCTCCTCTTTGAGTTTCATCTTTTGGGCAAAAGCAGCGATGAGCTTGGCACCCACTTCACTGTGGTCTTGAACTCTTCCCTTACCGCTGTCATGAAAAAGCGTTACGATCTTTAAGAGCAGCTTTTCATCGTCTTTAAACTCATCGTAGAGGTTTTGGATAAAGGGTTCCTTGATATTTTCAAGCGCTTCAACGCACTTGATGGAGTGGATGTCAACCGGGTAGTGATGATAGCCGTCAAACTGAGGCAGATGGAGCACTTTTTTAAAAGCTCCAAATAGATGATGAAGCACTCCAGCATCGTAAAAGAGTTTTAAAAAGCTGTACATATATCTCTTTTTAAATAGCTCTTTTAAAAGCGAATATGTCTTTGCCTGAAGCGGGTAGGATATTTTTACGTAGGTAAATTGGCGCAAAAACCCTGCATCGAAATGATACGGCTTGTCCTCAAGCAAAACTAAAGTCTCAAGAAGTTTGTTTAGCGGCTGAACGGGCAGATTGTACGAGGCGTAGATCCTGTTCTCGATTTTGTATATACCGTGACTTAGACGATTTTTTCTAAAATTGCCAAGCTGCGACATATCGGCTATGTAGGGGCGAACCATCTTCTTTACAAAAATTTGGGTAAAGTTGCTTATGCGCCACTGCGCTTCAAGAACTTTTGTGACCATCTTCTGCTGATTTTTAAATCCTAAAAGTCGGCCTACTTCCGGGATAAACTCCAAAAGAAGCCTGTCTTCTTGTTTGTTCGTAATAAGATGAAGAGCGCTTCTTGTGCGAAAAAGCAGTTCCAGCGCTGCTCTGTACTCTTTGTACTCCTCATCAGAGAATAGAATGCCAGCCAGATCTTTAAGCGTTGTTACGCCGTAGATGGTGTGCGCTATCCAAAATATAAAGTTAGAGTCGCGAAGTCCGCCCACACTCTCTTTTATATTTGGCTGCATAGATGTCGGGTACTTTTTACGTCTCTCTTGCGACTCTTTGATCTTCTCTAAGATAAACTCTTTTTGTTCATAAAGGCGTATTCTGTTTAGCTCTTTGCTTGTCTCGTGCCAAGTAAGCGTGGAACCGGTTACAAACCTAGCTTCCATAAGTGCGGTTCTGATAGTAATATCCTCTTTGCTTGCCGCAAAAAGATCATTCGTCTCATGGACTCTGTGCCCAAGTTTCAGTCCTGCATCAAGAGCGAGATAGAAAAACTTCTCTATTATAAGCTCACTATTAAAACCATCCACTTTTTCATATACGATAAGCAGATCCACATCGCTGTGAACACAGAGCTGCTCGCGGCCGTAGCTGCCAAGTGCTACAATTGCTATGGGGATGGAGCTTCTCATGGGAAGGTAGTTGCCAAAGATACGTCTTAGAGTAGTTTTGTACATCAAAGTAATAATAGAGTCGAGCTGTTTTGTGTGGCGGACGAGAAAATCTTTTCCCTGATTTTTTTTAAAGAGCTCGCCAAGCGAGGTCTTGTACTCTTTTATAAAGGCTTTAAAGAGTTTTGAGAGTTCAAAATCACTGCCGTTTTTTTCTATTAAATCTTCGATCTGCAGTATTAAATCCAAAGTAGATGTCCTGATTTTTTCTATTATTATAGTCAAATTACTCATTTTTGCTATAATCGCTACGATTAAAATTTAAGCATAGGAAAATATGATATGACAATAACAAAGAAAGTGACATTTATAGCAAAAAAAGATGGCGTAGAGAAGATGAAAGAGCTTCTGAGCGCGATGGTAGCACCAAGCAAAGCAGAGGAGGGATGTATTTTTTATGACATTTTTCAGTGCAAAGAGAGACCCGAGAAGTTTTTTGCAGTAGAGACCTGGAGAGATGAAGCGGCACTTGACGGGCACAAAGCTTCAGAGCACTACAAAATCTACAAATCAAGCTACGAGCAGTACTGCGAAGACAAATACAGCGATGAGCTTGAGGTTTTGGGGTAATTTAAATTATAAGCCACTGATTTCTTCTTTACAAAAATAATGAAAAAAATGTATAATATGTAAAGAAAAAGGAGCTAAAAATGAAAAGAGCAGTTAACTTAAGATTAGAAGAGAGTGTAATTATTACTTTAAATAAACTAAGTGACGAATTACATACTACTAAAACAGATGTCATAGAAAAAGCCATAGAGTTTTTTTCTAAAGAAAATCGCCTCAAACAAAACGGGCTGTTAAAATTTGCGGGCAAATTAAAGAGTGCCGATGCGGATGCTATGTTGGATACAATCTCGCGTGATAAAAACTCTAAAGATTTTGAGCTAGATTTATAAAATGAGAAAATATTTAATTGACAGCGATATGCTGATATATTTTCTCAAAGGCAAGCAAGAAGCAGTAGCAAGGCTTTCCGATATACCTCCAAGCGAGCTTTACATCTCCAGAATTAACTTTGCAGAGCTTCTTTACGGTGCATACAACTCCGTAAGAGTCGAAGCAAATTTAAAAATCATCGTACCTTTTTTAAAAAACTTTCAAGTGCTGGAGTTTGATGAAGAAGCTGCTACGCTATTTGCAAAAGAGAAATCAAGACTTAAAAAAACCGGAAATATTATAGCCGATATGGATCTGATGATTGCAAGCATTGCTATAAAAAATGAGTGCACTTTAATAACCAATAATCTAAAACACTTTGAGCGAATACGGGATTTGAATATTGGGGAAATTGATAAAGGGAATATTTGATACTTAAGCATATTGATGACAAATCAAAACAGATAGAAACTCTTAAAGATCTGTTTAACAAGAGTAAAAGCCAAGCCCAGAAAAAGTGATGCCGATTTTAAAAGGGTTGAAGCTGGTTTGGGATGCAGTAGATACCCTGCTTGTAGGTATACGCAATGATTTTTTACTCAATCTAAGGAGATAATAAATGAACTACTTAATGGCAATAGACGCAGGTACGGGAAGTGTGCGTGCGGTAATATTTGACACTTTGGGCAATCAGGTAAGCGTGGCTCAAAAAGAGTGGACGCACTTGGAAGAGGAGGGCGTGCCTAACTCAATGAGTTTTGATTTTGATGCGAATTGGATCCTTGTATGTGAGTGTATAAAAGAGTCGCTCTCCCGCGCAAAGTTAAGCGGCGGGGACATAGCAGCTCTTAGTGCGACAAGCATGCGCGAGGGGATAGTCCTTTACGACAGAGAGGGCAGAGAGCTTTGGGCGGTCGCAAATGTTGATGCAAGGGCTGGCGAGGAAGTGCGCTTTTTAAAAGAGAACTTTAAGGGCATAGAAGAGGAGTTTTACAAAGAGTCGGGACAGACTTTCGCACTTGGGGCAATTCCGCGAATTTTATGGCTAAAAAACAACAGACCAGAGATTTATGAGCGTGTTGCGAAAATCTCTATGATCGGTGATTGGATCTTGGCACGACTTTGCGGAGTTATTGCAACTGACCCGAGTAACGGCGGAACAACAGGTGTGTTCTCTCTGAAAAATCGCACTTGGGCTCATGAGATGGCTGCAAAAGTAGGGCTTAAGGATGATATTTTCCCAGAAGTCTTAGAAGTAGGAACTCTTATGGGCAGTGTGAGCAAAGAGGCCGGTGTTGTCACGGGTCTATCGACAAAGACAAAAGTGGTCATGGGCGGCGGCGATGTTCAGTTAGGCTCTGCAGGCCTTGGTGTCGTAGATATCGGACAAGCCGCGATTTTAGGAGGTTCATTTTGGCAGCAGGTTGTAAATATCGACAAAAATACGCCTCCGCCGATTGATATGAATATAAGAGTGAACCCGCATGTGATCCAAAACCAGTCTCAAGCAGAGGGGATCACTTTTTTCAGCGGACTTGTTATGCGCTGGTTCAGAGACGCTTTTTGCGACATGGAGAAGCTTGAAGCTAAAGAGCAGGGCGTTGATGTTTACACACTCTTGGAAGAAAAAGCCTCAAAAGTTCCTGTCGGTTCTTACGGTATTTTGCCGATCTTTTCGGACTCTATGAAATACGCTAAATGGTACCATGCGGCTCCGAGTTTTTTAAACCTAAGTATAGATCCCTCTATTTGCAACCGCGCTTCGATGTTTAGAAGTCTACAGGAAAATGCCGCGATAGTCTCAGGCATAAACCTTGATAAGATCAGAGATTTTACGGGCGTAAAAATTGATGAAATTGTTTTTGCGGGAGGTGCAAGCAAAGGCAGACTCTGGCCTCAAATTGTAGCAGATGTGACCGGGTGCAGAGTCAAGATTCCCAAAGTCACCGAAGCAACCGCGCTTGGGGCTGCAATGGCTGCGGGTGTAGGCGTTGGAGTTTATGAGAGTATGGCAGATGCGGCAAAAAAACTGGTTCTCTGGGATAGAGTTTATGAGCCGAACTTAAAGAACAAAAAAATTTACGATGAGATAAAAATAAGATTTGAAAAGGCATACGAAGTACAATTAAAGTTAGTAGATGATAATATTACGACTTCAATGTGGAAAGCACCTGGTTTAGTGCTCTAGTTTTAAAGAGTAAAAGCCGAAATTAAGGGGTGTTTTTCAAACTAGTTTGCGAGGCGAAAGTCTTGCGGGCTGATAATAACCCAAGGAAATATATGTACCTTTTTACGAGTGAAGTAGTTAGCCCGGGACATCCGGATAAGTGTGCCGATATTATAGCGGACAGTATAGTTGACAAACTGATAATAGGGGATCCAAGATCAAGAGTTGCATCAGAGGTTTTTGTTGCGGGAAAACATATTGTAATCGGTGGGGAAGTTACATCAAAAACCAGAATTACGACGGAAGATTATAAAAAAATTGTTCATGATGCACTTGTAAATATTGGCTACGACGGAAATCCGTACTTTACAAAAGAGGAGTGTCTGCATCCTGAGGATATAGAGCTTCAAGTCCTTTTAAATGCGCAGTCTCCTGATATCAACCAAGGTGTTGATCAAGAGGACGGTGAGACAGGAGCGGGCGATCAGGGGATAATGTTCGGTTACGCAGATATTGAGACTAAAAACTATATGCCGAGTGCTATTACATACGCAAGAGTTTTGATGGAGAAGGTTTATAACTATGCAAAAGCAAACCCGTCTAAACTTGGTGTTGATATCAAGACTCAGGTCACTATGGATTATGGCACAAAAGAGAACTTTGAGAGCTGCAGACCGCAAAAAATTCACACTATAGTGGTCTCTGCTCCGTGCGTGAACACTATGGATATAAAAAGTGTTAGAGCATTGATACAAGAGCTGATAGATGATGCAGGGCTTCCAAGTGAACTTTATGACAAAAGCGACTGTATCATTCATATAAACCCGACGGGAAAATATGTATCGCACTCTTCACTTCACGATTCAGGTTTAACGGGCAGAAAACTTATAGTTGACAGTTTCGGAGGTTATGCACCGATCGGCGGTGGAGCTCAAAGCTCAAAAGACTACACAAAAGTGGATAGAAGCGGACTTTATGCGGCTAGGTGGATCGCAAAGCATATCGTAGCATCTGGAGTTGCTAAAAAAGCGCTCGTTCAGATATCTTATGCGATCGGTGTTGCACGTCCTACATCCGTGACAGTCGACACATACGGAACCGTTATCAACGGCATGGATGATAATAAGCTCTCTGAGTTTGTGCAGCAGAACTTTTCGCTTACTCCAAACTGGATAACTAAAAAGTTTAACCTTGATATGCCTTCAAAAGAGACATTTTTATACGCAGATGTCGCGGCTCGTGGACAGGTCGGGCAGAGTGACTACCCTTGGGAGCAGCTCGATGAGCTTGATAAGTTTGAGGCTTTAAAGTAATTGATGAATTTAAAAGATAAGATTTTAGCAGGTCATAGAGTGAGCTTCGATGAGGCACTCTCTCTCTATGAGATGGACTTTTTTGAGCTTGGCGAACTAGCAGATAATATCCGTAAAAAGAAGCATGGCAAAAAGACCTACTACAATATAAACCGCCATATAAATCCCACCAACGTCTGCGCTGACGTTTGCAAATTTTGTGCATACTCGGCGACTAGAAAAAATCCAAACCAATACACGATGAGCCATGAGCAGATAATGGAGATCGTTAAAGACATCGACTCCAGAGGCGCCAAAGAGGTTCATATAGTCTCTGCTCACAATCCAAACACGGGTCTAGAGTGGTATTTAGATATTTTTAAAAAGATTAAAACCGCTTATCCTCATCTACATGTAAAGGCTTTGACTGCCGCAGAGGTTGATTTTCTCTCACGAGAGTATGGCAAAAGCTATGATGAGATACTAGACTTAATGATCCAAAACGGTGTTGACTCTATGCCAGGAGGCGGTGCTGAGATATTTGACGAGAAAGTTCGTGACTATATCTGCAAAGGCAAAGTCACATCCGATCAGTGGTTTGAAATACATAAAAAATGGCATGAGCGGGGCAGAAAAAGCAACGTGACCATGCTTTTTGGACATGTTGAGAGCCGTGCAAACCGCATAGACCATATGATGCGAATTCGTGAGCTTCAAGATATTACAAGTGGATTTAACTGCTTTATCCCGCTTGTTTACCAGACTGAAAATAACTATCTTAATATCAAAGAGCCTATAACTGCAAATGAGATTCTGCGTACTATGGCGATCAGTCGCATAGTTTTGGATAATGTGCCAAATCTTAAAGCCTACTGGGTTACTTCAACGGTTAATCTCGCACTCGTAGCTCAAGAGTTCGGCGCAAACGACCTAGATGGAACTATAGAAAAAGAGTCCATAAACTCCGCGGCCGGTGCGAAGAGTGCAAACGGCGTAAAGCTTGAAGAGTTTAGAGCACTCATAAAAAACAGCGGATTTATTCCCGTAGAGAGAGACAGTCTGTATAACGAGATATAACTAAAGGAAAAAGCCGTGGATACATTAAACAAAGAGACTAAAATAACGCTGCTCTACATTGCTATAGCATTCCTCTTCTCGGTCGCTCTTAGGATGATCTGGTTTTATCAGTTTTCTGATTATGAGCCTTTTAAGTTTAACGGCCAGTTTATGATAAACACAAATGACGGCTATTTCTGGGCTGAGGGTGCAAGAGACATACTTAGTGGTGTGAGTCAGGAGAATGACCTCTCTCCAATAGATCGTGCAACTTCACAGTTAACGGCTCTTTTTGCATTTATACTGCCTTTCTCTTTTGAGACTGTCATCCTTTTTATGCCTGTTGTTTTAGGCTCACTTGTAGTTATTCCTATAATACTTATCGCAAAAAGCCTAAATAACCAAGAGATGGGGCTTGTTGCCGCACTTTTGGCAAGTATCGCCAACAGTTATTACAACAGGACGATGATAGGCTACTTCGATACCGATATGTTAAATATAGTACTTCCGATGTTTCTTCTGTGGTCAATTATCTGGGCAATTAGAACAAATGAGAACAGATACCTCATTATCACTGCAATTGATATCCTGATATACAGATGGTGGTATCCTCAAAGCTACTCGCTTGAGTTCTCGTTCTTTGGACTTATCCTCCTTTATACGCTGATCTGGGATAGGAAAAATATATATAACTACAAACTTCTCTCTCTTATGATGCTTGCTATGATCGGTTTTGAAGGGTACATAAGAACTCTTCTGGTAATTGCTGCTTTCTATATCTACACAAAAGAGAAGTTTGACAGATATGTCTACTATATTTTTGGTGTGTCGATAGTTCTCTTTTTTACTTCAGGCGGATTTAATCCTATCTGGGGGCAGCTTAAAGGGTATGTATTTAAAGATGCCGTAACAGCTGGAAAAGATGGGCTCGGACTTCACTTCTACTCGGTTGTGCAGACCGTCAGAGAGGCTGGACAGATTCCGTTTGAGATATTTGCAAACAGAATAAGCGGGCACGTGGTCACGTTTATTCTCTCTGTAGCAGGATTTATCTATCTGGCATATAAGCACAAGATTATGCTTCTTGGGCTTCCTCTTATCGGTCTTGGATTTTTAGCGTATGTAGGAGGGCTTCGCTTTACCATCTATGCGGTTCCTGTTTTAGCTTTTGGGGCTGCTTTTTTAATAACAGAAGCCGCAAGATTTATGCCGACAAAGAGGTTGAAGTTTTTAACCGTTACTGCTTTGAGCTTGGCTGTTTTATATCCAAACATCACTCATATACAAAACTACAGAGTTCCTACGGTTTTTAGTGCGGATGAGGTCAAGGTGCTTGACAAATTTAAAGAGACAGCAGAGAGAGAGGATTATGTGATCGCTTGGTGGGATTACGGTTATCCGCTTAGATACTACAGCGATGTTAAAACACTGATAGACGGCGGTAAACACAGCGGGGTTGTGAATTTCCCTGTAAGTTTTATTTTGACACATCCTCAAGAAGCAGCGGCAAAGATGTCAAGACTCGATGTTGAGTACACCGAGAAAACATTTAAGTTTAAAGAAGAAAATGAAGATCTCATAAGAGATAAGAACCTCACAATATTCTCAAATATAGAGCAGATGACAAAAGATTACGGTTTTAGTGACACCAATGACTTTTTGCTCTCCCTTGAGGGTGAGATGGAGCTTCCAAAGAAGAGTAGAGATGTCTACCTCTATCTGCCGCATAGAATGATAGATATATATCCAACCGTAGAGAAATTCTCAAGTATAGATCTTATGAGCGGCGAGATGAGAAAAAGCCCGCTATATTATGCTACTAGAATGTTTAAACAGGAGCAAAACATCATTCATCTAGGTGGAGGTATTATATTCAATATTCAAAATGCTACGATCACAATTAACAATCAGACTGTGCCTATAAAGAGATTTGTTCAGACATCATACGACAAGAGTGCCAACTTTTCAAAAAATATACAGATGGGAAATCCTTCTGAAGATGTGACGATTATTTATATGGCAAGTCATAACACCTTTTTGGTCGTGGATGAAAAAACATACAACTCGCTATATATTCAGTTGGGCATACTTGGAGAGTATGATAAAACTCTCTTTGAAAAGGTTGTGGACACTCCTCAATCAAAGATATACAGGTTAAAGATTTAATATGTTTAAATTGGATAAAATCCAAATAAAAACTATACTCAACTAGGATAGAAGATGCCAAAAGATAGAACAAAAATTTCAAAATGCCTTTTTCCAGCAGCAGGGTATGGGACAAGATTTCTGCCTGCTACAAAAGCTATACCAAAAGAGATGCTCCCAGTGCTTACCAAGCCGCTGCTTCAGTATGGTGTAGAAGAGGCGATAAGTGCCCAAATTGATACTATGGCGATTGTAACAGGTCGTGGAAAACGCGCGATTGAGGATCATTTTGATATATCTTATGAGCTGGAGCATCAGATAAAAGGAACCTCAAAAGAGCACTACCTTACAGAGATAAGAGACGTCATTACAAAGTGCACATTCTCATATACGAGACAGATCGAGATGAAGGGGCTAGGGCATGCGATACTCAGCGGTGAGACGCTTATCGGGGATGAGCCTTTTGCGGTAGTATTAGCCGATGACTTGTGTGATAATAACGGGAGTTCTGTTTTATCTCAGATGGTCACACTTTATGAGAAGTACCGCTGCTCTATTGTTGCGGTTGAAGAGATACCGCCGCAGGACAGCAACAAGTATGGAGTAATAGCAGGCAACATGGAAGAAGATGGTGTTATCAGGGTAACTGATATGGTTGAAAAGCCGGACCCAAAAGATGCCCCTTCAAATCTTGCGATCATAGGCAGATATATTCTTACACCTGATATTTTTGACATCTTAAGAGATACAAAACCCGGAAAGGGCGGAGAGATACAGATAACCGATGCTCTGCTCGCTCAGGCAAAAGAGGGAAGAGTGATTGCTTACAGATTTGAAGGAAAAAGATTTGACTGCGGAAGTGTAGACGGTTTTGTAGAGGCTACAAACTATTTTTATAACAAAAAAAGTATCTGAAGATGAAATATCAGCATAATTTCAATCCTACCATATCGGATGAGGATATTTTTGAAGAGATAGTAATAGAGAAAGAAGATATAGGATACTACAATCTTGTACATCAAGACGGCTCCGTCTTTAAGAAGTACGCTGAGGGTGTTAAACAAAAAAACATTGTCGTCATAGGCATAGGGGGAAGTACACTTGGTACTTATGCTATATATAAATTTTTAAAATACTCGAAAAACTTAAGCAAAAAGCTCTACTTTTTAGAGACCACGGATCCAATAGACATAAAATCAAAATTGGAGAATATCGAGTTAGACGATACTCTTTTTATAGTTATCTCAAAGTCGGGCACTACGATAGAGACCATCTCTATTTTTAAATATATAAACTCTCTTATAAAGTGTGACAAAAACAATACGCTTGTTATAACAGAGAGTGACTCTAAGCTGAGTGAATATGCAAAAGCAAACGAGATCATGAGCTTTAATATACCAAAAAATGTAGGCGGGAGATTTTCCGTATTTAGCGCGGTCGGTTTGGTTCCCTTAGCAATTGTAGGTATAGATATCGATCAGCTCCTAAGCGGTGCAAAAGAGATGCACGACTCCTTTTTCAGTAAAACACAAACATACGAGAGAGTGCTGAAAAAAGCTAGATTTTTTGTAGAGTATAAAAACAGCTTCAACATAAATGTAGTCTTCTCCTACTCATCCAGACTTGAGGGCTTCAACAAGTGGTATATTCAGCTCTGGGGAGAGAGTCTGGGCAAGATCGATATTAACAGCACAAGACAAGGTCTTACGCCAATTGGGATAATAGGGCCCATTGATCAGCACTCCTTTTTACAGCTGATAGTAGAGGGCAGGCGTGATAAGACGGTCACGGTTATCAAGGTCGAGGATTTTGACAGCAACCTTGTGATACCTAGTGTAAGGCTAGAGGGGCTAGAGGAGCTTGATTATATTGACGGTATTGAGTTCTCATCGCTTATAAATGAGCAGGCAGATGCGACGATAGAGTCTATAAATAATCTTAACGACATACCTTGTGATGTTATATCTATTGACAGCGTAAATGAAAAAAGTATTGCGGCTCTGATGTATGAGTATGAACTTTTGACATCGGTTTGTGCAAAGTTTATGTATATAAATGCTTATGACCAGCCCGGAGTCGAGGCCGGAAAGATCATCTTAAAGCAGAAGCTTAAAAAGTAGACCTCTTTAAGTCTTGTAGGTCTACTCTATAATATGACCTACAAATTTGCTCATGTTGTTTAGTATTTCGCCGCCTTTTCTAAAACTAAGACCGCAAGCCTCGTAAGCGAAGAAAACTCCTGCCTGGTACTTCTCTTTGTTCTCATCGCTATTTAATTCTACATACTCTTGATATATTTTTTTGTAGTTGCCGTAAGGTCCATCCTGCTCATGCAACACGCTTCCATCAGAGTCAACTATTTTTACGTTAGCACCCTCTCTGCCAAAGACGCTCTTCTCTACATGTTTGACACCTTTTAGAGGTTCAAAAGATGTTTTTAAAAGGTACGGCGAATCAGGAAAGAGGTCGCAGAGAATCTTTAGCATCCCTTTTGATTGAAAAAGCAGGGTATATGCAGGGTTTATGATGATCGCACTCTGGTTTTGCATAATGTTACTCAGAGTCGTTGCAAGCTCTGGCTCATCAATCGCAATATCTTCCCACGGATAGAGCTTGAACCAGTACTCATACTGATTCTCGTCTCTGTCATAGATCCCGTCTTCATCAAACTTTACATTTTGCAGATACTCGAACCCTGTGTTAAAACCTGCATCCGTAGCTATCTGCTGAAGCAGTCTGGTGGTTGCTTCCTCTTCGTCATTTCCATGGATGGATGAGAATAGTATCTTCCAGCCGTCATATCTCTCATCAAAAAGCTCTGTGTCGTCAAAGAGCGTGATAAGACGCTTGAAGTTCTCTTTTATGGCATCATAGACGTTGTTAAACTGACTCTCTTCATCAAGAGAGTTCTCCTTTAAAAGCGCCCACTGCAAAAGAGCAGTTTCAAAAAGCGATGTAGGCGTATCGGCGTTAAATTCAAGAAGCTTTATAGGTTTGCCATCCAGACCGCCCGCTAGATCAAATCTGCCGTAGATGTGCCAGTGAACATCGTTTTCCCAGCTTTTTTTAATCGCATCTATAAGGTTAAACGGGATCCCTAGCTCAAAAAAGAGGTTGTTCTCTATGACATACTCAGCTGCTTCCGCATACATATCATAGAGCTCATTAACAGCATTGTAGTACGCTTCGGCCTCATCTTGAGTGATTTTAACCAGAGTCTCGCTTATGTACTTACTGCTGTCACTGTCCGTATGCCATCTGAAACCAATCTCCTCCAACTTCTCATTTTTTAGAGGCTTTATATCTTTTAGTCTTACCAATCTCAGCCGCCGTATGTAGAAGTTCTTGACGTAGAAGCGGTAGAGCTTCCAAAAAAGCTTTTTTTGCCAGAAGCAGATGAAGCTCTTGCTGCAGCGGAGCGGCTATATGCACTTTTATTTACGGATGCCGATCTGGAAGCAAAGTTTTTGTTGTTCATAAGCGCGTTGCCTATTATATTTCCTAATAGCGCACCTGCGGCAACGGCAAGAATAGTACTTGCAAGCCCCATTCCCGCACTTGAGTCACTGCTCGATACTGCTTCTGAAGAGCCGTCTAGAGTCTTTAGATACTCCTGCTCTGCCATCGCTCTCATCTCATCTTCGTTCATAAAGCGCTCAACAGTATTGCCGTTCTCATCTTTTTCGCGAATGATAGCTCTGTTTGGACCCTCTGTTGGCATCTCTTCGACTACGATATATTTTCCGTTTGCCTGTTGCTCAATGACCAAGTATCTGTTTTGAGGCTCTTGCTGCTGTGACGTACATCCGCTAAGAACACTCATCATAACTACTCCTGCACTTCCCAGTGCAACTCCGCCTTTTAGAGAAGAGATATGTCTCACTTTTTTAAATCCTTTTTACTTATTTTAATAATTTTATTGAGATTACGCTCATAAAATGTAATCTGCTCTCTGCCGTCATAGAGAATATCGCCGCTGTATGTTCTCTTGGATGTCACTAAAACTTTATCTTTTTGCATAAACATAGCCTCTCCGACACTGTGACCTATGCTTTGAAAAAGTGTCAAAAGAACAAGGAAAGAGAGCACACCTACGGTTATCAGACTGACTTTATAGTTTTTGACATATACTACAAGATAACCCAGAATGATACTTGTTCCAAAGAATAGATATACATTTTGGTTGTCTGCAAAGAGAATATTGTAGTAGAGATCGATATTGTAAAAGTTTATATAATTTAGAAGCACTCCCAAAAAGAGGAAGAAGTCTAAAATAAAAGTTATAAATATACCGCTAAGAAGCGCCTGGATTGCTCTGTTCATCTTAGTTTTCTCCTCTTTGTAGAGTTTATTTTTATAAGAGACGATGAATCTTTTTCAACTAGAGAGTTAATATCTTCCACTATTATATCAGCTTTTGATTCGCAAAAATCCCTATTAAATCTCTCAGCACTTTTATTTGCCGAAGTTGAGTAGAACCAAGGAGTCTCTCGCAGTATCTCAGAGTCGAGTTTTATCTCTGCAACTCTAAAAGAGAAATTGTTAATAATGAACGTAGTTTTTTTTGAGCGGCGAACCAGATTTTTTCTTCCCTTTAAAACCCTGCCTCCGTCTTGCTTAAAGCTTTTAAAGTCTTTGTAAACTTTGATAAATGGTTTTGTTTGCGAGCGGGATTTTATTTCGTAGAGCTTTTGCGCGTTTTGCGACAAAAAACCGACGGTAGTGTCGGTTTGTGTTAGGATGACTGGCATCTCTATGCTAGAAAGTCTTGCAGCGCTTTTGAGGATGACCATGAATCGTCTCTCATCTCATCAAGAGCAAGTATAAGCGCTCTTGCAGCACTAAGAGTCGTAAAGTAAGGTATATTTCTCTTAAGCACCTCTTGGCGTATAACGATGGCATCTTTTTTTGATGTGTTGTTATCAGATGTGTTGATCGCCATATGTATAGCATCGTTTTTCATGCTGTCTTCTATATTTGGGCGACCTTCAGAGATCTTAAGGACCACTTCACAAGGGATGCCTGCCGCTTCTATAACGGCTTGAGTTCCTTTTGTAGCGACAAGCTTAAATCCATGTCTATGAAGACCGCTTGCGATCTCCGGAGCATGTTTCTTGTCGGTGTCTACAAAAGAGAGGAAACAAGTTCCCTCTCTTGCTATTTTATTGCCTGCGGCAATTTGAGCTTTTGCAAAACTGATACCGAAGTTTGAACTGATCCCCATAACTTCGCCTGTTGATTTCATCTCAGGTCCCAAAACCAGATCCGCACCGTATAGTTTATGGAATGGGAAGACCGCCTCTTTTACTGAGATATGCCCTTTTAGGCGAGGCTTTAATAAGCCGTTTTCTTCCATAACGATATTGTACTTGTCGTAATATTTGAGTGCGTCTCTTAGAGTATCGCCCACCATTACGCGTGTAGCTACTTTTGCAAGCGGCATCCCTGTAGCTTTGCTTACAAAAGGAACTGTTCTTGAAGCTCTAGGGTTTACTTCTATAAGATATATCTCATCTTGATAGATAGCGTACTGGACGTTCATAAGTCCGCGAACACCAAGACCCAGTGCGATTGTTTTTGTCTGCTCTTCTACTTTGTCAATCATCTCTTTTGAGAGATTAACTGGAGGAAGTGAACAAGCGCTGTCTCCGGAGTGGATACCAGCCTCTTCGATATGCTGCATAACTGAGCCTATATAGACATCTACCCCGTCACAGATAGCATCAACGTCAAGCTCTATTGCCTGATCCAAAAACTTATCTATTAAAACAGGTGCATTGTTTGAAACTGATACTGCCAAGTCCATATACTGCTTAAGTTCATCTTCGCTGTATACGATTCTCATACCGCGTCCGCCAAGAACAAATGACGGACGGACAAGCACAGGATAACCGAGTCTCTGCGCTATGACATAAGACTCCTCTTTTGTGCGTGCAAGACCGTTTGATGGCTGTTTTAGTCCATGCTGATTTACAAAGTTCGCAAACTGCTCTCTATCTTCTGCTAGATCAATTACGCTAGAAGGAGTTCCGGCAATTTTAGCTCCTATTTTGTTAAGAGAATCTGCAAGTTTTAGGGGAGTCTGTCCTCCGAAGTGAACGATAATACCGTCAGGCTGCTCATTCTCTACTACTTCTCTTACGTGTTCAAAGTCGATAGGCTCAAAGTAGAGAACATCGGATGTATCATAGTCTGTAGATACCGTCTCAGGATTACAGTTGTACATAATGGTCTCTATACCCATCTCTTTAAGTGCGAATGCAGCGTGAACACAGCAGTAGTCAAACTCAATACCCTGACCGATCCTGTTTGGTCCGCCGCCTAATATAAGCACTTTTTTCTTATCGCTTACTCTGTTCTTAACATCTGGAAGTTTTGTGATGTTTGTAGTTGAGTAGAGGTATGGAGTAAGTGCTTCAAACTCTGCGGCACATGTATCTACCTCATTGTACTCAAGGTTTACTCCCAGAGCTTTTTTAGCTTTATATACATCATCTTCGCTAACTTTTTTACCCGTGTTTTTAGTGAGGAGATTGGCTATTCTTTTATCTGAAAAACCGTCAACCTTTACACTTCTCATATACTCGGCATCACTTAAGATGCTCTCATTCATGCTGCTCTCTGTTTTGATTATCTCTTCAAGTTGATACAAAAACCAAGGGTCGATCTGACATGTCTCAAACATCTCCTCTACGCTCATACCGCGGCGAAAGCCCTCGGCTACATAGAGGATTCTATCAGCGTTTGGACGGCGGATCTCATGCTTGATGAAATCCATATCTCCATCTACTTCGTCAAATCCGCAAAGGTCTGTTTCAAGAGAGCAGAGCGCTTTTTGAATCGACTCTTTAAACGTACGCCCGATCGCCATAGCTTCGCCTACGGACTTCATGCTAGTGCTTAGCGTATTTACAGCTTCAGGAAATTTCTCAAAAGTAAAGCGTGGAACTTTTGTAACTACGTAGTCGATCACAGGCTCAAACGATGCAGGAGTCCCGGTGATGTCGTTTGTGATCTCATCAAGAGTAAAGCCTACAGCAAGAAGTGTTGCAACCTTTGCAATAGGATAGCCCGTTGCTTTTGAAGCAAGTGCTGATGAGCGCGAAACTCGAGGATTCATCTCGATAACGATCATACGTCCAGTCTTTGGGTCAATCGAGAACTGTACGTTACTTCCGCCCGTATCAACACCGATCTCACGTAGAATTGCAAAAGAGGCATCACGCATACGCTGATACTCTTTGTCTGTAAGAGTGAGTGCCGGAGCAACTGTGATAGAGTCTCCGGTATGAACGCCCATAGGGTCAAAGTTTTCAATCGAACATACGATGATACAGTTGTCCGATTTGTCACGGATAACTTCCATCTCGTACTCTTTCCAACCAAGCATAGACTCCATGATCTCTATCTCATTGATCGGAGACGCAGAGATACCCTCAAGGGCTAGTTTTTCAAACTCTTCCATGTTGTATGCCACGCCGCTTCCGCCGCCGGCAAGGGTAAATGAAGCTCTTGATATTACCGGAAAGCCGATCTCGCGAGCTACTTCAATCGCCTCTTCAACACTGTAAGCATTTTTACTTTTTGGCAGGTCCATGCCGATCTTTATCATCGCTTCGTTAAAGAGGTGTCTATCTTCCCCTTTGCTTATCGCTGTTGGATTTGCACCTAAGAACTCAATACCTTCAAGCATCCCTTTTTCATGCATGCTCATTGCTACATTGAGTGCGGTCTGTCCTCCCATGGTAGGCAAAATAGCATCTACTTTCTCATCTCTGATGATCTTGGCGATCACCTCTTCTTTTATAGGTTCTATATATGTTCTGTCTGCAAATTCCGGATCCGTCATGATCGTTGCTGGGTTAGAGTTTATAAGAATTACGCGGTAACCAAGCTCTTTTAGTGTTTTAACTGCTTGAGTTCCTGAGTAGTCAAATTCGCAGGCTTGGCCGATAATGATCGGACCTGAACCTATAAGTAAAATAGTGTGAATATCGGTGCGTTTTGGCATTGTTTACCTTTTTTGTTAGTACATAAAAAATTTGTTTATTATAGGTAAAAAGCACTTAATATTTGATGAGTTTATTTTATCTTTTTTATTATGTGAAAATAGTTTGGATCGTTAGCTTTATAGTATGGCTCTATAACGGCATTTTGGTACCCTTGTGAAGATGTTACAGAAAGTACTCTTCCAACTTTTAATCCCTTGAAAAATATCTCATCTAGACCTGAAGTTATTACTTCATCGCCCTTTTTTATATGGTGCCATGCAGGTATGAATTTTACAACCAGATGCTCTGCACTGTTACCATGAGCTATGCCCGGTGCGCGCTCTTGGCCGATATAAACGGCATAAGAGCTCTTTATATCTCTGTTTAAAAGCCCAAGTGCTCTTCCCTCTTGTGATATAACAATACCTGCGACTAGATCTTGGTACACAAGTCCGTAAACACGGGATGCGTTGTAGTCGTCCACTTCAAGCCATACTCTGTTTAGATCGCCGAACTTCTGATAGGAGAGGGTTCTTGTAAGTTCAACTCTCGGGTCTACTTTAAGTGTCGAGTTGTTCTCTGTAAAGAAGTCGTTTACCTCAGAAGTGAACTGCTGCAGGACTAGATGGCTGTTCTCATATTTTTTAAGTTTTTCGTTTAGCTCTTCTATATGTCTGGCTTGAAAAAAGTGTTTATCGATCAACTCTTGTATAAACTCTGTAGATGAGTGGTAGTTTGCTTTTATGTTGTTTAGTGCTGAAATAAAGGGTGCTTGAATAATGTTAGTGTAGTAGAGTGCACCCACAAGGAGTGCAGTGAACATTAAAAAAAAGCCGAGTAGACCCTTATTCATTTTCAAATAGTTCTTGTAGCAGGTCTATCTCTTCAAGTGCACGTCCGGTTCCGCGGGCAACTGCTAAAAGCGGCTCGTCAGCAACATAGACTGGAATCTTGACGATATCTGCTAAGAACTTGTCAAGTTGGCGGATAAGTGCGCCTCCGCCTGTGAGTATAATACCGTGGTTTACGATATCACCCGCTAGATCAGGAGGCATCTGCTCTAACACGTCACGCAGAGCTTCACCTATCTCTTTTAAAGGGTCTCTCATAGCTTCTCTTGCATCTTCGCTTGTCAGCTCTACAGAGCTTAAAAGCCCCTCTACCTGGTCTCTACCTGTAATCACCATCTTTAGCTCTTCATCTAACTGAACAGCTGTTCCTATTGCGATCTTGATCTCTTCGGCAACTCTCTCGCCTATAAGAAGGTTATACTTTTTTCTGATAAAGTTCACAATTGCTTGGTCTATCTTGTCCCCTGCTGTACGGATAGATTTTGAAAGAACCAGACCTCCAAGAGAAACAACACCGATCTCAGTAGTTCCGCCTCCGATATCAACAACAAGGTTTCCTTGAGGTTCACGAATCTCAATACCTGCTCCGATTGCCGCTGCCATAGGCTCTTCTATAAGGTAAACCTCTCTCGCACCTGCGCTAAGTGCCGATTCGCGAACTGCTTTACGTTCAACCTGAGTCAGACCGTACGGCACACAGATTATAATTCTAGGACTGATTAGAGAGCTTCTTCCATGCGCTTTTTCAATGAACTTTCTAATCATCTTCTCAGTCATATCAAAGTCTGCAATAACGCCGTCTCTCATAGGGCGGATCGCTTTTATGTTGCCCGGAGTTTTACCGACCATCTCTTTTGCTTCTTGACCTACTGCTAGAACTCTCTGTCTGCCGTACTTTTCAGTTTTAACTGCAACAACGGACGGCTCATTTATAATGATGCCTCTGCCTTTTGCTATTACGATTGTATTTGCGGTTCCCAAATCTATGGAAAGGTCATTTGAAAATAGTCCAATTAATTTGTTAAGTATCATTCTTTTTGCCTTATGCTATTTGTTTAGAGTGTTTTTTGATATAGGCAGGAGCCTCTCCGTCGTCTATTACCGCTTTTGTTATTAAAACTTCATAACCGCCGTATTCAGGAAGTTCGTACATGATGTCTATCATATTCTCTTCTAGAATTGCGCGAAGCCCACGAGCACCAGTTTTTCTTTTTATAGATTTTTTTGCGATTGCTCTTAGCGCATCCTCTTCAAAATTAAGCTCAACGTTGTCTATGGAGAAGAGCTTTTTATACTGCTTTATAATCGAGTTTTTAGGCTCTGTTAAAATGCGTACCATATCATCTTCGGTTATCTCGTTTAAAGAAGCTATTATGGGAAGACGACCGACAAGCTCTGGAATGAGACCGTAGTTGACAAGGTCATCAGGCTCAACCATATCGTAGCTCAGTTTATGTTCGCTTTTGCTCTTCTTTTCATGACCGAAACCAAGAACGTTTTCACCCTGCTTTTTCTTTAGTATCTCATCAAGACCGTCAAATGCACCGCCGCAGATAAAAAGAATACCGGTAGTGTCAACGGCAATAAACTCTTGATTAGGATGCTTTCTGCCTCCCTTTGGCGGAATATTTACTACAGCCCCTTCTATGATCTTAAGAAGTGCCTGCTGTACGCCTTCACCGGATACGTCACGGGTAATAGAGCGGTTTTCGCTCATACGGGAGATCTTATCTATCTCATCTATAAAGACTATCCCTCTTTGCGCTTTCTCAACGTCACCGTCAGCCGCTTGAAGCAGTTTTGTAAGGATGTTCTCTACATCTTCGCCAACATAACCAGCTTCCGTAAGGCTTGTAGCGTCTGCTATGGCGATAGGAACATTCAGCACTCTGGCAATTGTCTGAGCCATGAGTGTTTTTCCGCTTCCCGTAGGTCCTATAAGAAGAATATTAGATTTTGATATCTCTGTATCGTCATCTTCAACATCTTGGTTTTTGAAAATTCTTTTGTAGTGGTTGTAAACGGCAACACTAAGAAGTTTTCTGGCACGTTCTTGACCGATAATATATTCGGCTAGGAAGTTGTTTAACTCTTTTGGAGTCATAAGGTTAACAACTGCATCGACAAGTTCTTCGCTATTGGAAGATGATGCGCTCTCATCTCCGAACATTATCTTATAAGCAGAAACTACACAGTTTTTACAGATATATACACCGTTTCCGGCAATAAGAGGATTTTCATCGCTCTCCTGGGTGCCGCAAAAGCTACAGGCTCTATGGATCATATATTTTTCCTCTCATTAATTATTTACGGTACCCGGAGTAATCCCGCTACCTACGTTAACACTTGGTTCTCTTCGGCAGAGAGCCCAAAGCACTTGTGCTTTTTTAGTCATCAGTTTTCTTTCTTTTATTAATTATTACGGTACCCGGAGTAATCCCGCTACCTACGTTAACACTTGGTTCTCTTCGGCAGAGAGCCCAAAGCACTTGTGCTTTTTTAGTCATCGTTTTTCTTTCTTTCGTATGGTATTCCACGCTTTGTCTTTAGAATAAAGTTGCAAAGAGCTTGAACATGGTGGTTCTTACTTTTTTCAAGAAGTTCGTTTGCGACATCTTTTAGTGGTTTTCCTGCCTCAAAAAGATCTCTGTAGGCAGATTTTAGCTCATCTATATCTTCACGCTCCAGATGTCTTCTAAGCCCCGTAAGATTCAGACCTCTAAGTGTCGCACGATTTCCCTCCGCCATGCAAAAAGGAGGTACGTCTTGAGCCAGAGCAGACGCACCAGCTACCATTGCGTAGTCTCCGATATGTACAAACTGGTGAATCGGCGTCATCCCGCCAATAACGGCATAATCGCCCATCTCAACGTGTCCTGCAAGGGTCGCGGCATTTGCAAGGATGCAGTGGTTACCGATGATAACGTCATGACCTATATGAACATACCCCATAAATAGGTTGTGAGAACCGATGATCGTCTTTGCGCCGCCGCCCTTTGTGCCCGGGTTAAAAAGTGTGAACTCTCTAATTTTGTTATTATCGCCAATTATCAGCTCAACATCTTCGCCTGCAAATTTTAAGTCTTGCGGAGGAGATCCGATAACGGCATGAGAAAAAATATGGTTGTTCTTGCCGATAGTCGTTTTTCCGTAGATAGAGCTGCTCTGTTCTATCTTCGTACCGTCGCCGATGGTAGTGGCAGCTGAGATGAAACAGTATGGCCCTATTTCAACATTATCGCCTATAACCGCGCCATCTTCAATGATTGCCAAGGGGGAGATTTTATTCAATTATTTGCCTTTTCTTACTTGTCGACGATCATAGCTTTGAGTTCAGCTTCCGATACTAATACATCATCAACATAAGCCTTGCCGTCAAGTACCCAGATCTGGCCTTTGTTTTTTATCACGCTTATGCGGTACTCAAGTCTGTCGCCTGGTTTTACGGGACTACGAAATTTTGCTTTATCGATGCTCATAAAGTAGACCACTTTGTTTGCAGCTTCCTCTTCTGTCATCGTGCCCATGCTCTTAAACGCCAAGATGCCACCTGCTTGTGCCATTCCTTCTAAAATCATAACGCCAGGATAGATAGGATGTCCCGGAAAGTGACCTTGAAATACGTTATCGCCGATTGTTACGTTTTTAAACCCGATAAGAGACTCTTTCTCTTTAATCTCCGTGACTCTGTCTAAAAGTAAAAAGGGGTAACGGTGAGGTATAATTTTTTGAATTTCCACAACATCCATAATCATCAGTAAAACCTTTGTAGTTTAATAAATTTGGCTATTTTACCAAAAAAAATATTATAGAATCATTAGACTTCTTGCATAGCCCCTAATAGTCTCAGCACTTTACAGAGAGTTTTAATCAAGGCAGATGCTCTTCAGCGTAGCCGTAGCTACTCTGAAGGTTATCTAACAAAGAGTAAAGCTCTCTGTAAAGTGCCCGTAGGGAGAGATAAAAAGAGGCAACCTTGCACAAAAAAATATTTTATCCTTAGCTACGGCTAGGCATAAAAATTTGTTTTGCACAATCTTACCCCTTTTAATCTCTCTGAGACTGTTAGGGGTTTTGCAAGAAGTCTATAAGTTTTTCTCTGGTGTCCTCATAAGTTTTGGCATCAAGCTCTATGGTTAGCTTTGTTTGGGGGATTTCATCTACAATAATTATAGGGCTTAAGTTATAGTTTGAATCTCTCAAGAGATCTCTAAACTTTAGCTCTTTTTTAAAACTAGGAGGATTGAAGATGAGCTCTTTTGTGTTTTTGTAGTTCAGGTCGCACTCTGAGTTAAAGTGCTCTAGCGTTACAAACAGTATCTCTTCGCGGTTAAAATAACCGACGTTATTATGCAAAAACTCAACTCTTCCCTGCGCTTTTTTTCTGGGAAGAGTGGAGTAGAAGAGTGCATGAGCGTCAATGACTTCCGTTTTGCCTGATATGATTTTAAGACTGAATTGACGATAGTTTAAAAACTTCTCTCTTATGATCTTGTAGGGGATATTTTTATCTTCAAGCTCGTTTCGGCGGATGTAGAGTTCAAGCCTCTCCTCTATGGAAGCTGGCAGAATTTGGTTGGAAAGAGGAGAGAACATCTCATCCATAAGGCGTTCCTGCTGTTCGCGCTGCATGGTTAGCCCGTAGATGCAGCCGCAGTAGTCTTGACGATAGAGTTGCTCCTCTTTTGTAACACGACTCTGATCCTGAGTTCCCCCGTCTGCGCGGTAATCAAACGATATAAACTCTACTCCATGCTTTTTAAAGAACTCTTCGCCGCTGCGATTTAGCTGCTCTTGTGATTTTAGAGGACTGACAAGAAGTGTTGTTGTGAAGCTTTTTTCGCCAAGTTCGAGCGCTTTTTTTGCACTCACTTCAAAGCGTTTGTCAAAGCAGACCTCGCATCTTTTGCCTTTTTCCGGTTCTCTCTCCAACCCTCTTACCGCTTCTACCCAGTTCTCAAAATCATACTCCCCCTCAAGAAGTTCAATGCCGAGCATTTTGCATGAGCGTTTTACGTCAAGAAGTCGAAGCTGGTATTCGGAGTATGGATGGATGTTTGGATCGTAGAAGAAGCCTGTAAGCTTCTCTTGAGGGTAGTCGTGCTGCAGTTTTTGTAGAAAAAAGTGAGAGTCTACGCTGCAGCAGATGTGTACTAACATTTAGTTTTAAATGTTTTACTGGCGAGCTTGAAAAATTTCAACAGACTCTATTGTGTCTTGACCTTTTATAGAGTCAAGAGTTGCAAAACTCTCTGCATCATCCTCTTCGATAGCTCCAAAAACCGTATGAACGCCATCAAGATGAGGAGTTGCTACAAAAGTGATGAAAAATTGGCTTCCGCCAGTGTCCGGTCCAGCATGAGCCATAGAAAGAGCGCCTCTTCTGTGCTTGGTTACATTTGTTTTAGTCTCGCAAGGGATAACCCAGTCAGGTCCGCCTGTTCCTGTTCCGTGAGGACATCCGCCCTGAGCCATAAAGCCAGGGATCACGCGGTGAAAACTAAGACCGTTGTAAAAGCCAGATTCTGCAAGGTGCGCAAAGTTTGCAACCGTGTTTGGAGCTTCATCCGGAAGCAGTTTTATCCAGATATCTCCCTTGTTTGTAGAGATCTTCGCCCATTGGAGCTTGTTTACTTCTTCATCGCTTAACTCGTATCTTCTTAATTTTCTGCCAAACATTTTTTGCCTTTAGTTATAAAATTTTTTGTAATTATAGTGAAATATTTTAAATAAAAGTTCTATTAAAAAATAAATGAGTGTATAATCCTTGCTATGAAAATCAGATCACTATTTCAAAATATGACCATAAAAAAGGCAGATATTTTTACCATCATAGTTATATTTCTGCTTAGTATGGTTTTTGTCGCTCTTTTTGTCGATGAGATGTACAAGGATTATGAGAGAGCCCTACAGAGCAGTTCGCTTGTAAATAACGAGAAGCTTTTAGATCCTGAATTTATAGAGGAGAACAGAAAAAAGTTAAAGTCGCTGTTGGTAAGAACCGCTCTTGCAGTCGTCACTCTCTCTTTTATAATTTTTGCGATATTCCTTGGCATAAACAACATCTTTAACAAGTTTTTACAAAGAGATACCCAGACCTTCTTGAACTTTTTTAAAAAAGCTGTCGACCACGAAGAGGCGATAAATCCCGATGCCATATTCTTTCAGGACTTCAAAGAGATGGTAGGTTATGCAAATGAGATGGTAAGCAAGATCAATGAGCAGAAAAAGAGCCTCAAAGAGCTAAATCTCGGACTTGAAGAGAGAGTGAAGAAGAAGACGGCGGCACTTTTGGAGATAAACAAAAATCTAGAAGAGCAGAAGTCCTTTTCGCAGGATCTTCTCATTGCCCAAAAGGAGTTTTTGCGCTATACCGTTCACGAGACAAACACGCCTCTTAGCGTGATACTCACAAGCATTGAGCTCTACCTTATGAAGCATCCAAAAGATAGAGATCTCTCCAAGATTGAGGCTGCTGCAAAAAATATCTTCAGCATCTACGATGATCTGAGCTACTTGGTTAAAAAAGATCATATTGAGTATAAAAAGACCGCAATAAATCTCAATAATTTTTTAAGCAGCAGGATAGATTTTTTTAGAGAAGTTGCAGAGTTCTCAAGAATAACATTTAACTACATCAACCCAAACGAGGAGCTGCATATATACTTTAACGAGACTAAGCTTCAAAGGATCGTTGACAATACTTTAACCAATGCCATAAAATATACGCTTCCCGGCGAGGATGTAGATGTAAAACTTACAAAAACAGGACCTTTTATAGAGTTTGTAGTAAGCAGCAGGTCAAAAATTATAGAAGATACTCAGAAGGTTTTTGAAGCCTACTACAGAGAAGAGAAGAGAAAAGAGGGTTTTGGGCTTGGGCTTAGACTTGTTAAGAGTATTTGCGATGAAGAGGGCGTTGAGGTAAGAGTAAGTTCAGACAACGAAATGACCACATTTAGCTATAAGTTTAAAGTGATGGGAGATTGATGAAGATACTGCTTTTGGAAGATGAGGTAATGCTCAATGAATCAATATGCGAATATCTTGAGAGTGAAGGCCATCAGGTAGAGAGCTTCTTTGACGGACTAAAAGCATTAGAAGCCATAAAAGAGAATGCTTACGACCTGCTTATACTGGACATTACGGTTCCGGGGCTTGACGGTCTTAGTTTTTTAGAGAAAATTCATGCTTTAAAGATACATGTGCCTGCGATCTACATAAGCGCTCTGGTTGACATTGAGGATATTTCGCGTGCATATGATCTTGGATGCAACGACTACCTGAAAAAACCGTTTCATCTAAAAGAGCTCTCCCTTAGGGTAGAGAGGGTCAAGATTCTGGACACCACACCAAGGGTGCACCTGAGACTCTCAAAAAACTACAGTTACGATCAGGAACACTCCACGCTTCTCTTTAACCAAGAGACGCAGGTTCTTACAAAAAGACAGTCCCAGATCATAGATCTGCTCTCAAGAAACAGAGGGCGGGTAGTTGATTTTGAACAGTTTCAAAACTACGTATGGAGCGAGCAGATAGTAGACAACGCCACCATCCGCGCCGAGATAAACCGCCTCAAAAAACATCTCAAAGAGGATTTTATAATCAACGTCCGCGGGATGGGGTATATGGTGGATAAGCCGTAATAACCCCTCGTTCCCACGGTCTCCGTGGGAATGCATACAAAGTCAAAGCGATAAAAAGTATACACTCCCACGCGGGAGCATGGGAGCGAAAAATATCTTTATATCAAATTCAATTAAAATTAATATGGCTAATAATATTCCTCGTTCCCACGGTCTCCGTGGGAATGCATACAAAGCCAATAAAGCAAGAAATATACACTCCCACGCAGGAGCATGGGAGCGAGAAGAAAACATGGAAGCGAGGAAACGAGAAGAAAAATATTGCAGATTGCAATATAATTGCCTATAGCTTTAAAAAGGTTTTATACTCATAAAAAGGAAAATTTATGGGTAGAAGCAGATACAAAATTTTTGAGCCGACACATCCTTATTTTATAACATGTACAGTTCTTCATTGGATACCGATTTTCACAAGAGTTGAAACTGCTGATATAGTCTTTCAAAGCCTAAAATATCTTCAAATTGCAGATAATCTAAAAATATTTGCTTATGTTATACTGGAAAATCATCTTCATTTAGTAGCGCAAAGTGATGATATAGCTAAAACGATGTCAAAGTTTAAATCTTTTAGCGCAAGAGAAATTATAAAACATCTCAAAGAGAAAAATGCCCAAACAATTTTAGAACAACTGGCGTTTTATAAAAAAGCTCACAAAAGTGATAGAGAGCTGCAACTTTGGCAAGAAGGAATACAGCCTAAACTCATAAGTGATGAAAATATGATGATGAGCAGAATAAATTATGTTCATAATAATCCCGTAAAACGAGGATATGTAGATGAGGCGAAGCATTGGCGATATAGTAGTGCTCGGGATTATGAAGGGATGGTTGGTTTGTTGGAGATTGAGAAGCTGTTTTGATGGGTTGGATAAAGTATACACTCCCACGCTGGAGCATGGGAGCGAGTTTTATGATCTCTGCATTCCCACGCGGAGCATGGGAACGAGACAATAAATCCGCACGGTTTATCTCTTTAATCATCCTCTTTTGGAGTTGCTTCTTGAACGGTTTTATAAAAATATCCAAGTCCGACAAGCATAATGGTAGTTCCTATTAGCAGATAAAAGGCTGAGATCATATTTGAGATATCTTCAAGTGCGATCTTAAACACCACCATAAGGGTCTCTATGGAGAGGGCTATTATGATTGAGATTAGAAATTTTCCAAGTACTTTGTACTGCTTGTCTTCAGATTTATGAAACGACTGATACATAACTTCATGTTCAAAGATCTGTTTTGCAAGGTCGTAAATCGCCAGTCCCAGCGTTATGGATATTATGGATCTAAATATGTCGTGCAAAAAGTCGGATGTTGCCAAAGAGGACATAAGAAGAAAAAAGACGAATACACCGTATCCGATAAGAGCAACAGAGACTAGTGCCAGTGCAGTGGAGCCAAAAAAGTAGATAACGCGTTTTACTTTGTCATGAAAGCTGTTGTACTCTATGAGCTTTAGCTCCTCCAAGAGAAGAATAAGATCTATATCAAAAATATAGTATGTAGAATCTACAAAGTGAACTACAGAGATACTCGCTTTACCCGTTTTATAGTGGATGTATGGATTTGATATGTAGATCTTGTCCTCGTCCAGATGAAGCTTCATAAAGTAGTGGCTCTTGTCGCTTCCCATGCGTGAAGAGTCTGAACCTTTTTTAAACATTATTGGAGTTATCTGTTTGTACTCGGAGTTTACCCCGTACATCAGCTGAATATAACGATACTCTTTTAAAATATTAGGGGCTTCGGTCATGTAGTCTTTTGGCAGACTGTCTATAAGTCTTTTGACAAAAGAGTCTACATTGATCTTCTGCTTTCTATAAATATTGATAACTTCTTTCATCTTGCACCTTTCATTAATATAAAAATTTAAACAGATTCTCGCTAAAAAGCCATTATAGTGTAAATATATTAGAGATTTTTTCTCTTAAACGTAGAATAGCATTTTTTAAGCTAAATTAAATATTAAAACAAGTTACTGTTCTACACACTTTGTAGAACTAAAAATTCAAACTATAATAATTAATGCTAATGCTACGTTCATGCTATTTTTCTATTTTAGGATTAAGGTGTTGAAATAAGAGAAAGGGAAAAAATGAAAAAATATATCGTGCTTAGCGCAGTGGCGATGAGTTTTGTTGCGTCAGCTTCTTTAAACGCTGCTGATGATATAAACTCTATGTTTAGCGAAGGCAAAGCGAGCGGTCAGGTTCGTATGTTTTATATTGACAGAGAGTATCAAGGCAGTGCAGGGAATGATACGCACAGAGGCTCAACTGCAATCGGTGGACACTTGAAGTATGAGACAGCCGAACTAAGCGGCTTTAGTTTGGGTGCGGCATTCTACACAACACATGAGGTAGATTCACGCAAAACTGTAGACCCGACACTTTTTGGCAAGGATGATGAGGGGTACTCGATCCTCGGCGAAGCTTATCTGCAGTACAAGTACAAAAACACTACATTCAAAGGCGGCCGCCAAAAGCTTGTCACTCCTATGCTTGGAGATGACGATGCGAGAATGATCCCAAATCTTTTTGAAGCGTATGTGCTTACAAACAAAGATATCGCAAACACGACATTGACACTCGGTCATGTTACAAAATTTGCGCAGGGAACTTTCGGCAGAACTTACAGCGGCGGTATTTTATCGGCAACATCAGGTTACTCTTATGTTGATAGTAAAAACCATGTAGGAAGTTTTACAAATGTAGGAACGTACGCGTTTGATGAAAAAACAGACGGTATAACGATGGCGTCTGTGGTCTATACCGGGATCGAAAACCTTAAACTGCAGTTTTGGGACTACTACGCGCACGACATTATGAACATCATCTATGGTGAGGCAAACTACTCATGGAACTGCCTTGTAACTGATGCGCTAAAACCTTACGCAGGAGTGCAGATCATCAAAGAGGACTCTGTAGGCGATGAGTTTGCAGGTGAGATAGACAGCACATACGCTGCAGCAAAGTTCGGCTTTAAGGTGGAGAATTTTGATCTGTCGTTTGCGTACTCTAAAACAGGCAAAAATGATCTGGGTGATGATGCGAGAGAAAATGCTATCATCTCCACGTGGGGCGGAATGCCGGCCTATACGCAGGGGATGGTGACGCGCCATATGTTCATAGCGGGAACAGAGGCGGCAAAAGTAGCGGCGTCGTATAACTTTAAAGATATGGGTGCGAATCTTACGACCGCAGCTTATTACACAGAGTTTGATATGGATGCTAACAGCGGATACGGAGTAGAGAGAACTGCCAGCGAAGCTGGGTTTGATGCTATCTACAATCCAGAGGTTGTTAAAAACCTGCAACTTCGCCTACGCGGAAACTTTCCAAGAGCTTACGCTGAATCTGCAAGCGGAAAGACTGGTTGGAATGAGTACAGATTTATAGTAAACTATAATTTTTAAGGAGAATTAGATGCAAAAAGAGATGATTGAAAAGATTAAAAACGATCCAAATTACCAAGAGTTGGTTTCCAAAAGAAGCTCATTTTCCATAAAGCTCACAATAGTAATGCTAATAGTCTACTTTGCATTTATATTGACCATAGCGTTTGAGCCTTCACTTTTGGGTGCTCCTTTATCAAACGACTCCGTTACAACGGTCGGTATTCCTGTTGGAATGGCTGTTATATTTTTTGCTTTTATCTTAACTGGAATATATACTAAAAGAGCAAACGGCGAATTTGATGATTTAAACAACAAGATCAAAGAATCGATAAAGGAAAAGTAGATGATAAACAGAATATTTTTATTTTTAATTCTCGGGGCTGTAGCAGTTTTTGCAGCAGGTACAATTGAAGGCGAAGCTATAAAAAAAGATCTTAACGTTCCTGCAATTGTAATGTTCGTGATCTTTGTAGGTGCCACTTTGGGTATAACCTATTGGGCTGCAAAACGTACAAAATCTGCAAAAGATTTCTATACGGCAGGCGGTGGAATCACAGGCTTTCAAAACGGTATGGCTATCGCGGGTGACTATATGTCGGCAGCATCATTTCTCGGAATATCGGGACTTGTATATCTTAACGGTTATGACGGACTTATCTACTCTATAGGATTTTTGGTCGGTTGGCCAATAATTCTCTTTATGATCGCAGAGCCTCTGAGAAACCTTGGCAAGTACACCTTTGCAGATGTTGCGTCTTATAGACTTAGACAGACTCCTATCCGTATTTTGGCGGCATCGGGCTCTATAGCAACGGTTATTTTGTACCTTATAGCTCAAATGGTCGGTTCAGGAAAGCTGATCCAGCTTCTTTTCGGGCTTCAGTATGAAGTAGCGGTAATAATCGTCGGTGTTTTAATGATACTTTATGTAACTTTCGGCGGAATGTTGGCAACTACTTGGGTTCAGATAATAAAAGCATTTTTACTGCTCTCGGGTGCAACATTTATGGCAGTTGCCGTTATGGCGCACTATAACTTTAACTTTGGAGAACTTTTTGCGCATGCAACAGAGTTAAAAGGCATAGAGATCATGAGTCCCGGCGGTCTTGTCAGTGATCCCGTATCGGCAATCTCGCTTGCAGTAGCGCTCATCTTCGGTGTTGCAGGACTGCCTCATATACTTATGAGATTTTTTACGGTAAGTGACGCAAAAGAGGCTAGAAAGTCTGTCTTTTATGCGACTGGCTTTATCGGTTACTTCTATATACTCACGTTTATTATCGGTTTTGGTGCTATCGTTATGGTCTTTCAAAACCCTCAGTATCTAGATGTTGCAAAACAGGCAGTTAGCGGAGGATATCCGATATTTGGCGGAAACAATATGGCGGCTATTCACTTAAGTCATGCAGTAGGCGGAGACTTCTTCTTAGGATTTATCTCGGCAGTTGCGTTTGCTACGATTTTGGCGGTTGTTTCAGGTCTGACACTCGCTGGTGCTTCTGCGATCTCTCACGACCTTTACGCGTCTGTAATTAAAAAGGGTCAGATAGACTCTATTACAGAGATGAAGGTATCTAAAGCGGCTACCGTTGTTTTGGGAATAGTCGCAATTATAATGGGTATCTTGTTTGAGCAGCAAAATATAGCGTTTGTTGTCGGTCTTGCGTTTGCTATTGCGGCATCTGCGAACTTCCCGATTCTCTTCCTTTCAATGTACTGGAGAGGCTTAACGACTCGCGGTGCGGTAATAGGAGGCAGTCTTGGCTTAGCGACGGCCGTTGTGCTTGTTATACTCGGTCCGATCGTATGGGTTGATATATTGGGAAATGCGACGGCGATCTTCCCTTATAAATATCCGGCACTGTTCTCTGTAATAGTTGCATTTATAGGAACATATATCTTCTCTGTGACTGACAATTCACAGGGAGCAAAAGATGAGGCAGAGGCTTTTGAAGCTCAATATATCAGAGCTCAAACAGGTATTGGTGCAGAGGGTGCGACTGAGCACTAACATGAGGCAAAAGAAGAGAAAAGGAGGGTTGTTCTTATGAGTATACTTGATCAGAGAAAGCTTATAGAGTCCATCCACCCTTTTGAGCTGTTAAACCCTATGACTATGGACAATCTTATGAAAAAGATCGACATAGCATACTATCCGAAAGAGACGCTCCTCATCTCGAAAAATCTCCCATCCATAGCTTTTTATATCATTATAAAAGGCTCGGTAAAAGAGATGATTGACGGTGAGATCCATACCCTTTTTAATGCGGGCGACAGTTTTGATGCAGATGCGCTGATCTATGAGAAGGCAAACGGAGATTTCATAGTGGAAGAGGATCTTATCTGCTATGAGATAAAAAAAGAGGACTTTATAGACCTTATGCAGGATAAAAGTGTTCAAGGCTACTTTTTAAAAGATTTTATCACGCGCCATCAACACCTCAAAAATTACTCTTCGCAGAGTGAACTGACACCGTTTCTCATCTCCAGAGTCTCTGACATTTTTCTGCACAAAGCTTGTATAGTGGATGAAAAAGAGACGATTTTTGCTGCTTTAAAGAAGCAGAAAGAGTTAAAGACAAATGTCATAATAGTAAGATCAAAAGATGCTCTTGGCATCGTTACCGACACCAATCTAAGAGAGAGAGTCTTGCTTGAAGGAATCTCCATCGAAGATGAGATCGGCAAGATCGCTACGCCTAATCTCATCACTATAGAGAAGAGCGACTTTTTGTTTAACGCGCTTTTGCTGATGACGCAAAATGAGATAAAGAGAGTCGTGGTCATAGATGGCGATGAGATAGTCGGAGTTTTGGAGCAGCTTGATCTGCTTAGCTACTTTGCTAACCACTCGCATCTTATAGCCGTTCAGATAGACAAAGCTCAAAAGCTTGACGACCTAAAAGCGCTTGGAGGAGATTTTAAAAACCTTATTGTCTCGCTTAGAGCCAAAGGTGTTAAGGTTAGATACATAACAAAACTCCTCTCCTCTTTAAATGAGAAAATTTACAAAAAACTCTTTGATATGTGTGTAGATAAGAGCCTGCAAAAAGATTGCGCTCTTATTTTAATGGGAAGCGAAGGCAGGGAAGAGCAGACAATAAAAAGCGATCAAGACAATGCTCTTGTGATCAGAGACGGCATAGATGTCGAGCTCTATAGAGAGCCTATGGAGGAGCTAAACAGAAACCTTCTTGAACTTGGGTTTCCAAAGTGCAGCGGAGATGTTATGGTGAGCAATGAGTTCTGGAGAAGAGATGTGAGCTCTTACAGATCGCTTATAGATAAGTGGACTTACGATATGAGCGATGATAGTGTTCAGAACTTGAGTATATTTTTGGACTCAAAGTGCGTAGCGGGAGATTGCTCTTTGCTTAAAGAGTTGCGAACACATCTTCATAATAACTTCTATGCAAGAGATGATGTCTTGGCACATATCGCAAAAGCGATACTCAACTTTGATACACCGCTCTCCATATTTTCGGGATTTGTTATAGAAAAAGAGCATAACAACAGACTTGATCTGAAAAAGGGCGGTATTTTTGCTCTGGTTCACGGCGTAAGAACATTAAGCCTCAAACACTCTATTGACGCGACAAATACGATAGAGAGGATCAAAGAGCTCAATAATGTCGGAGTAATAGACAAAACATTTGCAACAGAACTTATCGAGAGTTTTGACACGCTTAGTTCCATCCGCCTTAAAGCGATGCTGGAGGCAAAAAATATTGAGGAGAGCAACTATATCAACCCGAAAAATCTAGAGAAGATTGAGAGAGACCTGCTCAAAGACAGCTTTAAGATCATAAATAAATTTAAAAAGTTTATGAGTTTTCATTTTCATCTAAATATGGTCTCGTAACAATGCTATTCTCTTTTATCTCGAAACTAAAGACAAAAGCGAACAGAGCAAACCTTAAAGATGAGAGCTTTGAGTTTCTGTTTGAAGAGGATAGAAGCGGAGAGTATGTGGTTATAGATACGGAGACCACTGGGCTGGATATTAAAGAGGATGAGATACTCTCAATTGGTGCGGTCAAGATAAAAGATAACAAGATACTAACCTCACAGACTTTTGAGGTTTTTTTAAAAAACTCAAAAGAGATAAGCTCAAAGAGCATAAAGATCCATAGGATCCGCCCGTTTGACCTAAAAGACGCAAAAACAACAGAGGAGGGCATTGTAGAATTTTTAAATTTTGTGGGTTCAAGACCACTTGTAGGATACTATTTGGAGTTTGACGTAAGTATGATAAACAAATACACAAAAAAGATGCTCGGAATAACACTTCCAAATAGAATGATAGAAGTATCTGAAATATACTTTGACAAATCGATTTCATTAATTCCTCAAGGAAATATTGATTTACGGTTTGATACAATACTTAAGAGTTGCAACATCCCAAACATGGGAGCGCACAATGCCGTCAATGACGCTATTATGACGGCTATGATATATTTAAAATTGACAAAAGGAAGTAACTGATGAATAGAGAAGTTTTTAAACCAAATCCAGAGTTTGCTAAAGAAGCAAGAATAAAAAATATGTGTGAATATCAGGCATTGCAAGATGAGGCAACAAGAGATTATGAGGGGTTTTGGGGCAGATTTGCAACAGAGAAACTAGAGTGGATTGAGCCTTTTCATACTGTACTTGATGAGAGCAATTACCCGTTCGTCAAGTGGTTTGAGGGCGGAAAACTAAATGTTTCTACTCAGTGTATAGATAGACATTTAAAGAGCAGAAAAAATAAGGCTGCGATAATTTTTGAGGGTGACAGGGGTGATAAGCAGATCATTACATACTTAGAGCTTTACTATAACGTAAACCGTTTTGCAAACCTGCTTAAAAATGAGTTTGGTGTTCAAAAAGGTGATCGTGTTGTTATATACATGCCGATGATCCCAGAGGCTGCATACGCTATGCTTGCTTGTGCTCGTATCGGTGCGATTCACTCTATTGTTTTTGGCGGTTTCTCGGCTGAAGCACTCCGTGATAGAATTGTTGATGCTGAGGCAAAAGTGGTTATCACTGCGGATGGCGCATTTAGAAAAGATAAGCCATACATGCTAAAGCCTGTTGTTGATACAGCCCTTGAGGGTGAGACACCGGTTAAAAAAGTTTTAGTTGTTGAGAGAAACGGCGAGGATGTAACATGGGTTGCAGGGCGTGATTACTCTTATAACGAGCTTATCAAACATCAAGGTGTTACTTGTGAGCCTGAAGTGATGGACGCGGAAGATCCGCTTTTTCTTCTTTATACTTCAGGAAGTACTGGTAAGCCAAAAGGGGTACAGCACAATTCGGCAGGATATATTCTTTGGGCTCAGATGACCATGGAGTGGGTTTTTGATGTAAAAGAGAACGATACTTATTGGTGTACGGCAGATGTGGGCTGGATAACTGGACATACTTATATAGTTTATGGACCGCTTGCTATGGGTGCAACGACTATTATGTTTGAGGGAGTTCCGACTTACCCGGATGCAGGACGTCCGTGGAAAATGGTTGAGGAGTACAAAGTCAACCAATTCTATACAGCACCGACCGCTATTAGAGTTCTTCATAAAACCGGTGAGCATGAACCGGCTAAATATGACCTATCAAGCTTAAAAGTTCTTGGAACAGTTGGAGAGCCGATCGATCCGCCGGCATGGAAATGGTACTATGAGGCAATAGGTGGAAGTAAATGCGCGATCGTTGATACTTACTGGCAGACTGAGACGGGCGGACATATCGTATCACCTCTGCCGGGTGCTACACCTATTAAACCTGCGTGCGCAACATTCCCTCTTCCGGGTATCATAGCTGAGATACTAGATGAGAACGGAGTAAAAGCAGAGGTAGGTGAGAAAGGATTTATGTGTGTTACACGTCCATGGCCATCTATGATTAGAAACATCTGGGGAGACAATGAGAGATTTGTAAAATCTTACTTCGGTGATGTCAAAAAAGATGGCAAGCCGGTTTACTTTACCGGTGATGGTGCTATGTATGACGAAGAGGGTTACATCACTATCACGGGTAGAACGGATGATGTCATCAATGTAAGTGGTCATAGAATGGGTACGGCAGAGGTTGAAGCAGCTATCAAGAAACATCCAAACGTTGCAGACGTTGCAGTTGTCGGCAAACCGCACGAGATAAAAGGCGAGGGCATCTTTGCATATATCGTGTTAAAATCAGACAGCGGTATAGCGGATGAGGTAGAAGAGGTAAAAGCTATCAATAAAGTTATTCAAAAAGAGATAGGAAATATCGCTCTATGTGATGATGTCGTCTTTGTTCCAAACTTGCCAAAGACACGCTCAGGTAAAATAATGAGACGTATTTTACGCTCAATCGCAAAAGGCGAAGAGATCACTCAGGATACTTCAACACTTGAAGATCCATCAATAGTAGCGACTATCATTACTGCCGTTCAATCTTGCAAGCTATAAAACTCTAGAGTAGATTTTTCTACTCTAGAATTCATCAAATATATTCACTAAAATAAAAATGGTACAATTTCATCTAAATATCAATTTAAAAGAGAAGTGATGCAACTTTGCGTAGCCCTTGACTTACCCACAAAAGAAGAAAATCTAGATCTAGTTCATAAGATCAAAGAGTACGATATATGGCTAAAAGTCGGACTTCGCAGCTATATTCGTGACGGCGAAGAGTTTTTAAGGGATATTAAAAAAATAAACCCAGATTTTAAAATATTTTTGGATCTGAAGCTCTATGATATTCCAAATACGATGGCGGATGCAGCAGAGTCTATTATGGGGCTTGGAGTTGATATGTTTAATGTCCATGCAAGTGCGGGAAAACGTGCTATGCAAGAGGTAATGGACAGATTAAAGAAGTACGAAAACCGTCCTATAGTTTTGGCTGTAACGGCTCTTACCTCTTTTAATGAAGATGAGTTTGCAAAGGTTTATGAAGCCTCGATCGCACAAAAAGCAGACCAGTTTGCAAAGGATGCGTATGAGAGCGGACTTGACGGAGTTGTCTGTTCAGCTTATGAGAGCGCATCTATAAAAAATATCACAAATAAAGATTTTATGACTCTAACTCCTGGAATAAGACCGTTTGGAGAAGATGCAGGTGACCAGCAAAGGGTTGCCGATGTTGCTTACGCAAAGAGCGCATATGTGGATTTTATAGTTGTCGGGCGTCCGATATACAAGTCGGATGATCCTGCTTTAGTAGTTGAGAAAATCCTTCAAAGTCTTTAGCTCTCTTTTTTAACTCTTTGAAGTAGTTCTATAAACTTGTGCGGCACTTCACCTATCTTGGTTAGGTTGTTATGCTCATCTAGTTTATAGCTTCCCTCTTCATTTATAAATATTTCTGGCTCCAAGTCCACTCTTTTTGATAAATCTAAAATTTTGTAGCTTAAATTGTCTAGAATAAGCGGCGGTTTGTTCTTTGATTCGAAATAGCTAAGAACCATATGCAGCTGTCCTGTATATTTTTCGCGTGATGTAGTTATAAAAAGTCTGTTTTTGTCAAAACCGAGCTTGAGAAGTGTAAAATATTTTATAATGGCATAATCTTCACAATCTCCGTACCCACAAACTAAAAACTCTTTTGGGGTTCCCCAGTAGTCGTTTTGTTGATAGGTTGCTATGTCAGGTCTTGATGGCATTTGGTTTAAATAGAAATTTATTCTTTGAATCTGCTCTTTTTTTGGAAATGGCTTTAATGAATTTAATGTTTCATAATAATCAACTATCCTGTTTTTAGCAATTACGCCAGAAGATTTTTCTATTTGTTTTAGTTCGTCTTGTTTAAATTCAGGGTAACTAGAAGCGTAAATAATACAATACGATAATAAGATTAAAAGTGTTTTCAGTCTGTACGCCCTATTTTATTTTGAGTTGCTTGTAAATTTGTTTAAAAGATTCTACAATATTTTGTCGATAAAAAGCAAATTAAGTGTTAAAACAATTTTTATTAAGCTACATATTATTTATATATGATTATAATTGCACCCTCTAAAGGACAGGTGGGTGAGCGGCTGAAACCACATCCCTGCTAAGGATGCGTACGGGTAACTGTACCGAGGGTTCAAATCCCTCCCTGTCCACCACAAAGCCCTATTTTATGGACTTTCAAAGCAATTTCAAAAAACAAAAAATCCCTTACTTACCCAGAAACAAAAAGTTATTTATAAATAGACATACTTCTATCAAAATCTTTATAATTTGACTGAATATAGCTCACATAAACCTCATAAACCATTTGAGTATTTGCATGACCTAAGAGCTGTGCAAGTTGCACAGGAGATACTAAATCATTATAAAGCATATTTGTAGCGTATGTATGACGTGTATTATATGGTCTGCGGTACTCAATATTTAAATCGTTTAGACTTGGAATCCAAAACTTATTAACAAATACATTGGTATCTCTATATGGTTTTTTATATTGAGTGATAAAAAGATACTCATTGTCATGTAAATTATATAGATCATGTATAAAAGGATCTAAAAGCTGAATGATCGGAATCTCTCTTATACTGCCTTTAGTCTTTGGCGTACTCTCTCCATGTCTGCTACGACTTCTTTTTACATGAATTGTTTTATTTTTTAAATCAATATCTTCTTTTTTAAGTCCAATTATTTCGCCTGAACGCATACCTGTATAAAATGCGATAGCCAAATAATATTTAAAATTATTGTCATCAACATTATTCATAATTTTTTGAACTTCATCAGCGTTAAAAGGCTTAATATCTGGTTTTTCGTATTTTGGAAGTTTTACGAACTTTACAGGGTTACGCTGTATGACTTCATCAAAAAGAGCCTCTTGAAATATACCGCTAAGAACTCCAAGATAATGCCTCTTACTCTTTGAGCCTACATCATAAATACTATAGAGCCATTTTTTTACATCAGATGGCTTTATATCATTTATATCTCTATTTTTAAAAATAGGATCTATTCTATTTTTAACTATATTTGTATATTTATCAAGAGTAGAGTTTTTTAACTCATGCTTTTTAAAGTCAAGATATAGAGATGAGTAGTAAGAGAAGTTAATCATTTAATTCTCATTAATAGTAAGTTCAAAAATGAAGTAATCATCACTCATAAATTTTAAATACTCTTCCAAATCATCAAAATCACACCAAGTACCATCAGCCCAAATACAAACTTTAAAAACTAACATTTAAACACCTCCTCTATATCTCTATTTTTAAAAATAGGGTCTATTCTATTTTTAACTATATTTGTATATTTATCAAAAGTAGAGTTTTTTAACTCATGCTTTTTGAAGTCAAGATATAAAGATGAGTAATGATTGAATTTAGTCATTAATAGCAAATACCTAAAACTAAATAATTTTCTTTTTGTTGAAAAGTATCAATATAAACTACTTCAACTTCAATAGGTAAATAACCTAAACCATGTAAATATTTACCATCCTTACTAATAGGATGAAGAATAAGAGTATCGCCAATAGAATAATTTCTATCGTTATATCTAATCTCAAATGTTTTTAAACAATCTATAATATCACGATATCTACATTCCATTATTTTCAAATTATGTCTCATCTTAAAACCCCTCACTTTCAAATTTAAAAAAATCATCTTGATATGCAGCCAAATTGATTTTTGGCTCATGTAGTAAGCCTCTGTCTATCAAGATGTTTTTAGTATTTGCGTAATGCTTTAAATCAACTGTTTCAATGTCTATATTTTGATAATAATCCCAAAGCTCTAAAGTGTTCATTTGATATGGTTGCTTAGTAGGTTTTGAATATTTGCCATTAAGATATACAAATTTTTCACCATCAATAATGACATCAATAGGAGAGCGTTTTTTAGTCCATTGTTTAGGAGTCTTATCATAGATTTTAGTTTTAATTTGCTTCTCTTTTACAGTACCGACTTCTTTTATAATTCTGTCTTTGTAAATAACTTGATATTTACCATACTGATAAACTAGCTCCCGCCCTGTATGATTGTCTATAAAATAAAAATAATTATCTTCTTTGTTCCATTCTACGTGGTTATTTACATCTTTCATCAAGTCCGTAAGATGAAACCAATCACTTTCAAACGCATAAGCCTTTTGATAAACCCATTGCGGAACAAGAGAATGAGAAGTGACACAACGCATAATTCTGTGCTTTATGTACCAAGCTTGTATATAATCAATCTCCTTTTGCTTTTTTACATCCATAAATGACTTTAAAATATATTTCATGATGTATGCAGTAGAGTCATTTATATCTGTTTGAAAAGCTTCAAATTCATCAGAACCTTTTATCTTAGCTCTATTACGTGGAGCAGGGTAAGACTTTACAAAATCTTTTTTAAACTGCTCTATATGTTCAGCGGGAATATATAACATCATGTGGAAATGCGGCACACCGTCTTTATGAGGTTCTACGGTTCTGATGTACATATAGTCTAAATTAGACTTTTTTAACTTTTTAAAAGCGTAGCTTTGTAAATATCTTTTTGTTTGATGATTTAAGATATTGTACAAATCTTTGATTGTAAGAGTTTTGCGAGCCTCTATCTTTTGACGTACTTCGCCAAGTATCTCGCTTGATGGAACACTCTGCAAAGCTATTTTCTTATCTTCATTGGATAATTTGTCAAATCTTGTATAATCGCCATGCAATAAATCTCTAAAATAACCATCAAGAGTCATAGTCAAAAAACAGCTATGCAAACCCTGACTAATTGCCATCTTTGTCATAGTGTCAATCTTGTTAGACAACTGAGCGTAATATCTAACGCTATGATTTGCAGAGAATGAAATATCTTTAAGAGTCTTAACCTGACCCGAATTAGTAGTAAAAAAATTATCATCCAAGTAATCAGACTGATTGTCAATCTTAGATTGGATGTTTTTTAAATCTTGTTTTGATAAACCGAACATTGTGTCACTTCCTTTTTTTTGATATATCCGTAAACTTTTGTTAAGTGGACAAGAGCCGCTCTGTTTTTGCACTTGTTCGCAGGCTCACAAGGTGCAAAGAAGCAAGAGCGGCTTTATTGTTAATTCTCATTTTATGACCTCTATAGCGATAGATATATTTGATTTAACATCTGATTCACTCTTATATTTAAACAACTCTCCAAGATATGGAATATTGCTTATAAACGGTATAGAAAACTCTGTTTTATTTATTTTGGTTTGATTGATACCGCTTAAGATAAGAACCTCTCCATATTGAAGATTAGAGTTTGATTTTAATTGCCGCTTATAAGTCGTAGGAATATTATTTGAAGTGCTTAATATATCTTCTATAATAAGATCGAGATCAAGATTTATATAATCATCATAAATTAAAGTTTTGCCTATGATCTTCAATCCGACATCTTTGTATTCTATACTTGTCTGTTCTGATGTATTCGTGGCTTCTGTTAATGTTCTGCTTGTTTGGTATGGTATTGTATTGACTGCTTGAAAATTAAAGTTTTTACTATCTTGAACCAAAATGTATGGGTTCTGGGAAATTTTAAAAAATTTAAACTCATTGAAGAGCTTTAGAGCAGTATAGAAAGTGGACCGCATAAAGACAGGATTAGTACTCTGAAAAGGAAGAACAAACGTGTTTAAAACGCTTCTATATGATTCATCTGCTGTTTGGTAAGTAGTAGAAGATTGAAAACCTTGCTCTTTTAGATCATCTTCGTTTATCTCTATAATTGTAAATTTAAGAGTGACCTGCTTTTTTTGAGTATCAATCCGATTTATGTCATTAAGTATGATATTGACATTATCAGATTCACTAAAAATCAAAAAGCTATTTATAGTATCTATATATTGAAACTCAATCTTTTTAAATGTCAAATACTTAGATACATTTTCAAAACTATTGTATTTCAACTTTACAAAGTATGTAAATAGTTGTTTTTCGTCTTTGGTAAGATAATAAATATCATCATACAAACTTACTGTATAACCGAGCTTTTGCATAGAATTTTTAAATATAAAAAAGAGATTATGCGTAGGCAAGTTTTGAGGAACAAACAGAGAGATATTCTCTTTTTTAAGCTCTTCATCTACAAATATATTTATATTATTATTTGTAGACACAAGCTGCACAAAATCAACGAGTTTAATGCTTTTTAGATTCTCATCTGCTTTGAGGAACAGGGGAAGAAATACCGCTAAACATACTATTAGTAACAGGTTTTTTTTCATCTTCATTTTTTCCTTTATTTGAGATAAGAAACTTGTAAAAAGATTCAGAAGCAGAGAGATATATTTTTAAATAGTTGCTATTGATATTATTTGTATATAAGAGAGATAGATCATTGTTTTTAATAAAATGAGTAAGAAGAGATACAGGAAGATTAATATCTTCATTGTAACAGTTAGAACTATTACAGCTTAATACTAAAAAATGAGAAGATTTATAATTGGATAGATCCTCCATAGTCATTTGTGATTGTACTGGAGCATAGTTAGTATTGTTATGCTGCTCGGTCACAGTTTTGTTTTGCAGATCAGTAACAGAATTGTTTTGATGATCGGTCACAGTATCAGGAGCATAAGAAGAACTAATCCAATAAAGAAGATAAGCACTTAAAAGAAAAAATAAAAGAGCAATAAAAAAAAACTTTAAAATAACATTTTGAGCGTTTATACTATCTCCACTTTTATATAATTCAAAAACTTTTTTATTTCGTCTTACTTTAATAGAACCAGTTTTAGAATTCATTGACATTCTAGAACTGCAATAAACGTTATATTTAAAATGAGTTTTTATAAGTGTAAGCGATTGTGGAAAAGCTTTATAAAAGAACTCTGAGAAGCTTTTATATTTTGATTCTACAAGTGATAAATTTTGAGTGATTAAAATGATCTCATGGAATAGATGTCTATGATATGAGAGCCACCATATAAGAACCGTGTCTTTAACATCAAAAATGTTATGAGCTTCATCAATTACAAAAAGAGCATTATATATATTATACTCTTTACATTTTTCTACTAGAAAATCATCATCTTTTTTCTCTTTATAAAATTTATGTAATTGAGTAAGTTTCTCTTTTAGATCATCTATATCAAGCGGATAAACATTCTCCACTTTATCAAAATTAAACTCATTGATATTGGTATAACATATCTCATAAGTAACTTTTTTGTCTTTTTTAGCTTCTTTATCAGATGAAAAATTATTATAGATTTTATCTACAGCATAATAAGTTTTACCAGACCCGGGGACACCTACGAAAAAAGTTATCATGAGAGAGCCTGACCAAGAAGTACACCAAGTTTAAACAATTCATTTGCAATCATACGCATTGCAAAGAAAGTAAAGCTCATTAAACGAAAAACCAAAACAGTAGATACAGAAGCAAAAAAAAGAGTGTATCCTTGATTACAAGCGGACAAAATACCAAGCAATTCAAGCAAACCCATAAAACAAGAAAGAGCAGAAGAAGAACTATTAATATAATCACCAATGCTTGAACCAAAATTATATAAAGAGATCAATGAAGTAATCACAAAACCATAAAATAATAAAACAAATGCAATGGTTGCGGCAGCTATACTAAACTGAAAAGTAAGAACAACGCCAAAAGCAACATATTTTAATAGTAAATTTTTTATAAATTTTATTATTAGACCAACAAATAATAATATAGAAGCAATAGTTTCAAACATTAATTATCCCCTCTTAAAAGATGATTAAGAAGAAAACGAAAATTCAAAATCATAAATGTTAAAGTTAAAACAAAATAAACAACTGGAGAAATAGCACCAAGAAATGAAAAATCAAGAACAACATTTTTACCCAACATGTTAAAAGAAAAACAAGAAGAATTATAAGAACCACCAAAACTAGGAGAAGATAAAGGATTCTCAAAAAGAGATTTAGCATTTTTATATTGATTATCAATGTCTGCAAAATTAGAATTTATATTGTCTTTAAAAGTTGAAAATTCAGTAGTTGCAAAATCAAGAAAATCACTATCTCCAGTAAGCAAATCAGAAAAACCATCATTTGCAGAAGTGTCAATTGCAGAACCATCACCAGAAAGAGAATCTTTGATATCGGTAAGTAAATTATTATTAGTAGACATCTTTCCGTCAATAGAATGTAAAGCACCATTACCTATTACCTGATTACCTGTAATAGTGTCGGACATAGTGCCAATTTTTTTACTTGCTCCATCTATTGCGGAATTAATAGAAGCTAGTTTAGATAAACCGTCAGACTGATTTTTTAATGATATATCACTATTAGATTTTAAACCGTCAATACCGCTTTTTATATCTTTATTGACATCAAGAGCCTTACTAGATAAATCTTTTAGATCATCTAATCGCTTATTGCTATGATCTGTTTTATCTTTTAGATCTTGAAGATGTTTATTTGTAGTGTTTTGAGCATTTAAAAGAGGTGCTAAATCGGAAGTTGTAGAATTTAAATCAACTTCTCCCATGCTCTCATCATTATTTTCTGAATTTGTTTCAGTAGGTAAAGAGTCCTCTTCTGGGTCAATACGCTTAACATAACAAAAACCAACATCAGAACATTTTAGAATGTCAGGAGTGACAAAAGAATTAGTGGAATATTTAATGCCATCAACAAGAAGATTACACTGAATCTCTGATACATTAGGAATATAATCCCAATTTATGCCAGGACGATACCAAGATGAATCAAAAGAGCAATTATTTTGTACTTCGTGAACATAACAATAACTATATTCACAATAAGGAGCATTAATATCACTTAGACTTACTACAGAATCATAATAAGAAACAAGCAAAAGATTAGAACATCTATATTCTTCAAGATTTGAATGATATTTATATGTCGAAAAAGGAAAAGGTAAAGAATTAGTTTGAGAATTATCAACACCTTTACAAGAAACGTCATAGTCATTAGCTCCAGCCACAAAAGGGTTAGTATCATTCATATTAGGAATACCATCGCCATCAATATCAAGATCGGTTGAATTGGGAACGCCATCGCCATCACAATCAGAAGTTAAATAATCTACATAATTGGGATCACACTTATTAGGAATGCCATCACTATCATGGTCAGCAAGAGCAGGATCAAAAATACATGTCTTAGTATATGGGTCAAACATATAGCCAGTAGGACAAGAAGAAGGCTCATCAACACAAACACCGTTCTGATATATAGTGCCAGTAGGGCAAGAAAAAGTAGCTTTATAAGTTTCTTTAGTATAAAAATATCTTTGACGTTCAGCATTCCAAACATAATTCCAAAAATAGACATAATTACAATTAGTTGTTACATACTGAGAGCCTGAAGAAGGGAGAGTTGAAGTGACACTATTAAAAGTGTCATAGTGAATTAAAACCTCACCCTCAAAACAATATTCAGCATATAAATTAATATTAAAAAATAATAAAAAAGTTAATAATTTTTTCATTTTAATGCCTTGTTAGAGCTAAAGCACCAAAAAGCGGAGCTATGACAGCAGTGAGATTTATAAAAATACTTGCAAAGTAGTTTATTATTATCATGTCAGTAAGTTCTATGTAAATCATCTGCGACCGCCTACAGTTGTAAAAATTTGAGTAGTGAAGAACATAAAAACAGCACCGAGAATTAAACCGACAATTCCTAGTAAAAAATTATATTCAGTGTCTTGCATACCTAAAATATAAGCTTCATTGGGAGAGCATTTGTCAGTTGCAGAGTCATAAATAAAATTAGGGATTATTGTTTTAGATAAATTATAAGTATTAGAATTAAAAGAATACCAAGATTGCGTTTTTGAGTCTAAATAGTGAAACTGATTAGTTTTATAGTAAAAATCATCAATGCAGATATTTTTAGAGTCCAAGAGCATAGAAGCATTTAAAAAATTTATTGTGAAAAGTAAGCTTATTAAATATTTCATTTTTTCCTCTTTTTTAGTAATCCCAAAAACTCCTAAGAGTTAATGAGATTTGAGCAGTATAAAGCCCTTATTGACTCCCCACATAGCACCTAAAGCAACTAAAAAAACACCAAAAGTAGCGGTTATTACGTCAAGATTAATGATAGGAAGTTCAGGCATTATTAGCGTAAAAGTCTAAGTCCAGCTTTAACAGCATAAAAAGCACCTAAAGCAACAACAACAACACCTGCAACAGTGTTAAAATCGGTCAGATCGATAGGGGCAACCGTAAGAGCCGCTTGAGCTTGAGAAGCCAACATACCAACAAAACCAAGACCTAAAAGAATTTTCTTCTTCATTGTGAAACCTCCATGTTTCTGTATATTTCGGGCATACTCTTAACCGCTTTTTGCGACCCCGTAAAATAACCTAGATTATGAAGATGTCTATAAGTAGAGAAGATATAAAAACGCTTTCTTCTTAATTCAGATATAACAAGATAATCGAACTCTTTATCAAGCTCTTTGATCTGATTGTTAATGTCTTGCATTGATTTTATTAAAAGTTTTTGCATTTTTAAACCTCCCTATCGCCTTTCAGTTGTCCCACATTTTTTTTATAAAAAAATCGTGGCTTAAGATTGACTCTTCTTATCGTGTGTACGATTTAGCTCTATAAAAGCAACACCTAAATCTATACTTTTTGCAGTGTAAATCTGACTACCGCTATAAAGCTTTGGTATAGAAGTATTTACAAAAACAGGAAGATTTTTTGCTCTTAAATTTCTTAGAAGATTTGTTACATCTTCCGCCTCTTTGTTACTAGAGCAGATAACTTGATATTCAACTATCTCTTCTATCTCTTTTTGAGTTCCCTCAAATGGCTCTTCTATGATGTTTACAGTTCTAAACTTTGTAGAGGCTGGATAATCGTTTCCGTTCATAGTTCCGCTGCCGCCGGGCTTAATTGAAGAAATCTCCAAAACCTCACTCTTGATTGAAAAACCGTGTTTAATTACTTGCATTGTCACTCCTCAGTGAAAGAATTTTTTTAACTTAACCACTGTCGTAATTAAGTTTATGAAACATAAATCTTTTATGCTCTGTAAACCTAATTTATCACTCTGTTTTAACCCCCGAGAAGTGACTGACGGGGAGAGCTTTGCTTTGCCATTGACGGGATTTCTCATAGCCCTAAGAACGTCTTACATATCTTTCTGTTTATAGCCCCGTTAATGCGTATCTATTTCTTAACGACTTATTGGACATCAGAGCAAAAGCGTTAATTTGTGTATTTTTATTATTAAGTGATTTTTTGCTATTATTGAGCAAAGAAGTGACAGCACCATATTTTCTAAAATTATCTACATGAGATAAATTTTGATTCTGAATACTATTTGAATCAATAAACTTGTTTTGTGTCTGCATGTGTCACTCCTTTAATATGAAATATTCCAATCAGCAAATAGGAAATATTCTTATATTCTGTAAATATATAAGATTTATTCTTAAAGTAAAGTAAAATATACGATATTTTCGTATAAATAATTAAAAAACAGGAAATATTAATGACTAAAAAAGAAATATGCGAAATATTAAAGATAGATAATGGAACTTTAAAAAATTGGGAAAGAGATAGACCAGAACTTCATAAAGTAGTAATGGAACATTTTGAAAGCACTAAAACATATCCAGATATAAATAATCCTGAATATTTAAAAAAAGAAATGATAAAAGCTATAGATACATTACCACACACGAAAGTAAAAAAGTTTTATCATTTAATGATGGCAGAACTTGCAGAGATAGGACATTAAACAAATTCAAAAAAAGAAGTGACATGAAATATATAATATTCCTAATATTAATTACAAACGTAATACAAGCAGAAAAAATAATAACAGTTGCAATACCAGACTTTAAATGCAGAATAGATTACAAAAGAATAGACCCAACACACACGTATATAATACTAAAAACAGAAGAAAAAACATTTTTTCTAAAAGAACACCCAAGAGGTATAGAAGGAAAAAGCAGTAGATCATATATAGACAAAAATGGAAAAAAAATAAGAAAAGAAAGTACATTTTTAACATATAAACTTAAATGCCTAAAAGAAGAAAACGTATATTTTAACTGCATAGAATATTAAAATAAACGGGTAAGCTTTTTTCAAATCCCTCCCTGTCCACCACAAAAAATATAGCTCTTCATTTAAATAAATCAACACTTTTTTAACTATTCTAAGTCCAACTTTAAAAAATAAGATATACTTATTAAGCTGAATTGAATATTTTCATTATATAAGGCATTATAAAATTTAGAATCTATTAATAATTTAAAATATCGGGGGTGAGTTATGTTTGTAAAAGATATGAAACTGCTGATTAAATATGCAATAGAGTTGGATATTTCTGGGTTAGAGTGTAAAATAGGCTATAAAGGGGATGCTATTTTACGATTAAGTTCAAGTGACCCCGATACTTTACAGAAGATCCAGTCATTTTGTTCAAAAGCCGATATAGAGCATAAGGCTAGTTATAACGGGGCAAGAGCTACAACAGATATTTTTTGTGTCTTTAGTACTGACACATATGATTTGAAATAACTAGAGTAGCTACAACCCACAAACGATTCCATATAATAATACAGTACTAAAGCAATCAAAATATAAGATAATTAACGTGTTGTACTGAGGTACAATATTCTTTTTTTAAAATTTATCATACTATTTTCAAAATAAATTATATTTTGGAGCTATAGATGGAAGCAGTTATCGGAAAAATCGCGGCGATTGAGGGTGTTTTTTATATAAGAGGGTTAGATAACTCTCTTCGTAAAGCTTTGGAAAATGAGAAAGTTTATGAGGGTGAGATTATTATCGGTGATGCTAATAATACTCCTGCAGAAAATGTAACGGTCTCAATAGCTGACGGCTCAGAGATCGTTGTCTTAGGAAAAGAAAAGCAACTTTTTGACTCTTCTCTTTTAAACAGAGAGTTTAGCAATGAAGATACTGTTACAAATAAAGATTCTATACAAGCACTCTTAGAGAAAAATGGTGATATAGACAATATAGAAGATTTGGAAACTGCTGCCGGTGAAGAAGAGATCGTAGATTCAACGGATGGCGTGAAAAGTGTTTTCTTAGATGCAAACGGTGCAATTACAGATATTAATGCAGATCTTCGAGATGTGGCATTTGCAGAAGAGACAACAGAGTCGCGCGACGACAACTATCTCTTAAATATAGATACTAACAATACCCCGATTATTACGGATGTGTTGGCAACTGCTACAGAAACAAACTCTCTAGAGAGAATTTATGAAGGGCAATTAGAAGCAACAGACCTTGATGCTGCCGATACTCATACTTTCCAACAAACAGGGACCGCAACAGTAGTTACTAATGGTGAGAGTATGGCCGTGGTGACAGATCTTACAGTAACAGTAGCGGCTAATGGCTCGTACACCATAGATGGAAACTTTGATCAATTAGCAGATGGAGAGACAGCAACTGTAATCTTTACTTATACAGCAACTGACAACTCTGGTGCTCAAAATGCAATAAGTGAACCTAAGACAGTAACATTAACAGTGACTGGTAGTAATGATCAGCCGATAGTTTCTGATGTTGCGCTAACTGCTACGGAAACAAACGGCCTAGAGGCAATCTACGAAGGACAACTAGAAGCAACAGACCTTGACACTACTGATACTCATACTTTCCAACAAGTAGGGACTGCAACAGTAATGGCAAGTAATGAAGTAGTACCAGTAACAGATTTTGCAGTAGTTGTAGCAGCAGATGGCAGCTACACTGTAAATGGTAACTTCGATGCATTGGCAGAGGGAGAGACGGCAACTGTAACCTTCGAGTACATTGCAACAGATGATTCAGGAACTGCAAGTTCAGTAAGTGAACCTAAGACAGTAACATTAACAGTGACAGGTAGTAATGATCAGCCCGTTGTTAGTGATGTAAATGTTAATAGCTCAATTGAACATTTATATGCAAATGGCGCAAGTTTAGCTCAAATCGAAACTTTAGCCGGCACAACTATCTCAAATAGTGGTTCTACTCCTACAGATGGGGCAGCTATTAAATTTATAATTGAAACAGGCGCTAATGAAACAGTAAGCTTTAACTGGGACTTCTTTGATGCTGAAGAAGCAAGTTCACAGCCAATGATTAATTTTAATGATTTCTCATTTGTGGTAATTGATGGTGTGTTAATGACACTTGAAGATGCAGTTGCTCAGGATGTTAATGGAAATACAGTGCTAAGTCATACATTTGCTACAGCGGGCAACCACACTATTACTTTTGGTGTAATGAACTCTACTGATACTGCTTATAGCTCTGCATTAGATATACAACATATCTCAGGCGGAGTTATAGTAGATATTCAAACTGTAGGGAATGTGATAAGTGCTCAAAATAATATCTACGAAACAAACGGTTTAGAAGCAATCTACACGGGTCAATTGGTTCTTACAGCAGACATTGACACTACCGATACTCATACTTTCCAAGTAGATGCAAACTCAATAACAGCAACTCTGAATGGAGAAGAAGTCACTATCCCTGGATTGACAGTTAATATTACTAATGCAGATACAGGCGCATATGAAGTGATTGGAAACTTCGATCAGTTAGCTGAGGGAGAGACGGCAACTGTAACCTTCGAATACACTGCAACAGATGATTCAGGTGCTCCAAATGCAATAAGTGAACCTAAGACAGTAACATTAACAGTAACAGGCACAAACGACACTCCTACATTCTCTACAGGTGCAGGCGCGGATGAGGGCAGCGTAACAGAGGATGCAACAAATCCTACTCTAAGCACTACTGGAACTTTAGTAGTAAGCGATGAAGATGATA